>NZ_CP147874.1:938635-1251513 GCF_045690335.1 Haloplanus litoreus | reverse complement strand
CCCAGGCGGCGTGCATGAGCGCCATCGTGGCGAGGGTACAGCTCTGGACCGTCCAGACGCGGCGGGTCTCCGCGTCGGCGTTCGCGAGGCCTTCGATGGTGTCGAGACGAGCCTCGGCCACCTCCTCGTCGGGGAGGTAGCCCTTCTCGAGGAGGTCCTCGGTGACGCGTTCGGCGTGATCGCTCGGGTCGAGGGTGCCGAGGACGACCACCGCGGCCGCGGCGTCGGTGACGTGTTCTTGACCGTAGGCGACAGATTGCAGTCGTTCGAGATCCTCGCCCCGGACGACGAGGAACTCCCACGGCTGGAGGTTGAACGAAGAGGGGGCGAAACGCACGTCTTCGAAGAGTTCGGACAGCGTCTCGTCGTCGATGTCGGCGTCGGAATACTGGTGTACGGATCGTCGGGTGCGGATAACGTCGTCGAACTCCATCACGAGTGGAAGGGCTCGAACGAACAAGAAGCGGCGGAAGTCGGCCGTACTCGCCGGATTGGGTCGTGGTGCCGACACCCATAGGGTTCATCGGAAGTCATCATAGGTTCTCGCCGGGACGGTTCGACGAGAATCTACGGACAGTTACGACGATCCCTCTCACACTACCGGACGACGGTCACCGGCACGGACGACCGGCGGACGACTCCCTCGGCGACGCTCCCGAGGAGGATGCGGGAGACGCCCTCGCGGCCGTGGCTCCCGATGACGACGTGTTCGAAGGGGTCCTCGCGAGCCACGTCGACGACGACGCGGGCGGGACTCCCTACCTCGATCCGCGTCTCGAGGGGGCGTCCCGCAATCTCGCGCGCCGTGTCGAAGGCGGCCTGGGCGGTGTCGCGGGCGCGTTCGTACCACGTCTCCGAACTCCCGGGGAGTGCCCGCTGACCGAACCCCGACGTGACCGGGTCGACGACGTACAGGAGGGTGACGTCGGCGTCGGGCCACTCCTCGAGGGAGAACTCCAACGCCGTCTCGGACTGAGGTGTACCGTCGAACGGAACGAGGACGTGGTCTGGCATTGCGTCACCGTACGCGAGGCGACTACAAAAACGGTGCCCGGCGACCCCGAACTGGATCGGGATGTCGCTCAGGGGGCCACGGGACGACTCCCGACCGATGCCGGAACACACCACGCTCAGCGAGTTGGACGGCCACCCGCACGCCGAGGTGTTCGAGACGCGCCGCCCCCGGACGGTGCGCCTCGAACTCGACGCCGGGGAGACGGTCCCGAGACACACCCACGAGGGGACGGACGTCGTCCTCCACGTGGTCGACGGCCACCTCGAACTCGCCCTCGACGACGAGACGTACGCTCTCCGTGCGGGAGCGGTGATCCGGTTCGACGGGGACCGCGAAATATCGCCGACCGCAGTCGCGGACACCACCGCACTCGTGGTGTTCGCGCCGACGGCGTAGCCGACCGAACCGCCGGGATCGAAGGCCGTCCGGAGTCCGAACGACGGCGGGATCGTAGTGGTGAGATAACCGTGAGAGTACTACTGCGACGCGCTTGAGACCACCTCGAACGCCCCCCTTTCAGTCCCGCCCGGCGGTGCCGGCTGGCCAGCCGACCCGGGCGGGGCTTTCGAGGTGCCGTCAGTCATTTCGAGAGGAGTTCTACCGTAATCGAAACACCATCCGGCGGGACCCTCGTGTTCAGATAAGGATTGAAAGGTGAGGCGTAGCGTTTTCTGAGTGATTCATGCCCGAAAACGCTAGCCTCAACGGGTGTCTCGACCGAATCGAGTTAGGTTTTGTGGAACGAGAGGCAACACCTCGGCTGTTGATGAAGCTCAGTATTCAGCTCCATCTTGCCGGACTATCACTCTCGAATACTGTCTCTATTCTTGAGATATTTGGTTTTGAGCGGGCACGCTCCACTGTTCACAACTGGGTTCACAAGGCAGATCTACAGCCCGAAGAGGGTCGAAGCCCGGATCACGTTGCGGTTGATGAAACGGTGATCCGACTCAATGACGAGCGGTATTGGCTGTACGCTGCGGTTGATCCAGAGACGAACGAATTACTCCATACAAAGCTTGAGCCGACGAGAACTAACGTTATTGCTTACTCGTTCTTCCGTGAATTGCGCGAGAAACACAACGTTGACGACGCCGTGTTTCTCGTCGATGGCGCGACACCACTAAACGACGCGTGCCGTCGCCACGGCCTCGATTTCAGATACGAACGCCACGGAAATCGGAACAGCGTCGAACGTGTCTTTCGCGAAGTAAAACGTAGAACTACCAGCTTCTCGAACTGTTTTAGCAACGCCGAAGCAGAAACTGCAAACGAGTGGCTCAGATCGTTCGCCTTCGCATGGAATCAGCTAATCTGAACAGGACCGGCGGGACACACGCAGGCCTTTTCAATCACCGACGCTTACCTCACGTCATGGACTCGGCGGTACTACTCGACCTCCTCGGAAACGAGAACCGCCGGCGGATCCTGCGACTCCTGGCGCGAAAGCCCTGTTACGTCACGGAGATCAGCGAGTATCTCGGCGTGAGTCCCAAGGCCGTAATCGACCACCTCCGAAAACTGGAGGAGGCGGGACTGGTCGAGAGCCACACCGACGACCAGCGACGGAAGTACTTCCACATCTCCCGGAACCTCCGCCTAGAGGTGAGCGTCTCGCCGTACGGCTTCGGCGTCAAGAGCGCGTACCCCGCGAGTCCCAGCCTCGACATGGACGGCCGGTGCCGACACGTCTCGCTCGACGCGCCCGGCGAAACCGCCGACGACGTCGGGGACCTCGCGACCGCGTTCGACGAGTTGCAGGCGCTCGAAAACGAACTCTCGCTCGCCCAGCGGTGGGTGTACGGCCGGATCACGACGATACT
Source organism: Haloplanus litoreus (assembly GCF_045690335.1). Lineage (GTDB taxonomy): Archaea > Halobacteriota > Halobacteria > Halobacteriales > Haloferacaceae > Haloplanus > Haloplanus litoreus. Next base: position 1,248,675 of record NZ_CP147874.1, on the reverse strand, counting down.
CGACCGGCTGGACGACCACCTCGGCGTCGACGCCGACAATCGCTTCCACGCCGAGGTGCTGGCAGCGGTGGCGACCGGTGCCGACACCACCGAGGACGTCGTCGAGGAAGTCGACGCGCCCCCGGACGCGGTCCGCGGGGCGCTCGATACGCTCGCCGACCGGGGCGTGCTCACCCGCCACGGCGACGAGTGGCAGGTCACCCGATCGTAGGCTCAGCGGTCGGAACGGCTCCGCAGCGGCCGGCGGCCACCGACGGAGGGATACCCTACAACTCCCGCGTCAGCCCGGCCCGGAGGTCACGGCCGAAGTAGTGACCGAGGAGCGCCGCGATCAGGCCAGCGGTAGTCCCGACGCCGGCGATGCGAAGTCCGTACTCGGCGACGACCGGCAGGAAGGCCACGTCGACGGCGGAGAGGACGACGCCGACACCGGCCGTGAGCGCGCCGGCGAGGCCGACCTCGACGTACCGGCGACCGGAGGCGACGAACGCGAGAACGAACCCGGCGAGGGCGATGCCGAGGAAGCGGCCGACCGTCCCGACGACCGGCACGCTCCCGCCGACGACGAGGCCGACGATAGCGAGGACGAGAGCGAGGAGGAACGGTCGGAGGGCGAAGATGTCGCCGAGGCGGCGACGGAGGCCGCCGAGGCGTCCGGACGACTCCTCGGTTGGTCCGTCCGTGGTCGAGCGTCCGAGTTCGGGTCTGCGCATACGCCGCCTCGGGGGGCGAGGGGCAAGTGGCTTGCGCCGAGACGAGTGGATTCAAGTCCGCCCGGCCGGTACCGCGGTGTATGAACCCAGGGGATCGCGTCCGCGTCGAACGCGGGAGCGTCGAGAACGAGGGCGTCCTCATGCCCTCCACGACGGCCGACCACCTCGTCGTGAAGTTGCCCGGCGGCTACAACGTCGGCATCGACCGCGGGGACGCCGCGGTGGAAGTGCTCGAACGCGACGTCTACGACGTGGAGGGGACCGACGACGGTGAGGGCGGATCGACGATCGAGTTCGACGACGACCTGCCGACCGTCTCGCTCATCTCGACCGGCGGCACCATCGCGTCGACCGTGGACTACCGGACCGGCGCGGTGACCGCCCAGTTCGACGCCGAGGACGTGCTTCGGGCGGTGCCGGATCTCGCGGGGCGGGCCAACTACCGCGGCCGCGTCGTCGCCAACATCCTCTCCGAGAACATGACGCCCGCGGTGTGGCAGGACCTCGCCGAGGCCGTCCACGAGGAGATCGAGGCCGGTGCGGACGGCGTCGTCGTCATGCACGGCACCGACACGATGCAGTACACCGCGTCGGCGCTCGCGTTCATGCTCGATACGCCGGTCCCGGTCGTCTTCACCGGGAGCCAGCGGTCGGCGGACCGTCCCTCCAGTGACAACGTGATGAACGCGGTCTGTGCCGTCGAGGCAGCCACGAGCGACCGCGCGGAGGTGCTGGTCTGTATGCACGAGTCGTCGAGCGACGATGTCTGCGCGCTCCACCGCGCGACCCGCGTGCGCAAGAACCACACCTCGCGTCGCGACGCCTTCGAGACGGTCGGCGCGAAGCCGATCGGTCGGGTCGACTACGACACCGAGACGGTCAGCTTCCGGCGCGACGGACCCGAACGGGGTGAGACGGATCTCGACCTCTCGCCCGCGCTGGAGACGAGCGTCGAACTCCTGAAGTTCACGCCGGGGATGAACCCCGCCGCGCTGGACCACCTCGACGACGCCGCGGGCGTCGTTGTCGAGGGGACGGGACTGGGCCACGTCGCCATGGACTGGATCGACCGGATCGAGGAACTGGTCGCCGACGGAACGGTCGTCGCCATGACGAGCCAGTGCCTCGAAGGTCGGGTCTGTGATCGGGTGTACGACACGGGGCGTGACCTGCTGGACGCGGGCGTCGTCGAGGCGGGCGATACGCTGCCCGAGACGGCGACTGCGAAGCTGATGTGGACGCTCGCGAACCGGGACGATCCGGCGGCCGCGATGGGCGAGTCGCTCGTCGGCGAACTCCAGCCCCGGTCGGTGCCGTGGACCTGAGATGACGGAGGCGACCGCACGCCCGTCGGGCCGTGCTCGGGCCGGGGGCGACTCACGACCGTCGGTATGAACGTTCGACCGGCGCGCGTCGGAGACCACGAGGCCATCGCCGCGTTCACGCGGGAGACGTGGCCCGACCGGGAGATGGAGGATTACCTTCCCCGAACCTTCCGGGAGTGGGCGGCCGACGAGAGCGAGACCAGCCACACGCTCGTCGCCGCGGACGACGGGCAGGCGGTCGGCGTGATCCAGGGCGTCGAACTCTCGGACCGGGAGTCGTGGGTGCAGGGGTTGCGCGTCCACCCGGACTACCGGGACCGGGGACTGGCCCGGCGGCTCACGGACGCGGTGTTGACCTGGGCTCGCGACCGGAACACGACCGTGTGTCGCAACCTCGTCTTCTCGTGGAACGTCGCCAGCCTCGGCCTCGCGCGGAGCCTCGGCTTCGAGCCGTGTACGGAGTTCCGCTGGGCGGAAGTGGCGGCGGACGCCGACGCCGACCTGGACCTGTCGGTGGTCGCCGACCCGGACGCAGGGTGGGCGTTCTGGACCGAGAGCGACGCCCGTCACCACCTGCGGGGGCTGACGATCGATCCGGGGACGGCGTGGACCCTCTCGGAACTCCGACCAGAGGACCTGCAACGGGCGGCCGACGCGGACGGCCTGTTCGTCGTCAGCGAGGGCGGGACGCGGGGGATGGCGTTCCGCAACCGGGTGTTCGAGACGGGCGACGATCCGGCGGATCGGTGGACGGAGTATGCGGTCGGGGCGTGGGCCGATCCGGCAGCGGCGCGAACCCTCGTCGACGCCGTCGCTCGGGACGCCGCACGCCTGGACGCCGACCGGGCGCGCCTGTTGGTTCCCGAGACGCCACGATACGTCACCGACGCGGCAGCCGCGCGGGCCGACGTGAGCGGTGACCCGGACTTCGTGCTCGCGGCGGATCTGACCGACTCGGGCGTCGGTGTCTGATCCACAATCCACTTACCCCTCCCCGGCACAGGGTCGGTATGATCCACGTGGTCGGCGGCGGCATCGCGGGACTTGCCGCGGCCTACCGCCTCCAGCAACACGGCCACGAGGCCACGGTGCTGGAGGCGAGCGACGACCTGGGTGGCCTGGCCGCCACGTACTCGACCGCCGGCGACGACGTCGAGAAGTTCTACCACCACCTCTCCAAGTCCGAGGAGACCATCGTCGAGGTGGCCGAGGAACTGGGCCTCGGCGACCGGGTGGAGTGGCTGGTGGGAAAAAACGCCTACTACGTCGACGGGGTGGTTCACCCGCTGGACACCCTCCCACAGATCGCCGCCTACCCCCACCTGAGCCTCTACGACACGTTCCGGCTGGGCCTGCTAACGCTCGAAATCGACGTGCGCGGGGGACGCCCCCGCTTGGACACCTACGACGACCTGGAAACCTTCGAGGACGTGCCGATCAAGGAGTTCCTGCTCTCACACACCACCCGCGGCGTCTACGAGAACTTCTTCGAACCCCTACTGGACGCCAAGTTCGGCGACCGGAAGGAGGACGTAAGCGCCGCGTGGCTCCTGGGCCGGATCAAGTTCCGCGGGGAACGCGACCTGCGCCGGGGGGAGATTCTCGGCTACCTCAGGGGCGGGTTCGCCGTCCTGATCGACGCCCTCGTCGACGCCGTGGGTCGGGAACACGTCGAGACGGGGACCCGAGCGGTCGACCTGGGGACGGCGGGCGGCGCGGTCGATTCGATCACCGTCGAGACCGACGACGGGGTCGAGACCCGCGAGACCGACGGCGTCGTCGTCGCGACGATGCCGAACGTCCTCGAATCGCTGACGGGGTACGCCTGCGACATCGACTTTCAGGGCGCCGTGTGCGCCGTGGTGACGATGGACGACCCGCTCACGGAGACGTACTGGCTCAACGTCGCCCACGACGCGCCGTTCGGCGCGCTGATCGAACACACGAACTTCGTCCCACCGGAGCGATACGGCGGCGACCACCTCTGTTACATCGCCAGTTACGTCCAGAGCCGGGACGAGGACGTCTGGCAGATGGACGACACGGCGCTGGAGGAGACGTGGCTGACCCACGTCGAGGAGATGTTTCCGACCTTCGACCGGTCGTCGGTGCGGGAGTTCCGTGTGGCGCGGAATCCACGGGCCGCGCCGGTGTACGAGCGCGGATATCTGGAGATGGTGGTGCCCTACGATCTGAGCGGGGACGTGGCCGACGGCGTGTACTACGCGGGGATGGCGAGTCGGGCGCAGTACCCCGAACGAAGCCTGAACGGCGGCGTCGTCGCGGGGTTCGAGTGTGCGGACCTGATCGCGGACGCGGACTAAGCTTCGGTCTCCTCGTCGACGCCGGGCGCGGCACTCACGTCCACGTCGCCGGGGTCCTCGCGGCCGCCGACGATCAGGTCGCCGTCCTCGTCTTCGACGTACACGTCGTCGGCGAACCCGCTCTCTGCGTGCGGGTGGACCGGGTCGTCGAGGCGTTCGGGGGTCGCGGGGGCGTCCGGGAGGGACCCGTCCCCGTACTCGCCGAGTGGGTCGGCGATGGTGATGTCGTGGCGCTCGAAGAAGTCGCTGTAGCGGTCGTAGTGGGCCTCCAGTTCGTCGGCCGGGAACTCCATCATCTCCGTCCAGCCGTGGTTGTAGAACTCGAAGTTGGCCTGGACGTGCGTGATTTCGCGGGCGCTGGCTTCGGAGTACCCGGCGTCCAGCGCGTCGACGTAGGTGTCGAACGTGCGGTCGAAGAAAGCCTCCAGTCGCGCCTCGCGTTCGGCCCGCCGCCCGTCGGCGGCCTTGGCCCCGAAGACGTCGACGTGGAGGTCGACGAGTTTCTCGCGGACCATCTCGCCGACGACGGGCATCGTGAGCGCCTGTTTCGCGGCGAAGTGTCGGACGTTCTGACGAAGTTTCATCGCCGTGGATACGCACTGTCCAACCTTCAAGTCAACGGTAAATGGGGAGACGGCCCCGAGTAGAGGCGAATTTCGCGGATAGCAATCGACATTAACCCGTACCCCCAAAGATCGGGGTATGACCAAGTCGTATGTGATCATCGGCGACGGAATCGCGGGGAGTTCGGCCGCCGAGACGCTGCGCGACGAGGCGCCGGACGCCGAGATCACCGTCATCACCGACGAAGGTGAAGCCCTCTACAACCGCATCCTCATCAAGGAGTTCGCCAAGGGGAAACTGCCGGAGATGCCCATCTCCATCCACGAACCGTCGTGGTACGAGGACCGAGATATCGACCTCCGCCTCGATACGCTGGTCACGAACGTCGACCCCGACGGCCACCGACTGCGGACACACGAAGACGAAATCATCGAGTACGACAAACTCCTCGTGGCCACGGGCGGGACGCCGACGCAACTGCCCGTCGACAACAGCGACGCGGACGGCATCCACCACTTCTGGACGTTCCAGGACGCGCGGGGTATCCGGGAACATGCCGAAGAGGCCGACACCGGCATCGTCGTGGGGGCTGGACTCCTCGGCATCGACCTCGCGGCCATCTGCGGCGAACAGGACGTCGAAGCGCACTACCTCATGCGCGGTGACTGCTGGTGGCGCTACGCGCTGTCGGTAGAGGGCGCGGAAATCCTCCACGATGCCATGCGCGAACGCGGCGTCGAACCGGTCTTCCAGAGCGGCGTCGACCACTTCGAGACCGACGACGACGGCAACGTGACGGCGGCAGTCGACCCCAACGGCGACCGCTACGAGGGCGACTTCGTCGGCGTCGCCATCGGCCTGAACTTCAACACCGAAATCCTGCAGGGCACGGGCGTCGACTGCGACGACGGCATCCTCGTCGACGAGTACATGCGGACGAACGTCGACGACATCTACGCCGCGGGCGACATCACCCGGTATCACGACACGATCCTCGGCGAACGCGCTCAGAACGGCTCGTGGGACAGCGCCAAATCCCAGGGCACCGTCGCCGCGAAGAACATGATCGACCCCGGTTCCGAGGCGTTCCGCTTCGTCTCCTCGTACTCGATCACACACTTCGATTTCCCCTTCCTCTCCTTTGGCCACCCGACCATCGGCGACGACGAGTGCGAGCGCAAGTACTCCGACACCGAGTGGCGACGCCTGGCGTTCAAGGACGGCAAAATCGTCGGCGGCGTCCTCGTCGGCGACCTCTCGCCCCAGAGCGCCTACAAGCAGTTGATGAAAGAGGAGCGCGTCGTCGCGGACCAGAAGGAGACCCTCCTCCAGAAGTCCGTGGACGTCGACGAACTCGCACCGGCCCAGGAACAGTAACCCGAACGCCCCCGGCCTCTCGTCTCACGGGAGCGACGACGACGATTTTTGGGGGTTGCCCCCGAACGAACCGACAGTGAACAGTATGTCAGTTGTCACGACCGGCGACCGGAGGCGGGCGCCGATCCGGCGAGGTGGCGTCCCGTGACCGACGACGCGGACCGACCGCCATCCCTCGTGGACCTCGCGCTGTCGGCCCAGGAGGAGACGCTCGTCCGACTGAGCGAGGCGGCGCGCCTGGCGGCCACGTTCGACGACCGGGTCGACGCCGCGACGTCGGTGGCGGTCGGCGAGACACCGAGTCGGGTGGTCTACACCGAGAACAAACTCGAACTGCACCGGTACGAGTCGCTGACCGACGACCAACACGACGTGCCGATCCTGATCGTCTACGCGCTGATCAACCGACCGTATATCTTGGATCTGCAACCGGATCGGTCGGTGGTGCGACGCCTCCTCGAAGCCGGCCACGACGTGTACCTGATCGACTGGAACGAACCCAGCCAACTCGACACCGCGCTCGGCCTCGACGACTACGTGAACCGCTATCTCGACGACTGCGTGGACGAGGTCCGCGAGCGCTCCGGCCAGGAGTCGATCAACCTGCTCGGCTACTGCATGGGAGGGACGATGGCGGCCATCTACACCGCCCTCCACCCCGAGAAGGTGAACGCGCTCGGACTGCTGGCGGCCGGTCTTCACTTCGACGACACCGGCGGCATCCTCGAACGGTGGGGCGACGAAGCGTACTACGATCCCCACGCAGTCTCCGAGACGTTCGGGAACGTCCCGGGGGAGTTTCTCGACGCCGGCTTCGACCTGATGGACCCCGTCGCCAACGCCGTCACGAAGTACGTCCACCTGTACGACCGCCTCGAAAACGAGGACTTCGTCGCGAACTTCGCGCGGATGGAGCGGTGGCTCGCCGAGGGCGTGGACGTGGCCGGCGCGGTGTACGCGGAGTTCGTCGAGGCAATCTATCAGGAGAACCGCCTCGCGGAGAACGAACTCGTCGTCGGGAGCGATCGCGTCGACGTCGCGAACATCGACGTCCCACTCCTGCAGATCCTCGGCGAGTACGACCACCTCGTCCCGCCGGCGGCGAGCAAACCGTTCAACGACCTCGTCAGCGGCGAGGTGACGACCATCGAGTACCCGACCGGTCACGTCGGCCTGGCGATGTCCACCGGCGCCCACCGCGACGTCTGGCCGGAAGTCGCGGAGTGGTTCCTCGAGCAGCGCGAGCGCCCGGCGCTCGCCGACGTCATCGGGGAGGCGGTCGAACGCGCACTCGGCGTCGACGTCGAGACGGACGTAACGGTCGGCAACGTCGACGAGGTAGAACTCGGTGTCGCGGACGACGACGGCGAACTCGCACGGGCAGTCGTCCGACACGACGCCCGGACCATCGAGGAGTTCCTCGAGGAGGCCCTCGACGTCGACGTCGGCGTCGACGTCGGGTCGGCGGGAATCGTCGTCACCGTCGAGACGACCGACGACGTCACGACGACGGTCGTCGAGAACGTGGGGGAAGCGATCCGCACCGAAGTCGAGGAGGCGGTCGACGCGGTGGCCGTCGCCGCCGCCTACGACCTCGAAGACGTCGACGGCATCGGACCGACCTACGCCGGGCGGCTCCGAGCGGCCGGCATCGAGACGGTGACCGCGCTCGTCGTCGCGGACCTCGACGAGATCACCGACGCCACCGAAACCAGCGAGACGCTGGCCCGGAAACTGCGCGACCGGGCGCGGACGCTCCTCGGTGCGGACGAGACGGCGGACACCTGATGCTGCGGCCGTATCGACGTACAGCCGGCAGCACGAGTCGATTCCCACGGGGTAAGAACGACGGGTGGAATTACGACAACTGACTGCTACGTTCGGACGAATGACTATCGACGACCTCACCGACTACGGGATGGTGCGAATGGACGACGGGGAGATTCGGGCGCTGCTGTCGAGCCACAGCGTCGGGGTGCTGGGACTGCCCGCGGACGGGGCACCCAGTCTCCGACCGATGTCGTACGGCTACGACGACGAGGCGGAGGCGCTCTACCTACTCTACATCGTCGGCACCGGCAGCCGGAAGGCGGCGTTGAGCGACCGGGTGACGGAGGCACGCTTTCTCGTCTACAGCGTCGAGACCCAGTTCAACTGGCGGAGTGCGTTGCTCACCGGCCGCATCGACGCGGTGCCCGAGGAGGAGACGACGGCCGTCGGCGACCGGATCGAGTTTCCGTGGCAACCGGACCTGTTCCGCAGAGCGGGCGAGGCGGAACGAACCAGGCTGTATCGGTTCGACATCACCGAGTGGGAGGGCCTCAAACACGTCGGACTGCCGCCGGCGTTCGAGGCGCCGGCGGAAGACGAGTCGGCGTGATCGCACGGCGACGTGCGCCCGGGTCGGGACGCTGACGCGGGAAACGAGCCGTCCCCGCGAGCGAGTATCATAACGAACGGTGATTGTGTTCCGGTGATCGGTTCGATCGATCGAGGGGAACGCGCGCCCGCGACAGGTGGATGGGTGATTCAGCCGGCGTCCGTACCCGTGACCGTCGTGCGGTGACTCGGCGTCGAACGCTTCGTTGAGGACCGCGACGGGAGGTCGAGCACCTGCGTGTACGGCGTACTCGCCCCGCGCGCGATGGCGGCAACCAGATGCCACGACGGGCGGGAGTAACGATCCCCACGTCGGTCGTTTTCACACGGCTGGAATCGGCGCGGTTCAGTGGGCCGTCCACCCGCCGTCGACGGGGATGTTCGCCCCGGTGAGGTAGGACGCCCCGTCTGAGGCGAGGAAGACGGCGAGCGGGGCGATCTCCTCCGGCTGTGCCGGGCGGTCCATCGGCGTCTCGTCGCGGACGAAGCTGTAGAACCGGTCGGTTTCGAGGAGGTCCTCGGTCATCGGCGTCTCGACGAAGCCGGGGCAGATGCTGTTGACGCGGACGCCCGCCGTCGCGTAGTCGACGGCGACCTGTTGGGTGAAGTTCACCACGCCGCCTTTGGCCGCGGAGTACGAGGCGGCACCCTTGCCACCGACCAAGCCGTAGATGGAGGCGACGTTGACGATGCAGCCGTCCGTCTCCTTCAGGGAGGGAAGGGCGGCCTTGGTACCGTGCATCACGCCGTCGAGGTCGGTCCGGAGGACGTTCTCCCACTCGTCGAGGCTCATCTCCTCGACGGTGGTTTCGCTCGCGACGCCCGCGTTGTTCACCATCACGTCGAGTGCTCCGTACTCGTCGACGGTGGCCTCGACGAGCGCTTCGACCTGGTCGTACTCGCGCACGTCGGTCCGGACGAACGTACAGTCGAGTTCGTCCGCGACGGCGGTGCCCGACGACTCGGTTCGGTTCGCGATGACGACGTCCGCCCCGGCTTCGACGTAGGCCGTAGCGATGGCCCTCCCGATTCCCGATGCGCCGCCCGTGACGATTGCCGTCTTGCCGTCGAGTTGCATCCCGCCGACCTACGGCGGCGGTGCGGAAAGCGACGGCGATCGTTCTCATTCAGTGACAATTGTGGGTTGGTGTCGCGGCCCGTCGACGGCCGGTTTCGATTCACGCGAACGCCAGCGGACCGAGAACGAGGGTTCGCCCCGAGGACGTAGGGGGCGAGTTCGTCGCGTTCGACGTAGCCGCGGTTGTAGAGGACACGATGACGCCGAGCGAGAACGCGACGCTCGTGCTCACGCCCGTCACGACGAGACCGATAGCGAAGGAGACCTAGGTGCGCTCGAAGCGATCGAAAAAGTGACCGCGGCGCGTCGACGTGTCGACCCGTCCGAGGAGGCGGTCGAAGAGGTGAAGGCTCCCGAGGAGGAGCGCGACGGCGAAAAGCACCGAGAGGAGGGGACCGAGTCGGGTCGTGATGCCGACCACGAGCGGATCCATCGTCGCCAGGGCTCGGACGCCGAGGGTCCAGTCGCCGTTCACGGCGCGGATTGGCGGACTGAGCGCCGGGAGCGCCAGGTAGCCGCGCAGCGTCGCGGGGAGGTATATCGAGTGAGTCAACAGGAAGACGAGCAGTCCCATCCTGATCGAGTGCTGGAGGGAGGAGCCCGTTCGCTGGAGGTGATCGAGCGCGCCGACGAACACGACGATGGCCGCGGAGCCGAGCCGCGACCCGGCGGTCATCAGGAATGCCTGGGGGCCGAAACGAGGTCGGCGGTGAGAGGCGAGAGCGAGAGCGCGGCGATCACGGAGCCGTTACCGAGCGCGGAGAGGTCACCGACGAGCACCTTGGCGAAGACCCGTTCGAGCGCCGGCGCCGCGGCGGCCGTCGCCGCCCCCCGCAACTGGACGGCGAGGAGGAACAGTCCGATCACCACGACGACGCCGGCGGGGAGCAGATACGAGGTGGGGAGTCGGTCTGACAGGGGTTCGGGTCGGCGGTCGGGAGTCGGTGAGCGAGAACGAGCGGGAGGGAGAACGTGGTGGCTACGTCCCGCCGTCGACGACGACCACCTCGCAGACTGCCGACTCGGTGATTTCCCGTCCGACGCCCGAGAAATGCTCCTCGTGGTCGCCGTGTTCGCCGACGACGATGAGATCCGCGTCCACCTCGTCGGCGTAGTCGAGAATGATCTCGTGGGGAAGACCGTGTTGGGTATCGCCCTCGACGTCGACGTCGCTCGCCTCCGCCATCCGCGTGACCTCGTCGACGGTAATGGTAGCGTGGTCCTCCGCGTAGATGGTCGCCAGTTCCGCCGAGCTGAGCGCCGGGTCGCCGAATCGGCGTTCGTCGACCACACAGATGACGTGGAGCGTCGCGTCCCGTTCCTCGGCGAGTTCGATGGCCCGAGTGGCCGCCCGCCGTGCGTACTCGCTACCGTCCGTCGCGAGGAGAATCGAGCCCATGGGCCCCCTACGGCGTGGTATCATTTAACTGTCAGCATCGTTCCCAGTTCGAGGGAGCACCCCCCAGACGGCCTGTGCTCCGTCAGTTCCGGCCGTCACTGCCCCCGTGGTCGGCGTCGGCCGGTAGTTACAACGATTCGCATCAGTCCCCGAAGGCGGAACGAAGGTCGTCGAGCGACCGCGTGTTCAGGACGTCGGACGCGTCACACCACCCGCGGCGCGCCTGTGCGACGCCCAGGTGGAGGAAGTCGAGTTCGCCGGTGGTGTGGGCGTCGGTCGAGACGACGAAATCGGCGGTGTCGCGATACTCCGCGACTGCCTGCCAGTCGAGGTCGAGCCGTCTCGGCTGGGCGTTGATCTCGACGGCAACCCCCTCTTCGGCGGCAGTTCCCAGCACGGCGTCCAGGTTCAGATCGAGGGGGTCGCGTTCCGTGAGCAACCGGCCGGTCGGATGGGCCAACACGTCGACCGGCGCCTCCCGGAGCGCCCGAACGACCCGCTCGGTCGGCTCGTCGGGGCGACTGTGCAGGCCCGCGACCACCAGGTCACACCGGTCACACCAGTCGTCGGGGACGCCGAGTCCCGACTCGGTGATTTCGGTTTCGATACCCTGGAGGATCGTCACCGAAATCTCGTCGTCGGCGTTCACGTCCTCGACGTCGGCTCGCTGAGCGTCGAACGCGTCGGCGTCGAGCGTGCTCGGAATGGGCGCCTCGGGACCGTGGTCGGTAACGAGGAGATACTCCAGTCCGTGTTCGTCGGCGGCGACCGCCATCTCGCGAACGGAGTGTGACCCGTCTGAGTAGTCGGTGTGACACTGCAGGTCACCCCGCACGTCGTCGGTCGCGACCAGGTCGGGAAGGTCGTTCGCCGCGGCCGCGTCGATCTCGCCGGTATCCTCGCGGAGTTCCGGCGGGATCCAGGCGAGATCCAGCGCCGCGTAGACGGCTTCCTCGGTGTCGCCCGCGATGCGCTCGCCGGCCCGCTGACCGTCGTCGCCACCGGTTTCCCGGGGCGTCTCCGACGCCTCGCGTCGCGCCTCGCCCACGTCGAACAGTCCGTACTCGTTGAGTTTCCAGTCGCGGTCGATCGCCCGGTTTCGGAGCGCGATGTTGTGGGCTTTCGACCCCGTGAAGTAGACGAGTGCGGCCCCGTACTCCTCGTCGGCGACGATTCGGAGGTCGATCCGGAGGTCGTCGCCGACGAGCACCGACGCACCCGTCTCACCGCGGGAGAACACCTGCGAGACGTCCCCGTGTGTGCAGAAGGTCTCCATGGCGGCCTCGGGATCGGTCGCGGTGGCCAGTACGTCGACGTCGCCGACGGTCGGTCGCCGCCGCCGGAACGAGCCGACGGTATCGACCCGGTCGAAGGCGTCGGATTCGTCGAGTCGCCGCTCGACGTCCCGTGCGATTGGGAACGCGTGACCGAGAAGCATTCGCTCCTGGCCACGTTTCGCGCGCTCGATGTTGTCGAGGATGTTCGCCTGTGACTTCTCGCCGAACCCGTCGAGTTCGGCGATGCGGCCCGCCTCGGCGGCGCGTTCGAGGTCTTCGAGGGTCCGGACGTCGAGGTCCAGATACAGGCGCTTCGCCGTCTTCGGCCCGACGCCCTGAACGCTGGTGATCGCCTCGATATCGATGGGGAGGTCCGTACGAAGCTCCCGGTAGTACGACATCTCCCCCGTGTCGAGGTAGTCGGCAATCTTCTCCGCGATGGATTCGCCCACGCCCTCGATCTCTTGCAGATCCCCGCGGTCGTACACGTCCTCGATCGGTTCGGAGAGCGATTCGACGTTTCGCGCGGCGGTCCGATAGGCGCGCGGTTTGTACTCCACCTCCCGGATTGCGAGGAAGTCGGCGATCTCGCGGAGTCGCTCGGCGACCGCCCGGTTCTTCATCCCGTGTGGGTAGTGTCGGGAGTAGTAAGTAAGTTCACACGATTGCGGCCGCGAGCCGACGGGAAATGCGGCGGCGCGAACCCCGGAAACTACCCCGAGAATTTATGTGAACACTCAAACATTCGTAGGCGTGTGGGAGATTTACACATAGTGGCGTGTGAACATGCGACGAAATAACTGTCAGCGGGACGTCGGCGGCCGGGGCGTTCCCGGCGAACCGGTCGTCGAGAACCGCACGAACCGGGGAATCGTGTCATGATCGTTGGCGTACCGAGCGAGACGGCGGCGGGGGAGACGCGAGTCGCTCTCGTGCCGCCGGTGACGAAGAAGCTGGTGGACCGTGGCGTCGACGTCTGCGTCGAGAGCGGCGCTGGCGAGGGATCGGACTGGGCCGACGCGGCCTACGAGGATGTCGGCTGTACGGTCGTCGACGACCGGGCCGAGGTGTTCGAGCGCGCGGACGTGATCTGTCAGGTCCGAGGACTGGCCGCGAACGCCGACGAACCGATGGACCCGTACCGCGAAGGGCAGGTGGTCGTCGGAACGCTCGGCCCGCACGACCTCGACGCATGGGACGAACTCGCCGACCGCCGCGTGAGCGCGTTCGCACTCGAACTCATGCCGCGGATCAGCCGCGCCCAGAGTATGGACGTGCTGTCCTCGATGGCGAGTATCGGCGGTTACAAGGCGACGCTGGTGGCGGCCGAGCAGTTGCCGAAGCTGTTCCCCTTAGAGATGACCGCCGCCGGCACCGTCCGCCCCGCGGAGGTGTTCGTCATCGGTGCGGGCGTCGCCGGTCTGAAGGCCATCGCGACGGCCGAACGTCTCGGGGCCTCGGTCCGGGCCTACGACATCCGACTCGAAGTGAAACAGGAGGTGGAGAGTCTGGGCGCTGACTTCGTCGAACTCGACCTCGAGACGGAGGAATCGGGCGACGAGGAGGGATACGCTCGGGAGATGGACGAGGAGTTCTACCGCCAGCAACGCAAGGAGATGAGCCGGGTGGTCCCGGAGTCGGACGTAGTGATCACGACGGCGGCCATCCCCGGACGGCCGGCCCCCGAACTCGTCAGCACCGAGATGATCGAGGAGATGGCCGACGGCTCGATCATCGTCGACCTGGCGGCCGCGGACGGCGGCAACTGCGAACCCACCCGGGCCGACGAGACGATCACCCACGAGGGGGTGACCATCTTCGGACCGACCAACCTCCCGGCGACGGTGGCCCAGACGGCGAGTCAGCTGTTCGCCAACAACCTGTACAACTTCCTCGATCATCTGCTCGCGGACGGCGAGCTCGACGTCGACACGGACGACGAGATCGTCGACTCGACGCTACTCACACACGATGGCACGATACGACGACCCCACGAGAACGGCGGCGGTGGCGACGACGACGAAGACGAGACGGAGGACGAGCCAGCGGAGGGGAAGACCGATGCGTGAGCGGAGGGCACCATGACCGACCCGGCGACGTTCGTGCTGGCCACCGACGGTGCCTCGGTGTTCGTCCGGAACCTGACGCTGTTCGTGCTGGCCGCGTTCGTCGGCTACGAGATCATCACCAAGATCCCGACGAACCTCCACACGCCGCTGATGTCGGGAGCCAACGCCATCTCGGGGATCACGCTCATCGGATCGGTCGTCGTGGCCGGGTCCGGGGAGACGTTGTACGCGACGGTACTCGGATTCCTGGCGGTAGTCATGGCGACGGTCAACGTCGTCGGCGGCTACCTCGTGACCAACAGCATGCTCGATCAGTTCCGCAGCGGAGGGAGGGACTGAGCCATGGCCGCCATTCTCGACCTCCCCGAGGCGGCGCTCGCGTTCGTCTACCTCGTCGCCGGCGTCATGTTCATCCAGGGCCTCCGCGACATGACCCACCCGCGGACGGCGCCGCGGGGGAACCTCATCTCCGCCGGCGGGATGGCACTCGCCGTGGGGGTGACGGTACTGGTGACCAACATCCTCACACCCGTGTTGTTGTTCGCCGGGTTGCTCGTCGGCGGGGCGGTGGGCGTCTGGCTGGCGGTGACGGTGGAGACGACGGAGATGCCCCAACTCGTCGGCCTGTTCAACGGGTTCGGCGGCGGAGCGTCCGCCTTGGTCGCCGGCGCCGAAGTGATCGACATGTTCGGCACCGGAAGCTTCGGGGTGGGCGTGACGGCGACGGCCTCGCTGGCGGGCATCATCGGTGCCGTCACCTTCTGGGGAAGCGTGGTGGCCGCCGGCAAACTCCACGGCGTGATCGACGACTCGGCGGTCCGATACGATGGCGAACAGATCGCCAAGGCCGCGTTCCTGATCGTCGCCGTCCTCGCCGGCCTCCACCTCACACTTCGCCCGCCGCTGCTCGGCTCGGTACCCCTCGCCGAGTGGGTTCCCTCGTACTGGGTCCTGATCGTCGCCGCGTCGATCCTCGGAGTGTTGCTGGTGATCCCCATCGGCGGCGCCGACATGCCCGTCGTCATCGCACTGCTCAACTCCTACTCGGGGCTGGCGGCCGCCACGACCGGATTCGTCCTCAGCAACTCGGTGTTGATCATCGCGGGGACGCTCGTCGGCGCCTCGGGGCTGATCCTCACCATCATCATGTGTGAGTCGATGAACCGGTCGCTGGCGAACGTCTTCTTCGGCGGGATCGGCGAGAGCGGCGACGACGGCGAGGAGATGGAGGACATCTACGAGGGGCAGATCACCACCACCTCCGCGGAGGAGGTGGAGATGATCCTCGACGTCGCCGACCGGGTGGTGATCGTCCCCGGCTACGGGATGGCCGTCGCCCAGGCTCAGCACGCCGTCGCGGAGCTAGCCGAACTCCTCGCCGAGAACGGTATCGACGTGGAGTTCGGCATCCACCCCGTCGCGGGCCGGATGCCCGGGCACATGAACGTCCTCCTCGCGGAGGCCGACGTTCCCTACGAGAAACTGCGTGATCTGGAGGAGATCAACCCGACCTTCTCCCAGACGGACGTGGTCATCGTCATCGGTGCCAACGACGTGGTGAATCCATCGGCCAACACGGCCGACTCCGGTCCCATCGCCGGCATGCCGGTCCTCAACGTCGGCGAGGCCCGGACGGTCATCGTCAACAAGCGGAGCCTCAGTCCCGGGTTCTCCGGGGTCCCCAACCCACTGTTCGCCCAGGACAACACGAACATGCTCTTTGGCGACGCCAAGGAGTCGATGCAGGAACTGCTGAACGTCTACAAGGAGAACCACTGACGGCGACGGGGCGGTTCGCGACCGATCCCGTCGCACCCCCTCCGACGAAACCTTTATCACCCACAGTGGCAATTGTTGCCATATGACACGTACCGTCGACGCGGAATACGACGTGAACCGAACCGACACCGTGCCCGAGAGCGCACGAGTGCGTCATTTCGACGAACTCGACGACTCGGCACAGAAGTATCTCGTTCACGTCTCCGAGGGGGTATCCCCCCCGGGATCCGTCCAACCTCTCGGGGTTGAACAAGGGCGACGTCGTCGTGTTCACCGACTACTACCACGTCCAGTAGCGGCCGGGTCACGGATCGAAGCCGTTTTGCCCAGTCCGGCGATACCTCGTCTATGGACAGCGGTGGGACGATGACGCTCGCGTTCGAACTCGAGGCGCTGAAAGCGCTCGCCGACCCGAACGCGGTGTTCGACGACGCCCGACAGTGGACCGAGTACGTGGGCGTCCTCAGCGATCAGCCGACGTACGTCGTCACCAACTTCACGCGCAAGCGGCGCATCCGCCAGGACTTCTTCTCGGGACCGCGCGGCGTCCGCGAGAGCCTCGACAACGTGGCCGACCAGTTCGAGACGGACCGGCACGTCTTCATCGGTACGACCGACGAGGACCGGGCCGCGGCCGAGGAGCGAGACTGGGAGTACCTCGACGTCGAGGAGGCTGCCGAGTTCGCCGAGTGGGACCTGGGTGCGGCCGAGGAAGCGGACCCGTTCGAGGGAGAGACACGGGACGACTGGCCCTGAGACGGACTGTCGTCAGTCGGCCCCGTCCGTCGACGACGGCGGCGGGGACGGCCGGGACACAGTTACGACCGTCCGTACGAGTGGACGGACCGCCAACGGCGCACCCGGATTTGTCCACGGGACGCAACTCTCACCGGTCGGACCGAAAGCCATAATCGCGGCGCGACCCTGCCGATAGTCGATGAGTCACCAGTTGCCTGACGTTCAGGCAAGCCAACCCGACGTGACCGTCGGGCTCAGTCAGGTCGGCGTCACCGGGGTCGAGAAACTCGTCAAACTCGACCGAAACGGGAAGCGTCCGATCGTCCTGATGGCGGAGTTCGAAGTGTTCGTCGACCTGCCCAGCGGCCGCAAGGGAATCGACATGAGTCGGAACATGCAGGTGATCGACGAAACGCTGGAGGCCGCCGTCTCGGAGCCGTCCTACCGCGTCGAGGAGGTCTGTGGTGACGTCGCCGAGCGCCTCCTCGAGAAGCACGACTACACCTCGACGGCCGAGGTGCGGATGGAAGCCGACTACGTCACCCGCGAGCGGACGCCCGCTTCCGGTCTCGACACGCAGAACACCGCGACCATCATCGCGGGCGCCGTCGCGACCGACGAGGGTACCCGCGAGGAGATCGGTGCCCGCGTTACGGGCATGACCGTCTGTCCCTGCTCGCAGGGGATGTCCGAATCGCGCGCCCACGACACCCTGATCGACCTCGGCGTCGACGAGGAGACGGTAGAGACCTTCCTGGACGAAGTTCCGCAGCCGGGTCACTCACAGCGCGGCCACGCGACGCTCACCATCACGAGCGACGGGTCGCCCGACGTGGATCTGCGGGACGTGATCGACGTGGCCCGCGACGCGATGAGCGCGCGGATCTACAACCTCGCGAAACGTCCGGACGAGGACCACATGACCTACCACGCCCACGCGAACGCCAAGTTCGTCGAGGACTGCGTTCGCTCGCTGGCCGAGTCCGTCGTCGAGGAGTTCGACCAGCTCCCCGACGAGTCGGTAGTCCACATGAAACAGTCGAACGACGAGTCGATCCACCAGCACAACGCCCACGCGGAGCGCGAACTCACGCTGGAGGCGCTCCGCGAGGAGGTCAACGGCCAGCCCTGAGCGCTAGAAGTCGAGCGGCGTCGAGTCGTCCCACTGCTCCTCGAAGACGGTTCGCACGTCGTCCGCGAAGGCGGCGTCCTTGAAGTTGATCATCGCGAACACTTCGCTCGAATCGAGCGGGTTCGGCACCTCGATGCACAGCTCCTCGCTGTCGATCAACGTGAACGTGCCGTCGATGTCCGTCGACGCGCGAATCCGGTAGTTCTCGTGACCGCGGAGGCGGGTTGAGAACTGTTCGTTGAGTTCCTCGGGGATCGTCTCGACGAGATCAGGGTCGATGAGCGCCTGCACCGACACGCCGCGGGCAAGGGCCGCCTCGAAAGACTCTAGGACCTGTTGACCGACCTCACCGATGTCGATCTGTGCGGACGGGAGGCCGGCGACGTGGTAGATACGGACGTCGGCCGCGGAGAGGCGTTCGAGGAACAACTCGACCGTCTCCTCGGGTCCGACCGCGGCGGTCCAAAACTGCCCCTGCACGGCGTCGGCCGTGTCTAGGTCGTCGATCAGGTCGGCGGCGACGGACTCGTACCGTTCGGCCTGCTGGTCGAGCTCGCGCTTCCGGGCGTCGACGAGGCGATCCAGCGCGGTGTCGGGTTCGACGGCGACGTACTTTTTCGGCCGGCTAGCCGACTGGCTCCGGACGAGACCGTTCCCCTCCAGCGCGTTCAACACGTCGTAGATCCGCCCCATCGGTACGTCGCTGGCGGAGGACAACTCTTTTGCCGTTGTCGGGCCGTGCTCGAGCAGTTCTCGATAGGTCCGTGATTCGTACTCTGATAGCCCGAGATCTCGAAGCGTCGTCATACATCCGCAAGTTTCGCCGATAATAAAAACGATTCGTTCGTTTACTCGGTCGCCAGGTCGGCGACACCCTCGACGAGGGCGGCGGGGGTCGAGGCCATCCGGGATCTGTCCCCCACGGTCACGAGCGCCGTCCCGGATTCGGGCGCCGTGGCGTCCGGTCGGACGACCTTCTCGTGGTCGGTGACGCGCAGGGCGGCACGGTGAAGGTCGCTACCGGGATCGGTCGCCACCTCGATCACCAGCGGATCGCGCTGCAGGCGGGCGGCCACGGCGCCGTAGCCGGCGACCTGTACGCCGAGCCGGTCCCAGGCGCCCGCGAAGGCGGCGACGGCGTCGTGGGCCACCTCTCGGTAGCGGGAGTCGCCGGTCAGTGCCGCCAGGTCGAGCAGCGTGTCGGCCATCGCGACGTTTCCGTCGAGCGGGTGGAACGGACGGTCGAGCAGCCCCGGTCCCCGGGCCGGCCCGTCGCGGAACACCCCATCCTCGAACAGCGACTCGATCGATCGGTCGGCGATCCGTCGAGCGAGTTCGAGGGCCTCCTCGTCGCCGAGGACTTGCGCCGCACGAACGGCGGCGGCGGCCGTCCACGCCTGATCCGCGAGGACGAGTTCCGGAGCGTCGTCGTCGTCCCAGTGGCGGACGGTCCCGTCGTCGGCGACGTGGGCGGTCCGGAGCGTCTCGAGCGTTCGGGTGGCGTACTTTCGGGGACGTTCGGCGTCGGTGTATCCCGAGAGCGTCAGGAGTGCGTCGACCGCGAGGGCGTTCGAGTCGGCGAAGGCCGTCAGATCCGTCCGCGGTCCCGTGTCGTCCGCCACGTCGTCGGGGCCCTGGCTCCCGCCGAACGCCGACCCGTTCCAGAGGGCGTCGATCAGGTACTCGACGGATCGCTCCGCCGGCCGTCGGTACGCGTCCTCGCCGGTGTAACAGTACGCGTGTGCGAACGCCCGCACCAGCGCCGCGTTGTCCGCGAGGAGTTTCGCACGGTCCGGGTCACCCCAGTCCCGGGTCCGGGCGTACCGAAAGAATCCACCCGCATCCTCGTCGAACAGCCCCCGGGTGATGGCATCGAGGGTCTGACGAGCCTTCGCCCGGTCACGCTTGAGGGTGAACTCGACGGTCCGCGGCAGCGGGAACTTGGGAGCGTCTCCCCAGCCGCCGAACTCCGCGTCGAAGGCGCCGTCGACCTGGCCGGCGAGGTGTTCCTCGATGCGGTCGGTCACCGGTCCCCGGGGTGGCCGGTCGTCGGCCAGGGCACGCGGCACGCGCCCCGCGTCGGTGCCGCTCGCGTCCCACCGCTCACGAACCCGGTCGATCACCTGTCGCATCCCGTCCGGACCGAGGAAACCGGCGCTCGCGATGCGTTCCCCGTTCGGCGTACAGAACACCGTCGACGGGAAGCCGCCGACGTTGTAACGCTCGCGCACCCGCGGGTAGCGGTCCACGTCGACGCGAATCGGTACGAATCCGTCGTTCAGGTTGGCCGCGATGCGTGGCTCGCTGTACGTTCTGGCGTCCATCTCGTGGCACTCCCCACACCACGTCGCCGTCAGCGCGAGCAACACGGGCGCACCGGTCCGGTCGGCTTCCGCGAAGGCCGCCTCACCCCACGCCCGCCACTCGACGCGCGTCCCGTCGGTCATAGCCACCTTCGGGGGCGGGTGGGCCTAAGACCTTCGTCACGCGAGTCGGAACCGGCGTCAAAAGGGCTATGAGTGGCCACCCGGTAGTGGGGCGTATGCGCCTGCGCTGGGTGTTTGTACTCCTGTTGCTCGTACCCCTCACCGACGCCCTGTTGCTGGTCGTCGTCGCCGACGCCGTCGGCGCGCCAGTCACCGTCGCACTGGTCGTCCTCACCGGCCTCGTCGGAATGTTGCTGGTGCGAGCGGAGGGCCGCCACACCGTCCGGCGGCTACAGGAACGACTCGCCACGGGCGAGGTACCGACGAAAGAGCTCATGGATGGCGGACTGTTGATCGCCGCGGGCGCCTTCCTGCTCACGCCGGGACTCGTCACCGACGCCATCGGCTTCCTGCTCGCCGTACCGCTCACTCGGGCACCCATTCGAGCCGTCCTCGACCGAGTCGTCGTACGACCGTACCTCGACAAGAAAAGCGGGGGATTCGTCACCGGCGGCGTCTACACCGGTGGCTTCCCCGACGACGACGACGTGTACGACGTCGACCGCGGTTCCTATCGCGTCGACGACGAATAGAACGCGAACGGAAACGCTTAAACGACCGACCACGCAAGCAACTGATGCGCTCACCTGGGCCAATAGCTCAGTCAGGTTGAGCGCTCGGCTGATAACCGGGAGGTCCGCGGTTCAAATCCGCGTTGGCCCACTCGGATTCCACCCGGAATCTGTCCGGGCCGGAACCCACGCGCAACCCTCCCCAGCCACCTCATTTCGGCACTTTCACCCTTTCGAGAGAGGGGTCTATCTCGGCAATGAGTGTTTCGAGCGCGAGCAGGTTCGCCTGCTCGTCGTGCGCGGTCCCTACGACCGCGACCTCGATGGGAAGGGTCGAGCGTGAGCGACACGGACGAACGCTCCGCCGGGCGGAGCGACGAAAAGTGTGCGAGAGCGATTGGTGATGACCCTCGATCCGGAAACCGCAGAATGAGCGTACTCGTCGTCAGCGATCGCTCGCTCTTCGAGTTTGACCCGCTCTGCGGGTCCGTCGTACGATTTGTCGTTAGAGACGATACTCGGATTCGACGAGTGAAGCGCATCGAAGGGCGTCAGTCCCTCTTGTGCGACGTAACTCGCGGCGGCCAACATCGTCTCGGCATCGCCGCGAACCTCCAGCAGTTCGACGGCGTTCGCGACCGGCAGGAGTTCGATGAGGGAGAACTGCGATGTCCACAGCCCGTTTCGATGCTCTCGAGACACCGCCTCGGCCGACTCGCCGAGCCAACCGTCGGTCTTGATGAGCGCGAGCAAAAAGTCCGTCCCGCCGTCCACCTACGATCCGGCCTCGTCCAGCGCCTCCTCCCGACCGCTCGCGCGACGTTCTCGGCTTTTGTCCACGTCTTCGAACTCGTCCCGGAGGGCCACGGGCGAGTCCCCACGATAGTCAGTTATTACCCACACCGTGCAGAACGGCCAGTGAATCGCGTCCGGACTACGGCGACTCCTCGGAATCGAACCACGGCGCGTCGGGGTCCTGCGGTTCGTCGGGGACGAACTCGGGGACGAACTCGGGGCCGATGCCGAGTTCCCGAAGGTCTTCGTCGGTCACGGACTCGCCAATCTCGCCCGTGTGGAGTGCCACGGCCTCATCGAGC
The DNA here is from genome assembly GCF_045690335.1 of Haloplanus litoreus. GTDB lineage: Archaea > Halobacteriota > Halobacteria > Halobacteriales > Haloferacaceae > Haloplanus > Haloplanus litoreus. The sequence goes on along the minus strand of NZ_CP147874.1, from coordinate 1,226,426 downwards.
ATCTCCAGGGCCTCCTCGCGTGTTTCGCCCTGGCTGGCGACGTTCGACTCCTCGTCGATTGCCGACCAGCCACCCTCGTCCACCTCGATGAGGCGGAGTTCGCGCCCGGTACTCATACTCGGGAGTAGTGGGAGTGCGCCGATAAGCGTTCGGAGGCGGACGTCTACGGGTTTCGAGAAACGGACCCCGACGATAGGGCGTCGGGTCCGCACGGGCTTCCGTATCCTAAGCGGAAGCCATTCCGAAGGAAGGGCCCAGGATGCTTCAACCCTCCGTACGAGTGGCCCACTGGACGGCACGCGCAGTACTACACTCGTCGCACTCCTGTCGGTCGAAGAGGTTCGTAAAGCGGTGCAAAAGCGAGGGTATCGACGGTCGAGACACGCTTCGCCTCTCGGCCACAATCTTCTTGTCATGATATATCATACCATAGTAGTAGAGAGGTGATGGGATAGTCTATCGACCACCAACCATAGCGACATGCCAAAGTACGTCCAGTCCCCGATCACGCAGCCCGCTTCCGTTTTCGCGCCAGCTTTTTCCGTGTGTTTCGGCAGCGACTCTCGACGTCGCTCGCCGAACCGGCGCCGCGAGCCGCGAACCCCGAACCGTTAACTCGACCGACCCGAACCGACGTGACCATGAGCGCGGTACTGACGAGCATCGTGGCGGACGTGGCCTACGACCTGCGGCGGCTCCACGGCTTCTGGATGGCGCTCGCCTTCCCACAGCTTCGGGATTCGCATCCGGTCGCCGCCCGGTGGACGCCGGAGACGACGTGGGAACGAGTGACGTACCGGCTCTGGGCACTGCTGGGAAGCGTGGGCCTGCTCGTCGGCTATCCGCTCGCGGTCCTCGGCCTGCTTATCCGATTTCACGTTCGACGGATCGACCGAACGACGACGCGACTGGGCGCGGTGGGGACCGTCGTCCTCGCGGTGCTGGTCTGGGGGGCGTTGACCGCGCTCGCACGCGTCCAGTTCTCGACCGAGGGCTTTCTCGCCGTCGCCGCCGCGGGGACAGTCGCCGTCGTCTCGACGATACTGGCGCTCCTCTTCCGGCGATTCGGTGGGCGCCTCACCACCGTCGTCGTCGCGTACCCATTCGCAGTGATCGCCGTCTTCCTGCCGCCGGTGGTGGCCGCGCTCTACTCGCCGACGCTCGCCGCCGCAGTCTTCCCCCGTAGTGAGACGTTCGCCGTGTGGTTGCTCGACACCGTCCTCACCTACCGCGGGGTGAACACCCTGCTCAGGCAGCGATTCGAACTCGTCGGCTTCGCCTACGTCGGTATGTGGGGAGCGCTCGCGGTGCCGGTGGGATGGGTGCTGGGGGTACTGGTGACGCTCGCGAACCTCGTGCGTCCGAGCGGGACCGGTGACGACGCCGACGACGAGTCGTGACCGAACCGAAGATGGACACCTCCAAGGGGTCGCGGCGACTGTCCCGTGTGTGGTCATCATCGTGACCTGCCGGGAGTGTGGTCGTGGCTACTCGCGTACTCGCTTCGTCGGCGAACCCGACCGACACGGGGCGCGCCCGATTCAGTGTCCGAACTGTTACGCGTATCTCGGGCGGACGGAACAGGGATCGGAGTCGTAGCGCACGGACGGGCAGGCGGTGAGTCGGAACGACGGGTATTCGACCACCACCGACGGCTCGAAAGTAAGAGGAGGGCGATCGGATTACGCTCGTTTCGCTCCCCGAGTCGAATCTAGGCGTTTCGAGCGAACGACTCCCGCCTCGCTGCGCTCGTCGGTCGGGGTCGTTCGCTCGAAAAGTAGCGGGAGGTAGATTTGAACTACCGATCTCCGGGTTATGAGCCCGGCGGAATCTCCTGGCTATCCCATCCCGCTACCAGAGCGTACCGGCGAGGCGGCGTTAAGGGTTTTGAAATCGTGACGGCCCGCTCACCCCGGTCGGCCGGGTCGGCGTCGTCGCACACGTGTGCTCGGTGGGGCGAGGAGTCGATGGGGGGCGCCGAACCATTAATGAGACTCCGTGACGCACCGTGGGGTATGGTCGAAGCGTTCGTGAGGCTGATGTGTCCCGAGTGTGGGAAAGATTGGGAGTCCGGGCCGACCGAACTGCCGGGTCATCGGAAGAACTTCAGCTGTCCGGCGTGCCACGCGACACGCCGCCTCGCGGAGTTTATGCGAACCGAACGCGACCTCGAACTCGTCAAACAGTTCGAGTGATCACAGCTCCGGAACGGACGAAAGCGCACCGCAGGCGTCACACTTCAGGACGGTCGCGCCGCGTTCCTCGACGAGCCGAGTGTCGGGTGATCCACACTCCGAACACGTCACGAACGCCTCGACGTACTCGTCGAGGGCGTCCGCCACGCGCGACTGTTTGAAGTCGCCGGTGAAGCGGGCGCGGCCCCGGTCGTCGATACTGGCGCTCGTGCCCAGTTCCGACTGGAAGAACTTGAGGAGGTGGTCGCGCTCCCGGTTCAGTCGGTCGTGGGTCTCCCCGAAATTCTCGTAGATAGTGACGTTGCCTTCGGGCCGAACTGCGGGATCGGGGACCTGAAATCGGTCGGCGGAGTCGCTTATTTCCGGCGTTTCGGTCAGCGCCCGGTCGAGACTGTCGTCGTAATCCATGTGCCCATCTGACAGCCGTGGCGACTAAAACGTTTCAGAACGGGATCGGCGCAAATGCTCCCGTATCGGCCCCGAGGCGCATGTTAACTCCACTCAAGATAATAATATAACCTTCCACTCGCTATGGATGGTTGTTATGAAGAAGCAGGAGCTCATTCACCTGCACGGCCTTCTGGCCGAGGTAGAGAAACAGTGTGCAGCATGGCACGACGACGAAATTGACCTGACGGCGTACGAGCAGATGGGGGTACGACCCACATCGATCCACAAGTCCAAGACCGACCACAAGGCGGCTGTTTTCAAACTGGCGAACGGAATCACTTCGTCCTTGGACACGTCCGAGGAGCGCGTCGCTCCTCACGCGGACTGAACTCGAACGTACGGCGCAGTCTCCTGATGCAGGCCCAAATCGACGAGCGGCAGCGCCGGGCGACGATCACTCGTCGACGAGCTCCTCGAACTCGGGGATGGGGTCCTCGTCTTCGGTCTCATCCTCGTCCACCGTCTCGTCCTCGTCCACCGTCTCGTCCTCGTCCGCCGTCTCGTCCTCGTCGTCCTCGATCGGTACGACCGAGAGGATCGTGAGCGGGACGTTCTCCAGACGTTGCCCGATCTCCTTGCGCGCGATGCGGGAGGCGTGTTCCTCCTGTTCGACGTTGAAGACCTTCATCTCGAGTTCCAGGGCGACGAGCGCCTCGTCGGCGGCGATAAACGCCGGTGGGAGTTCCTCGCCCGACGGTGACGTCCGGGACCCCATGTCGATCTCCACGTAGTTGAGATCCGGGTTCAGCATCTCACCGGTCTTGGCGATGCCGATCCGAATCGCCTCGTCCGGGGTCTCTACATCGTACACCGGAACCGCTGCCTCGACGACGACTCGACAGTCCATACCACACAGAACTTGTACTCCCACCGTCATGAACCTTCGCCCGCGGCTCGCCGTTGAGGGCCGGAACGTCGCCGCCCCCCGCCAGGCAAACCAGTTGAAGTAGTATTCAAGTCGATATCAACAGAATCCAAATAGAAGCCCTTCAACTGCATTTCAGTGCCCTATTGAGAATATATACTTGAGCATCGGAACAACTAATACGCTCTCGTTGGAGGACACGTACACGATGGATCAAGGGACGGAGCGCCTCCGGCGGTATCTCGATGACGAACTCGAGGAGTGTCGCAGCGAGGATGTGGAACGACGGCTCGACGAACTCGGGACGCTCGAGGCGGCCCTCGGAACGGCGCGGGTCGAGACCGAACTGGACGTACTCTCGGCGCTCGCCAACGAGACGCGCTACACCCTCGTTCGGGTGCTCGTGGCCGCGGGTGAGGAACTGTGCGTCTGTGAGTTGAACGCCGTCGTCGACGTGAGCGAGAGTGGGCTGAGTCACGCCCTCTCGGCGCTCGTCGACGCCGACCTCGTCGAGGGCTGGAAGGAGGGTCGGTGGAAGAAGTATCGGGCGACCAACCGAGCGGTGGCCCTCGTGACGGTGCTCGACGGGAGCGTCGGCGATGAGTAACGCCCACGAGCACGGCCCCGACTGTGGCTGCGAGAGCTGTGGCGACCCGCGGTCGATGGACTTCCTCGATAAGTATCTCACCGTCTGGATCTTCGGTGCGATGGCCGTCGGCGTCGGCCTCGGCTTCGTTGCACCGTCGGTGACGGCACCGATCCAGGAGTTCCACCTCGTCGAGATCGGGCTGGTAGCGATGATGTACCCACCGCTCGCGAAGGCCGACTACTCGAAGCTCCGGGCCGTCTTCAGCAACTGGCGCGTCCTCGGCCTGAGTCTGATCCAGAACTGGCTCATCGGCCCGACGCTGATGTTTGGTCTGGCCGTCGTCTTCTTCAGCGGCCTCGTGCCCGGCCTACCGGCCCGTCCGGAGTACTTCCTCGGTCTCGTGTTCATCGGGATGGCTCGGTGTATCGCGATGGTGCTCGTCTGGAACGAACTCGCCGAGGGATCGACCGAGTACGTCACCGGCCTGGTCGCGTTCAACAGCCTCTTTCAGATCGTTACGTACGGCGTCTACGTCTGGTTCTTCGGACTCTTCCTCCCGCCGCTACTGGGGATGGAGGCACTCGTCGCCGGCATCAGTACGTTCGACGTGACGCCCGCACAGGTGTTCCGCGCCATCGTCGTCTTCCTCGGGATTCCCTTCGCCGGCGGCTTCCTCACCCGCTTCGCCGGCACCCGCTGGAAGAGCGAGGAGTGGTACGACGAGGAGTTCGTCCCCCGGATCGATCCGCTGACGCTCGTCGCCCTGCTCTTTACTGTGATCGTCATGTTCGCGACGCAGGGCGAGAACATCGTCGCCGCGCCGGCCGACGTACTCCTGATCGCCATCCCGTTGACAGTGTACTTCGTCGTGATGTTCCTCGTGAGCTTCGGGATGGGGCGGGGCATCGGCGCGGACTACTCCACGACCACCGCTATCGGCTTCACCGCCGCCTCGAACAACTTCGAACTGGCCATCGCCGTCGCCGTCGCCGTCTTCGGCGTCGGCTCCGGCGTCGCCTTCGCCACCGTCGTCGGCCCGCTGATCGAGGTCCCCGTGTTGCTCGCCCTCGTCAACGTCGCGCTCTACTTCCAGCGACGGTTTGACTGGGAGAGTCCCACCGGCGCCGACGCCACGACGTCCGAACGACCCTCCGACGACTGAAACCATGTCCACCGACACCACCACGCCGACTCGCATCGCCTTCGTCTGCGTCCAGAACGCCGGTCGCTCGCAGATGGCCACCGCGTTCGCCGAACGCGAGCGCGAGCGCCGAGGGCTCGACGACCGGATCGAAATCCTGACCGGCGGTACCCACCCCGCCGAGGCGGTCCACGACGTCGTGATCGACGTCACGAACGAAGTGGGATTCGACCTCTCGGGACGGACGCCTCGCGAGATCAGCCCGACGGAGCTACGGGCCTGTGACTACGTCGCCACGATGGGCTGTTCGACCCTCGACGTGGACGAAATTCGGGACGACGTCGAGGTTCGCGACTGGGCACTCGACGACCCACACGACGCCGACGTCGACCGCGTTCGCGAGATCCGTGACGAGGTCGAACGCCGGGTACAGGCGCTGTTCGACGACATCGAAGCCACCGAGTGACCGCTCACTCCCCGCCGGCCCGGAGGTAGTAGAAGACGCACGTCTGGGCGTAGCCGGCGTACTCGCCGCCGAAGCGCTCGCGGATCGCCCGGGAGGTCTCCGTGTACGAGCCACGATCACAGTCGGGATAGTGATCCGCGATGGCCGACCGAATCCACGTATCGAGGGGCACCGCCTCCAGATACCCGAGCGAGAACAGCAACACGCAGTCGGCCACCTTGTCACCGACGCCGACGAACCGCGTGAGGTACTCGCGGGCGTCCTCGTAGCCGCGGCCGCGGGCCGCTTCTGGCCGGGCCTCGCCGTCGGCGACCATCTCCGCGGTCCGTCTCACGTAGGGGGCACGATAGCCGAGTTTCAGTTCCCGGAGGTCATCCTCGGTGCGGGCGGCGAGTTGCGTGGGCGTCGGGAAGGCGTGATACGTGCGTCCGTCGACGGTGAGCGTATCGCCGTACTCCCGGGCGAGCGCCCGTTGCATCCCGTGGATGCGCGACACCCGCATCTGCGCCGAGCAGATGAAGGAGATCAGACAGGGAAAGGGCGGGTCACGAACCAGCCGCATCCCCCGATACGCCCCGTAGGCACGCGCCAGGAGCGGGTCGTCGGGCGTCGCGCCGAGGATGGCGTCCAGGTCGTCGTCCAGTCGGAGCAGGTGCGTCAGCAGGGGAACGGCGTCGGTCGTCGACTCCCACTCCAGGGTCCCCGCGGTCTGTCGCACCCGAAGGGCGGCCCGTTCGTTGCCGACGGCGTCGATGGGCGGGACGACCGTCTCGTACCAGGCGTCGCCACCGTGGGCAGCCATCCGTTCGTACATCCCGCCGTCGGGCCGGTCCCAGAGGTAGCTCTGACCGCTCTCGACGGTCGCCTGTAGGTCGAAGGGCCCGTCGAGGCCGTCGAGCGGAATGGCGCCGCGTTCCATGCCACGGGGTTGGGCCGGCGGGGTTTCCCGGTTTCGTTTCTACTCCTCGTAGGCCGCATCGAGCGGCGGACGGTCGATGCCCCGGTCGGCGCGGTAGTCGGCGGCGACGGCGACGACGGCGACTCCGACGAGTTCCCAGAGGAGGAGCGCGGGAACGACCGTCGACAGCGGGTCCCGGACGAGGACCGACTCGTCGACGCCGGCGAGGGTGGGCGCCCAGCGCGCGAAGCCGAGGCTGGTCGCCGGATCGAGGGAGAGGCTGCGGACGAGGACGACCCCCGCAGTGGCGAGTCCGAGGCAGGCGACGACGACGAGGGCGGACGGGGGCGGACGGAGCCGACACCGGCGATAGAGCGTGGGGCGGAGGAAGGGGAGGAGACCGACGGCGACGGCGACGGCGGCGTACGTGAGGAAGATGCCGGCAACCGAGAGGTAGAGCGCGTAGCCAACGACGTCGAGGACGACGACGGCGCCCGCGAACAGGCCGGTGACGGCCAGGGAAGGGTCCAGCAGGCCGGAGGGAGCCGAGCGGTCGAGTCCGGGCACCACCTCGGCGGCCCCACGGAGCGTCCGGACGGGGAGCCACACCGCCGCGAGCGCCGCACCGACGCCGGCGAGGGCCGTCCCGGGAACGAGGAGGAGTCGCGGGTCGACGCCGAATCCGCTGGCTGCGGCCTCCGTGAAGGGCGCGGACGCGAACACCAGTCGTGGCCAGGGGATGACGCCGAGTGTCACCAAGGCAGCGAGCGTCGCGACGGTCCCGGCTACGAGGACCGCCACGAGCAGCGCCCGCGGGACGGTCCGCCGGGGGGAGGCCACGAGCGACGAGGTGGCGGCGCCGGCGTCGAAACCGGCGAAACCGAACAGCGTAGCGACCGTCGCGGCGCCGAGAGCGACCAGCGGTCGCTCGCGGAGGGGCGGCGTCGGCAGGAGCGGCTGGAAGTTCTCGGGCGCGGCCGCCATCGCCCCCCCGACGATCATCCCCAAGAGGAGGACGAGCGTCGGGCCGGTGACCCACAGTTGCGCGCGGCCGGCCGCCGCCGGACCGACGGCGTGAAGACCGACGAGGGCGACGAGAACGACCAGCGTAGCGGGCGTCGACGGCAAGGAGAGGGCGGACGCGACGGCGTCGCCGAGGGCGGTCACGAGGGCCGCGAGGATGGCGACGTAAGCGCCGACCGCCGGCCACGCGGCCAGGAATCCGAGCGGACGGGAGCCCAGCGTCCGCGAGACGGCGGCGTAGGCGAGGCCGTCGCAGTCGGCGAGCGGGCTAGACAGGAAGACGGCGTAGGCGACGGCGAGCGAGCAGACCGCGAGCGTGCCGGCGAGGTAGGTTACCGGGGTGGCCGGTCCGCCGAGGTTCTCGACGCCGCTCGGGAGCAAGAACACGCCCGTCCCCAGCGGGATCGCGAGGGCGACGGCGACGACGTGGCGGGGCGCGAGCGGACGAGCGTCGGACACGTCCCCCGTGGAGTGGGGCAGCGAGAAATAGCTTGTGCGGCCGGGTGAAAACACGCGTTCGACAGTATTATTCCGTTCGTCCGACTTCCTCCGGGTATGAGTGAGATCGTAGTGACGCTTCCCGACGGGTCGGAACTCTCCGTCGCGGAGGGGTCGACGGTGGAGGACGTCGCCTACGAGATTGGGCCGGGCCTCGGGCGCGACACCGTCGCGGGCGTCGTCGACGGCGACCTCGTCGACAAGGCCACGCCCCTCGAAGACGGCGCCGACCTCGTCATCGTCACCGAGGACAGCGACGAGTATCTGCGCGTGTTGCGCCACTCGGCGGCACACGTCTTCGCGCAGGCACTAACGCGACTGCATCCGGAGGCCAAACTCGCCATCGGGCCGCCGACCGACGACGGCTTCTACTACGACGTGACGAACGTCGACCTCGACAGCGAAGACCTGGCGGAAATCGAGGCCGAAGCCGAGACGATCATCGCGGCGGACCTCGACATCGAACGTGCGGAACGCCCGCGCGAGGCGGTTCTCGAAGAGTACGCCGACAACCCCTACAAACGGGACATCCTGAACACGGAGGCCGCGGGCGAGGACCCCGTAAGTGTCTACCGACAGGGCGAGTTCGAGGATCTCTGTCAGGGCCCCCACGTCGAATCGACCGGGGAGATCGGCGCGTTCACGCTTCTGAACATCTCCTCGGCGTACTGGCGGGGCGACGAGGAAAACGACACCCTGACGCGGGTGTACGGAACGGCCTTCGCCGACGAGGACGAGATGGAGGCCTACCTCGAACGCCGACGCGAGGCCGAGGAGCGCGACCACCGGAAACTCGGGCAGGAACTCGACATCTTCTCCATCGACGACACGACGGGACCGGGCCTGCCGCTCTATCACCCCAACGGCAAGCGCATCCTCGACGAACTCGCCGCCTACGCCCGCGACCTGAACCTCGATGCGGGGTACGAACCCGTCGAGACGCCTCACCTGTTCCGGACGGAGCTCTGGAAGAAGTCGGGCCACTACGAGAACTACGTCGACGACATGTTCCTCCTCGACGTGAACGACGAGGAGTACGGCCTGAAGCCGATGAACTGCCCGGGTCACGCGACCATCTTCGACCAGCAATCCTGGAGCTACCGGGATCTGCCCGTCCGCTACTTCGAGGACGGCAAGGTCTACCGCAAGGAACAGCGGGGTGAGCTATCGGGGCTCTCCCGCGTGTGGGCGTTCACTATCGACGACGGCCACGAGTTCGTCCGCCCGGATCAGATCGAAGACGAGGTGACGCTCGTGATGGACAACATCGTCCGCGTGTTCGAGACGTTCGGCCTCGACGCCGAGGTCGCGCTGGCGACCCGGCCGGAGAAGTCGGTCGGGAGCGACGAAATCTGGGAGCGTGCGGAGTCACAGCTCCGGTCGGTGCTCGAATCCCGTGACATCGAGTACGACGTCGAGGAGGGCGACGGAGCCTTCTACGGGCCGAAAATCGACTTCGCGTTCGAGGACGCCCTCGGGCGCAAGTGGGACGGGCCGACCGTCCAACTCGACTTCAACATGCCCGAACGGTTCGACCTCACCTACACCGGCGAGGACAACGAGGACCACCGGCCGGTGATGATCCACCGCGCGCTCTACGGCAGTTACGAGCGGTTCCTGATGGTGCTCATCGAGCACTTCGACGGAAAGTTTCCGCTCTGGCTGGCGCCCGAACAGGTTCGGATTCTCCCTGTCAGCGACGACAATCTCGGTTATGCGCACCGACTCGCGAACGAACTCGACGACTTCCGGGTCGAAATCGAGGACCGATCCTGGACCGTCGGCCGAAAGATCCAGCAGGCACACAGCGACCGCGTCCCCTACATGCTCGTCGTCGGCGACGAGGAGGAGGCGGCCGGCACCGTCTCGGTTCGGGACCGGAAAGAACGGGAGCGAAAGGACGTCGACCGCGAGGCGTTCGCCGAACAGCTCCGCGAGGAACGCGACGAGAAGCGGATCGAACCGGACTTCTTGGACTGACGGTCGAGTACCACATCACACGGACCGTCGTAACTGGTTCCCGGCCGTCGCCGTCCGCGAGGTGGCGGCGGGAACTGACTCACGACGGTCCGGATCAGAACATCGCGCGATTCTCTTCGTCGACGAGGTTCGGGAGCCGATAGCGGTGGTCGGTGGCGAACTGCCGTTTCGCGGCGGCGGTCGTCGACACCGGCGTCGCCGTCTCGGACGTCTCGTCCTGCCATCGGCCGTCGGTTAGTGTCGGAGCGGTGCGTGTGGATTCGGTCGCGGGCTGCTGGTGTGTGCTCATTCGGGAGGTGACTGCGGACGGTCGAACGTCGGTACCTGTCGATGGAGAAGGGGGGAGTCAGTCGCGTACAGGTACGACGTTCGGATGCATCGGTTACGCCGACGACCGTATTCCTCATAAAAGTTCCTGTCTGATCGGGGCGGGGTGGCGACGCCACACGCCAGTGCGGACCCTCGATCACACCGTCCAAGTCGGTTAGTCGCCGTAGATCCGGATCCAGCCGTCGGCGGCGACCGCCACCCGGTACGTGCCACACCGGAACGTCGCGCGTTCGGCCCCGCCGGACGTACCGGGCGTCCCGAAGAGCGCGCGGTCCAGCGCCTCCACGTCGACGCAGTCGTAGAGTGGTGGGATGGACACGCCGTCGGTCGGGACGTCCTCGATGGCGGCGATGGTGCGGACGATGGCCGTGGAGAGTTCGCCGCCGTCGCCGGGCTCGTAGCGGCGCCGAGCGAGCGGGGACGGATCGTCGCCGGTCCGGTCGTCGGCGGTCATCGACCGCGGCCGTCCCCACGCGGTCGGTCCAGGCGTCCGGGCGCCGCGCGGACGGACGGCGAGCCGTCGGGCACGTTCGCGGCCGGACGTCGAGTAAGGGTGGTGCCGGCCGGCGATTCGTTCGGGTCCATACCACACCAACGCGGACCGACGAGTTAATTCTTCGTTCGGCCGCCGCCCTTTGTAAAATTCCGTGTGTCCACACTTCGGACAGCCTGTCTCCTGATCGACGAACACCGAGAGGTCTACCCCTCCCCGTCGTTCCGGACCGTCAGTTTCGTGTCGTCAGGTTCCGCGTCGTCGAGCGACGTTTCGCACCGCCTGTAGAACGACCACTCCGCGGACGCCCTCGTACCGCACTCCGGACAGTAGACGGTAGCAGGTCGTCCCGAGTCGCTAGCGTCACCGTCGTCGCCGTCTTCGAGAGTCGTGTGTGACACGTTGCCACGGGAAGGAACTGTGATCCTCCGGACTGTCACTGGCGATGTTACGCTTAATTAAGTGAAAAATAGTGTAGGTTGATGCCAGTTCGCGTGCGTAGTGGGTTCAGGGGGACACCCACGTTGGCCCATGGCTTCGACGACGATTCCGTTTTCGACCCCAGCAAGCCCCTGTCTCCCCCACTCGTCCCCTACGTCGATCACGAACAGCTGCTGGATGAGCTGGGGAGGCGTTTCGAGGTTCTCACCTGGAGGTCCACTCACACAATGGAGGGACGATAATGCGTAAGAAAGAGTACATCCACATTCACGCGCTGCTCGTAGAAGTCACACGGCATTTGATGGAGAACGAAGAGATGCCAGCTGAGACACTGTCCACCTACGACGCACTCGGTACGCCCCCGTCGGGCATCCACAAGTCGAAACAGAAACACGCCGAAGCGATCACCGCCCTCAACGACGCCATCGGGCCGTGGCTCGAACACACGTGCGCTGATCGTCCCGTGCGTTCGAGGAATGGGCCGTAGTAGTTAGTTCCTCGTCGCCGATAGCGACCATCCGGTCTTGGACCCCCTGTCGTGACCGTATTGACGCATCTATTCCCGACCGGACCGTTCAGAGTGATCGGTCGAGGTTGCGAACGAGCCAAGCGATGGTGAGTTCGCGGGACTGCGTCCACCATCGTCGTGACCGTACGAACGCACCGGACCTTCGATTGAGTGTTGAGTGACTCCGTTGTCCGAATACGGGGGGAGGATCGCTTTGAGCCCGCTCGGAGTGAGTGAAAACCCGTCGAAGACGGAGCGGGCCGGGAGGGAGTTGAACCACGGTCGGACGTACTCGCTTCGCTGCGCGCGCCCTCCCTGGTTCAACTCCGTCCTGCCGGTTCCCGCACCGCCTCGTTGTCACTCGGCGGTTCAGTGCACGGGCCGGGAGGGAGTTGAACCCCCGACCGACGGATTAAGAGTCCGTCGCTCTACCTGACTGAGCTACCGGCCCTACGCCATCCGCTATCCGTGGCCCGGATAAAGGCGTTTCCCTTCGGACCGGTGAGGAAGGGACGAGGTTAAGTGAGACGCCTCGATACGTCGGGTTACATGAGTAACGCGGCGCAAGTCTCGACGATGTCTTCGTACGCGATCCTCGGCTGTGGGAGCGTCGGTCACGCCGTCGCCGAGGACCTCGCGGAAGATGGCAAGAACGTGCTGATCCTCGACCGGGACGAGAGCCGCGTCGAAGCGCTCCGCGACCAGGACCTCGACGCCCGCCGGACCGACATCCGCGAGGACGAGGTGGCGGACCTCGTCGCCGACCGCGACGTCCTCCTCATCCTCGCCTCGGACGTCGAAGCGAACAAGGCCGCGGTGTCGACCATTCGCGAACGCGGCGGCGACCAGTTCATCATCGTCCGGGCCTCCGACCCGGTCTCCGAGGACGAACTCACCGAGGCGGGCGCGGACGTGGTGATCAACCCCTCGCAAGTGATCGCCGAATCGGCGCTTCGCGCGCTGGAGACGGGTGAACTGGAGTACAAAGCCCAGCAGTTGGCCGACATCCTCGGCGACGGCGGCGGCGGCCGACTCGCCATCCTCACCCACGACAACCCCGATCCGGACTCCATCGCCAGCGCGGTGGCGCTACAGGCAATCGCCGACGCCCACGACGTCGAGGCCGACATCCTCTATCACGGCGACATCGGCCACCAGGAGAATCGGGCGTTCGTGAATCTGCTCGGCATCGAACTCCTCCCGCTGTCGGAGGTGGCGGATCTCGACGACTACACCCTGGTCGCGCTGGTCGACCACATGAAATCGGGCGACATCGGCCTCGAAACCGGCGTCGACATCTTCATCGACCACTACGAACCGGAGTCGGAGTACGACGCCGAGTTCATCGACGTGCGGCCGAACGTCTCCTCCACCTCCACCATCCTCACCAAGTACATCCAGGAGTTCGACCTCTCGCCGAGCGAGGCGGTGGCGACGGCACTCCTGTACGGCATCCGCGCCGAGACGCTCGATTTCAAGCGGGACACCACGCCTGCGGATCTGACGGCGGCGGCGTACCTCTACCCCTTCGCCAACCACGACACGCTGGAACAGGTCGAGTCGCCGTCGATGTCGCCGGAGACCCTCGACGTCCTCGCCGAGGCCATCCAGAACCGGCAGGTACAGGGGAGCCACCTCGTCTCGAACGCGGGCTTTATCCGCGACCGGGACGCCCTCTCGCAGGCCGCCCAGCATCTCCTGAACCTGGAGGGCATCACGACGACGGCGGTGTTCGGCATCGCCGACGACACCATCTACCTCGCGGCACGGTCGAAAGACATCCGGATCAACATCGGCAACGTCCTCGACGACGCGTACGGGGACATCGGCGAGGCGGGCGGTCACTCCACGCAGGGAAGCGTCGAGATTCCGCTCGGGCTCTTTACCGGTATCGAGGCGAGCGAGGACAACCGCGACACGCTCCTGTCGCTGGCCGAGGAGGCGGTGCGGAAGAAACTGTTCGACGCGATGGGTGTCGAGAGTAGTGCGAGTGAGGCCGGAAACGGCAGCTAGGCGACGACTTCCTCGTCTTCGTCCTCGTCTTCCAGCCGTTCGACCACGTCGTTGATGAGGATGACGTCGCCGACGGCACGGACCCAGCGGTAGGGGATCATCACGCCCTTGCCGGCCTCGATCCGGCCCGCGAACAGTTCCTGACTCAGTTCGCCGAGCGCGAGTCCGGTGACGGACTGCTGTCCCAGGTCGAGACGGACGTCCTCGACTTCCCCGACGAAAACCCCGTTGTTCGAATACACCTCGCGCCCGACGAGTGTCGTAATCTCCTGTGGCGTGCCGTCCATATGCACTCCCTGTTCGTGACGGGTCTTAATAGTTCGCGGATGGCTGCGAGCGTGACGACTCTCGGCCGTTACGGCGCGATCAGTTCGATCGGGTGCTGTGTCGGCCGGGTGAGCAGGGCGTCCAGCTGTTCGAGACAGGAGGTGCCGCTCGCGACTACCGTCCGGTCGCGGGTCTCGGGGGTCGAGAACTGCTCGGCCAGGTCGTCGCCCACGTCCATACTCAGTTCGTAGTAGGAGTCCTTGTAGCCGAAGGAGCCGGCCATCCCACAACACTCCACGTCGGAGGTGACCACGTCGTAGTCGAGATCACCGAGGACGGCCGTCGTGTGCGCTTCGAGTCCGAGCGTCCGCTGCTGGCAGTGAGCGTGGTACGCGATCTCCCGGCCCTCCCCGCCGCGGAGGGCGTCGGCGTCCGCACCGTTCTCCAGCAGGCCGTAGACGTACTCCATGATCTCGTAGCTGTTCTCGAGGAGGCGTTCGGCGGAGTTTTCGGCGAGGAACCGGTCGTACTCCCGGTCGAACATCGCGAGGTCGGACGGTTCGATCACGACCACGTCACGCCCGGCGTCGATGTGTTCGGCGAGGTGGCCGTACACGTCGTGTGCGTGCTCCTCGGCGGTGGCGATCATCCCCTGCGAGAGCGGGGCGCGACCGCTGGACCGAATCGGGGGCACCCGCACCGAGACGCCGAGGGCCTCCAACGCGCGAACCGCCGCCTTGCCGCGTTCGACTTGGACGTGGTTGGTGTAGACGTCGGGGTAGAGGACCACCTCGCGGGTCGGGTCGGCGACGGTCGAGACGCGGTTCTGGACCCAGTCGACGAGGGTCTCGCGCTGGAATTCGGGGAGGTCGCGGCGGGCGTCGACGCCGGCGACGCGTTCGAGTGCCCACCGGGCGGGCGCGGTGTCGGCGATCCAGTTGGAGACGGGCGCGGTCGCGCTCCCGAGTTTCGCGAGCGTCTCGAAGTTGCCGAAGAGGCGTTTGTCGAGGTCGAGACCGCCGGGTTCCTCGTCCGGCGTCAGCCCCTCGACGAGGAAGTCGTAGCCTTCGGGTTTCCGTCCGCGGTTCACCCGGTCGCGCACCACCGTGTTGATCCACGGAATGTCGATCTTGGTTGGACAGCCGTTGACACACCGCGAGCAGCCGGTACAGAAGTCGTTGAACTCGGCGGCGGTGTCGAGGCCTTCGATTCCCGCCTCCCAGCCGGTGCCGATGCCGCCGGAGTACGTCTCGCCGCCGAAGGCGTGGCCGCCGACGTGCTGGAAGTTGGCACAGGAGTTCGCACACTGGCCACACCGGATACAGTACAGCGTCTCGCGGAGCTGGTCGTCCTCTCGCATCGCCATCCGGCCGTTGTCGACGAGTACGAGGTGGAAGTCGCGGTCCGAATCCCGCTCGGAGAGGGGCGTCTCGTCGTCGTCGAAGTCGATGGTCGGGGAGTCGACCGGCGGGGTGAGCAGGGAGACGTAGGCCGTGAGGTCCTGCCCCGTGCCCGAGCGCGCGAGCAGTTCGAGGAACGGTGAGAGGTCGTCCGTCGAGGGGACGACTTTCTCCACGCCCGCGACGGCGACGTGCGTGTCGGGCGTGACGGCGCACTTCCGGGCGTTGCCCTCGCTGGTGACGATGGCCATCGTCCCCGAGTCGGCAGTGATGAAGTTGGCACCCGTCATCCCCACGTCGGCGTCGCGGATGAGTTCGCCGAGTCGCTCGCGGGCGAAGGAGGTGAGTTCGTCGGCCGTTTCGGGTGGGTCCTCGGGGTCGAACACCGTCTCGAACAGGTCGGCGATGCTCTCCTGGGAGCGGTGGATGGCCGGAGCGATCAGATGTGAAGGCGTCTCGTCGGCCAGTTGGACCACCCACTCCCCGAGGTCCGTCTCCACCACGTCGACGCCGTCTTCCTGCAGGGCGTCGTTGACCTCCAGTTCCTCGGTGGTCATCGACTTGCTCTTGACGACGCGCTCGGCGTCGTTCTCCGCCGCCACGTCCCGGATGTACCGGTTCGCGTCCGCGGCGTCGTCGGCGACGTAGAGGTGCCCGCCGTTGTCCTCGACGGACTCGCGCAACTGCTCGATCAGTTCGGGCAGGCGGTCGATGGCGTCCTCTTTGATCTCTCGGACGCGCGTGCGGAGTTCCTCGTAGTTCTCCAGACCGGCGACCGCCTCCTGGCGCTTCCGGTTGAAGCCCTTGGTGTTCTCCTCGATGGCGGGACCTTCGGTCGCCATCAACCGCCGGATCTCGGCGGCTTTGTCGCCTCTACCCTTACTCATCGAGCATCACCACGTGGACCGCCTCGGGACCGTGCGCGCCGAGGACGAGTTTCCCCATGTCGGCGGTGGCACTCGGACCGGTGGCGACGATGGCGCTCGCATCGGTCTCGCGGGCGGCGTCGCCGAAGCGGTCAAGCGCCTCGGGCAGGTCGGGGAGCACGTCGCCCGCGCGGACCACGGGGACGTGGAGTTCGGGATAGAGGGAGACGGGTTCCGCACCGTCGGCGGTGGAGGGCAACAGGACACTCCCGTAGTTGGCTACGCCGAAGGAAGCGGGGGTGACGCCGGTCGCCGCCCGCTCCAAGTCGGCGGGCGTCGGATCGACCGTCACGCAGTCGGGGTACTCGACGTCGAAAGGGAGGGGGACGCCGACTGCGGGGTCGCGGACGACGTCGTCGAGAGTCGCCGCGAACTCGCCGACCGTCGTCCGGGTGAGGTCGACCCCGAGTTCGTCGAGGGCGTCCTCGAACGTCGACAGCGTCGGATTCGTAGTCGTGGTAGCCATATCCACGGGTTTGGCACGCGGTGGCTTTGTAGCTTCGGTCCCGGACCGACCGCGGTCAGCGGAACGGACGGGTGCGGTCGGCGGCGGCGACGGTGCCCGTCGCGGCTCGCTTGGCACGGGTAGATTTGATCACCGCGTACGCCTGTACGAACGCGTACCCGATCCAGAGCGCGTACCCGCCGGGAGAACTGCCGACGACGCCGACGGCCGTCCCGAGGGTGTCGAGGCCCGCGGCGGACGCCGTCTCGCCGAGCAGGAGAACCGAGAAGTAGCCGTAAAAGCCCGACGCCCACCAGAGGGAGACGACCCGTCCCCAACCCGGCTGGAGGTGTTCGGGCAACCGGGTCGTGTTGACGAGGAGCGTGAGGACGGTGTAGGGCCACATCATCACGCCGGAGAGGGCGGCGCCGACGACGAGGAGGAGGAAGGGACCGCGGGTGCCGAGCGGCGCCGAGAAGAGCAGGATGACGATCACCCCCCAGAGGGTGAAAGCGGTGAGCAGCCACCAGAACAGCCGGGAGAGGTCCCAGCCGGCGTCGCGCGCGAAGGCCTCGTAGACGGCGTCGGCGGAGTTGCGGACGAAGGACTCGACGATGGCGTACTCCGTGGTAAAGAGCGCGACGAACAGGAGGACGAACACCAACACCGCCCCGAGGCCGCCGAGCGCCGGCGCGATTTCGTCGAGCCACATCTCGAGGGCGTTCGCCCCGGTTCCGGGGGCATAGCGGTTGGCGACGGCCATCAGCACCGTCGCCACCAGCAGGAGGCCGAGGACGAACGTGAGCAAGTGTTCGACCTGAATCACTCTCCACCATCCCCGCCAGCGTCGCAGGTTCAACGCCGTCGGGCGGAAGGCGAACCCGTCCCGCTGTATCGGTTCGGGGTCGTCGCCGGAGAACGGGTTGTGGACCCGGCCCTGATAGTTACCCATCGCGTAGCCCTTCTCGCGGACCCAGAGGCTCTGTGAGAGGTTGAGGTAGCCGCCGGCGCCGGCGAAGGCGAGGCCGCCGAGGAAGACGGCGACGTCCATCGCCGGCGGAAGCGTCCCGATCCCCCCGAGCGCCGACGGCAGGTTGCCGAGTTCGAGGAGCGCGCCGCTGACGGCGGCGAGGACGACGGCCGTGGCGATGGCGACGAACAACAGGCCGATCTGGAACGCCTCGACGGCGTTGTACATCACCGACGACATCTGGTAGGAGAGCCAGATCAAGAGCATCAGCCCGACGGCCAGCGGTTTCCAGGCAGGCAGTCCGAGGATCGTCGATCCCGCGACGCCCGTCGCGGTGGCGGCGACCTGTGCGGCGCCGGCGGCCCACCCGGGCCATCCGAGGCTGAGGAGACCGGCAACGAGGAAGACCCACGGCCACGCGCGGTGGACACGGACGTAGGAGCGAAAGACGCTCTCGCCGGTGGCCAGCGTCCAGCGCTGGAGCTCCGTGTTGACGAAGAACTGGGTGAAGACGCCGACCCAGAACGCCCAGTAGATGGCCCAGCCGTGGCGAGCGATCAGTCCCGGCCAGAACAGCGTCTCGCCGCTGCCGAGCGACGCGCCGAGCATGATCGCACTCGGACCGACGACGTGGCGGACGCGAGGGACGCGCGGCAGTTCGGCCAGCCGGAAAGCCCCGCCGGTCCCGCGGTCCGGATAGTCCGCCGTCTCCGGCGCGCGATCGAGGTCGTCGTAGGGCAGCGGGCAGTACCAGGTCCCCCGGTACTGGCGGCCTTCGACTTCGGAGGCGTACACCGGACCGTCGGCGTCCGAACCCGGGCCCGAGTTCGGGGAATCGGTACGCCCGTCGGGTGGGTCCGCGCCGTCGTCAACCACGGGCGGAGGTGAATCCGCGGGGCGTCCGGCGGTCGCTGGGCGTCGGCGTACGCATTGGGAACGGTGGAACTCGGGAGCGCCCCGAAAAAAAGGGACCGGTCAGTCGCCGCCGAGGAAGTGCCAGAGATGCCCCCGTTCGGCCGGCGGATCGACGCCGGGAAGACCCTTCAGCGCCGGTTGGATGGCGTTCCACCACGACTCGGCGGACTCGTAGCCGGCGGGGTGGTCGTGGTAGACGTCACGGAGGAAGTCGGCCTTCTTCGCTTCGGGGTTGGCCGCGAGGTAGTCGTAGGCGGCCGAAAGCGCCGCGCGCCGCGCTTCGAGCGTCGGTCCGCTCCCGGGGAGGGACGCCTCCTCGATGGCGTTGGCGACGGCGAGGGGTCGGCCGTCGTCGCCGTGGTCGTGGTCGGTGCCGCGCTCCATCGGAACCCACCAGACGCGGCTCCGAGCACCGACCTTCCGCGTCTTCAACCGCCCCCGGTCGACGAGCGTCTCCAGCTTGTTGTGGGCCGTCCGGCGCGAACAGTCCACTGCCTCCATCACGTCGCTCGCGGTGAGGGGGCGGCCCAGATCCGTCCGCTCGTCGAACACCTCCAACACCGCCTCCGGAGGGATGCGGTCGGCGTACTGGCCGTCGTCG
The DNA here is from genome assembly GCF_045690335.1 of Haloplanus litoreus. GTDB lineage: Archaea > Halobacteriota > Halobacteria > Halobacteriales > Haloferacaceae > Haloplanus > Haloplanus litoreus. Next base: position 1,207,012 of record NZ_CP147874.1, on the reverse strand, counting down.
TTCCGGGGACGACCGTCCGGATCACCCATGTCGGAGTCCACTACACACGAGTACAAAAGCCTTTGCAGACGTATACATCCGAACACACACGAGTGTACTTGCCACTGCACACGTGTGTTTACGCTCCGGGACAACGGAGTGAAAACCCATCGAGAACCCACAGATCGACCGTATTCACGGGTTACCCGAACGTATTCGTCGTGTGGGTTACTCCCGAGTCACGCCGTGTCCATCACGAAAAGCGAGGAACGATGGATATATATCGGGGCAAACGGTGCCACGGAACGATGCCAGATCGATCAGCGAACGACTGTGGGACGAACCGAACGGCGGTCGACACCGCCAGCGAGGTGGCGTGATGGCGGCCATCGACATCGCCATCGCGGTGTTGCCGCTGGCGGCCATCGCGTACCTGATGGTCGGGCGGTTCTGGCCCGCGACGCGAGCGATGCCCGTCGCGTGGGTCGTCGCCATCGGCGCCGGCTACTTCGGGTGGAACATGTCGCCGACCTGGATCGGCGCCGCCACCATCAACGGCTTCATCACCGCCGCGAGCATCCTGTGGATCGTCTTCGGAGCGATTCTCCTGCTCTACACGCTCAAACAGACCGGTGCATTCGACGCCATCAACCAGGGCTTCGCCTCGATCAGCGACGACCGCCGCGTACAGGTCGTCCTGCTGGTCTTCCTGATGGGGTCGTTCATCGAAGGGGCGGCCGGCTTCGGGACGCCCGCGGCCATCGTCGGTCCCCTCCTCGTCGGCCTCGGTTTCCCGCCGCTCGCGGCCGTCGTGGTCGCGCTCACCGGCAACCTGATGGCCATCACCTTCGGCGCCGTCGGGACGCCGCTCATCATCGGGATGATCGACATCTTCGCCGACGTGGAGGTCATCTCCTCGACCGTCACCGCCCAGGGTCTGACCGTCGAGACGTGGGTGGCAGACATCGCCGTGTGGGCCGCCTCCTTCCACGTCGTCGTCGGCGCTGCGCTGCCCTTTATCGGCGTGGCGATGATGACCCGATTTTTCGGAGAGGAGCGCTCGATCAAGCCCGCACTCGACGTGTTGCCGCTCACGCTGTTCGCGTGGGCGTCCTTCGCCGTGCCCTACTGGGCGACGGCGTACTTCCTCGGGCCGGAGTTCCCCGGGCTGATCGGCGCGATGGCCGGCCTGTTCGTCACGGTCGGCGCGCTCAAGGCCGGCCTCTTCCATCCGGACGAGGAGTGGGACTTCGCCGAGCAGTCCGCGTGGCCGGACCACTGGATCGGCGATATCCAGCCCGGTGAGTCCTCCAACCGCGACGCGAACGTCGCCGCCGACGGCGGCGTGGTACAGACGATGCCCCTCTGGAAGGCGTGGACGCCGTACGCCCTCGTCGCGGCACTGCTGGTCGTCACCCGCGTCGTCGACCCGGTGACGTCGTTCCTGCAGTCGAACCTCGTTCTGCAGTGGGGATCGATCCTCGGCACGTCGCTGTCGGGGTCGCTCGCGGTGCTTTACCTCCCCGGCGCGGTGTTCGTCGCGGTCCACCTGCTCACCATCCCGATCCACGGAATGTCGACCCGAGAGATCACCGACGCCTGGAGTGAGACTATCGAGAAAGTCACCCCCGCCGTCATCGCGCTGCTGTTCGCGGTGGCGACGGTGCAGATCATGCTCCAGTCCGGGACCGCCACCGGCACCGACGGGATGTTGATCGTCCTCTCGGACGCGATGGCCGGCGTCGCCGGCGGCGTCTATCCCTTCTTCGCGTCGCTCGTCGGGGCCCTCGGGGCCTTCCTCGCGGGGTCGAACACCGTCTCGGACATCCTCTTCGGCACCTTCCAGTACGGCGTGGCCGATCAGATCGGCTTCCCGCGCACGATCATTCTCGGCGCACAGGCCGTGGGCGGGGCCATCGGTAACCTCATCGCCGTCCACAACGTCGTGGCGGCGCTGGCCGTCGTCGGCCTCGTCGGCGAGGAGGGTCGAGTCATTCGCTACGAACTCATCCCGCTCGCGTACTACGCGACGGCGACCGGACTCCTGACACTCCTGTTCGGCTACGTGCTGTTCCCCGGCGTGTTCTGATACTGTCGGGGTGGCTGTTCCGAGGTAGTCGCCACCCCACGGTGGCGAACCCCCCATCGACTGACAGCCGCCAGTGTTCGTCGGCGGGCGACGACCCGCCATTTTATGCGGCCATACACCAAGAGGCCGCCAATGGCAACGACAGGTGGTTCCGCCGACGATCCCGCGTCGGCGGGCGATTACGACTATCGAAGCGACGACGTCGACCGGCCGGCGATGGTCGCGGATCTGGACGGGCTGATCGCGGGCGACGTACGGTTCGACGACTACTCCCGACAGCTCTACGCCACCGACGCGAGCGCCTACGAGATGACGCCCGTCGGCGTCGTCTTTCCCACCTCGACCGACGACGTGGCCGCCGTAGTCGAGTACTGTGCCGACCGGGAGGTGCCGGTCCTCCCTCGCGGTGGCGGCACCAGCCTCGCCGGCCAGACGGTCAACGAGGCCGTCGTCCTCGACTTCTCTCGACACATGACCGACGTGATCGAGATGGTTCCCGAAAAGCGGCGCGCCCGCGCTCAGCCCGGTGTCAAACTCGGCGACTTCAACGCCGAACTCGAACCGCACGGCCTGAAGTTCGCGCCCGACCCCGCGTGGGGCGACAAGAGCGTCCTCGGCGGCGCCATCGGCAACAACTCCACCGGCTCACACTCCCTGAAGTACGGCAAGACCGACGCCTACGTCGAGGAAGTCGAGGCGGTCCTCGCCGACGGCACCGTCACCACGTTCGGCGAAGTCGACCTCGACGACCTGCGGGCCGAGGCCGACCCGGACGGATCGATCCGGGAGCGGATCTACGCCGAAGTCGCGCGCATCGTCGACGAGGAGGCCGACGAGGTCCGCGAGAAGTACCCGGACCTGAAACGCAACGTCTCGGGGTACAACCTCGACCAACTGATCGACGAGGCCGCGGCGGGATCGGTCAACCTCGCGCGCCTCCTCGCCGGGAGCGAGGGAACGCTCGCGATCATCACCGAGGCGACCGTCACGCTGGAACCCGTCCCCGAGACGAAGGCCATCGGTCTGCTGACCTACGACGACCTGATCGACGCGATGGAGGACGTGGCGCCAATCCTCGAGCACGACCCCGCCGCGGTCGAAGTCCTCGACGACGTGTTGCTCGACCTGGCGCGCGAGACGGCCGAGTTCGCGGACGTGGTCGGCACCCTCCCCGAGGGAACCGACTCCGTGTTGCTCGTGGAGTTCTACGCCGAGAGCGACGAGGAAGGGCGGGAGAAGGTCGCGGACCTGATCGCCGACCGGGTCCCGGACGGGACGCCCGCCGCGGACCCGAGCGAGGGGGCGGCCACCCTGACCGACGCGCCGCGACGCGCCCGGGACGCGTTGGAGGCCCACGACGCCGAGACGCGGACGAAGTTCTGGAAGATGCGCAAGTCCGGCCTGCCGATTTTGCTCGGCCGCACCAGCGACGCCAAACACATCGCGTTCATCGAGGATACGGCCATCCCCGCGGAGAACCTCCCCGACTACGTCGCGGACTTCCAGGCGATGCTCGACGACCACGACACGTTCGCGAGTTACTACGCCCACGCCGGCCCGGGCGTCCTCCACATCCGACCGCTGGTCAACACGAAGACGGTCGAGGGCATCGCCCAGATGGAGTCCATCGCCGACGCCGCGACCGACCTCGTCGTGAAGTACAACGGCTCCGTCTCGGGCGAACACGGCGACGGCCGCGCCCGAACCCAGTGGAACCGGAAGCTGTACGGCGACCGCCTCTGGGAGACGTTCCGCGACCTGAAGTCCGCGTACGACCCCGACTGGCTCCTGAACCCGGGAACCGTCTGTGGCGACGTGGATATGACCGAGAACCTCCGGTTCGGCCCCGACTACGAGTTCGACGCCGGCTTCTCGCCCGCCCTCGACTGGGACAACGAGAACGGGATGCAGGGTATGGTCGAACTCTGCCACGGCTGTGGCGGCTGTCGCGGCCCACAGGAGACGACCGGCGGCGTGATGTGTCCGACCTACCGCGCCAGTCAGGAGGAGATCACCGCAACCCGCGGGCGGGCGAACCTGCTCCGGCAAGCGATGAGCGGCGACCTGGACGGCGACGCCACCGACGTGGAGTTCATGCACGAGGTGCTCGACCTCTGTATCGGCTGTAAGGGCTGTTCGAAGGACTGTCCGAGCGAAGTCGACCTGGCGAAGTTGAAGGCGGAGGTGACCCACGAACACCACCAGCAACACGGGGCCAGCCTGCGCGACAAACTGTTCGCGAACGTCGACGCGATGAACGAACTCGGGTCGACACTGGCACCGCTCTCGAACTGGGCGGCGAAGATTCCGGGTGCCCGCACGCTGATGGAGAAGACACTCGGCATCGCGAAAGAGCGCTCCCTGCCCACCTTCCACGCCGAGTCGCTCGTCGACTGGTTCGACGACCGGGGTGGCAGTCTGGTGTCGGAGGCGGAGGCCGACCGCCGCGTCCTGCTCTTTCCGGACGCCTACACGACGTACAACCACCCCGAATCGGGGAAAGCCGCGGTCCGGGTGCTGGAGGCGGCGAACGTCCACGTTCGGATCCCCCGCGACGTGACCGGCAGCGGTCGGCCCCCGTTCTCGAAGGGCTTCCTCGAGAAGGCACGCGAGCAGGCGGCGACGAACGTGGACGCCCTCGCGCCCCGCGTCCGCGACGGCTGGGACGTCGTCCTGGTCGAACCCTCCGACGCCGTGATGTTCCAGTCGGACTACCGCGACCTTCTCACCGGCACGGACGTCGACGCCGTGGCCGACGGTAGCTACGGCGTCATGGAGTACCTCGATACGTTCCGCCTCGACGAGTCCCTCGACACCGGCGGGACCGACGGATCGCTGACCTACCACGGCCACTGTCACCAGAAGTCGACGAACAAGGACCACCACGCAGTCGGCGTGTTGCGCCGGGCGGGCTACGCGGTCGATCCGCTCGACTCCGGGTGCTGTGGCATGGCCGGATCGTTCGGCTACGAGGCCGAACACTTCTCGATGAGCAAGGCCATCGGCTCCATCCTCTTCGATCAGGTGGACGAGAGCCGGGGCGAGGAACTCGTCGCCCCCGGTGCCTCCTGCCGGACGCAACTCGGCGACCACTACGAGGCGGCCCCCCCCACGCCGGTGGAGAAACTCGACGCCGCGCTCAGGTAGGGTCGAACGGCGTCGCCGCCGTCCACAGCCGCTGATGGAACGAGCGCGCCCACCGGGTCGCCAGGGGGTCGTCGTTGCCGACGAAGCCACGGGGACCGTCGTCACGGTAGACGACCAGCCCCATCTCCGGCCCATCCGGCGTCTCCGCCAGGACGAGCGTCACGGGGTCGTCCCGATCGGTGCGGCGAATCGCGACGCGGCCGCTCTCGACGGCGTCACGCATGTCGCCGGGGTGGACCGACGCCTGTCGTTCGAGCACTCGCGGAGTCGTGACGAACGACGCGGTCATACCGGCCGACATGATCCGGTCGTGGTAGAGTCGGGCGTGCCGGGAGAGGAATCGACCGGCGTACACCGAGACGTGAGTGGCACGCCCGACGACGTCGGCGACGGCCGCCACGGGGCGGGCGGGGGCGTACGGCTCCGCCTCGATCAGCGTCGCCCCGTCGAAGACGGCCGGGTCGACGTCGAACCCAACCTCGACGTCGTCGAAGACGGGCGCCGCGTCGGCGAGTGCGTCCATCCGGCGGGCCTGCCGTCGGTGCGTCGAGAGCGCCAGTCGGCCGGGGAGCGTCAGGCGGTACCCGTCCGGCGTCGACGCCACGAACCCGACGGTCGCCAGTTCGCGGAGCGCCCGGTCGACCGTCGACCGCGAGACGCCGGCGCGGTCCACGATGGTCACCTTCGACGCCGCCCCCGCGTCGAGAGCGCGGAGCGTATCGAGACGCCGGGCGACCACCGTCGCAGCCGACTCGTCGGTCATCGCTTGCCCTCCGAGCGCGGGCCGATCCGGTCGATCATAAGACTTTCTACAAAACAATTATATATCACTGCTCAGTCGGTGACCGGTTCGGCGGACGACAACATGAAGTCGTCGATCCATGTAACGTAGGTCGCCGGGGTGCCTCTGACACACGGGGTCGTGGCGGGTTGCCCGGCCCGCTTCCCGATCCGGCACCCGACCGCCGGCGGATTCGCCCGGATCCGTCGACGGCCGGGTGCCCCCGGTCGCCCGACAGGCGGTCGTGGTGGTCACTTCTCTCCGGCGGTTCGATGTGCCGAGCGGACGCACTCGGTCAGGTCCTCGACCGACGACGCCGCGGCGAGGTGGGAGCGACAGTCGCAGTCCGAGGCGCCGAACCCGTCGACCGGCCCGGCCGGCAGGCGGTCGGCGACGGCACACTCGACGTCGACGCCGTCGGTAGTGACGACGGTCATCAGGTCGGTCGCCGCGTGCCCGGAGAGGTAGTCCACGTGCCAGTGGCGGGTGTCGTGCTCGCCGGCCACGACGCGGCGGTGGCGGTCCACCCGGGCGAACCCGCCGCTCCCGAGGGCGCTCCCGGTGTAGGCGTACGCGCCCGCGGGGAACCGGTGTCGACCGAGTGCGCCGACCTCGATGTCGACCGTCCGGGGGAGCGCGAGGATCAGCGTGTAGGTGCCGCCGTCGTCCATGGGCGGACACGGGTGTCGACCGTCAAAATTCGACCGGAACCGGTTTGGCCGGGCCGACCCGAGCGGGAACGTGGACGACGTCGTCGACCGACTCCGGGCGCGGGCCGCGGACGGACAGGTGGCGGAGTACCGCGTCCGTCCGGGGCGCGACCCCACGTACGCGGACTGTGACCTCGAGCCGCGACTGGCGAGTGCGCTCGAAGAGCGGGGGATCGACCGCCTCTATCGCCACCAGGTCGACGCCATCGAGGCCGTCCGCTCCGGGAGGGACGTGGTACTGGCGACACCGACGGCAAGCGGGAAGAGCCTCGCGTACACGGTGCCGGCGTTCGAACGGGCGATGGACCACGGCGGGCGTACGCTGTATCTCGGCCCACAGAACGCCCTGATCGCGGACCAGGCCGAGAGCCTCGGGGACCTCGCTCACGGACTGGGGTTCGGGAGTCGCGTGTCGGTCGACACCTACACCGGCCGGCTCTCGAAGGCCGAGAAACGGGACGTTCGGGACCGGCGACCGACGGTCCTGCTCTCGAATCCGGACATGCTTCACTACGGCCTCCTCCCGCACGGCCACCGCCTGTGGGAGTGGCTGTTCTCGTCGCTCGACCTGGTCGTGATCGACGAGATTCACGGCTACCGCGGCGTGTTCGGCAGTCACGTCTCGCTCGTCCTCCGGCGGCTGGCGCGCCTCTGTGAACGGTTCGGGAGCGATCCGGAGTTCGTCTGCTGTTCGGCCACCATCGGCAACCCCGTCGAACACGCGGCGCGCCTGACCGGGCGACCCGAGTCGTCCTTCGCCCTCGTCGACGAGGACACGAGCGGCCGGGGGCCGCGTCACTGGCTCTTCTGGAACCCGCCCGAGTACGAGGGCGACCGGGGATCGGGCCGTCGCCGATCGAGCCACGTCGAGACGAAGCGTCTCTTCACTCGTCTCGTGGCTGACGGGCACCAGACCCTCGCCTTCACCCGGGCGCGTCAGACCGCCGAGCGCTACGCGACCGAGAGCGCCGACGCCCTCCGTGACCGTGGCGAACGCGGACTGGCGGGGCGGATCGAGGCGTACCAGGCCTCGCTCCGTGACGAACGCCGCCGCGAGGTCGAGGACGGCCTCCACAGCGGTCGCGTCCAGGGCGTCTGGAGCACCAGCGCCCTCGAACTCGGCGTCGACGTCGGCGGCTTGGACGCCGTCCTCCTCGACGGCTACCCCGGTACCCGGATGTCGGCGTTCCAGCGCGCGGGCCGGGCGGGGCGGGGCGCGGACCCCGCGCTCGTCGCCCTCGTCGCCGGCGAGGACCAACTCGACCAGTACCTGATGGCGAACCCCGAGGACCTCTTCGCCGACGATCCGGAGCGAGCGACCGTCGACCCCGAGAACGACCACCTGCTCCCCGACCACGTGGCCGCCGCCGCGGCCGAGAACTGGCTGTCCCGGGACGACGGGGACCGCTTCGGTGGCGACTTCCCCGACGTGGTGGCCGACCTCGAAGCCACCGGCCGACTGGAGCGCCGCGAGACGGCCGAGGGCGTCCGGTGGACCCACGCGGACGACCGAAGCCCCCAGCACGGGACGAACCTCCGGAGCGTCGACGACCGGGCGGTCGATCTGCTGGCGGACGGCGACGTGATCGCCACCCTCGGCTTCGGCGACGCCCTTCGGGACGCCCACCCGGGCGCCATCTACCACCACCAGGGCCAGTCCTACGAGGTGACGGACCTCGACCTGGACCGGGACGTGGCGACCCTCCAGTCCACGTGGGCGGACTACTACACCCGGGTGTTGACCGAGAAGTCGATCACGGTCGAGTGCGACCGGGAGTCGACGACGCTCGCGGCCCGGCCCGACACCGCGGTCCACCTCGCGGACGTGACCGTCACGGAGCGGGTGACCGGCTACGAGCGTCGGGACGCGAGTCGGGGGAAGACGCTCGGCCGCGAGACGCTCACCCTCCCGGAGACGACGCTCTCGACGACGGCGCTCTATTTCACCGTCCCGGCGGACGTGGCGGCGGAGATGCGGGCCGTCGGCGACTTCGACGGCGGGATCCACGCGGCCGAACACGGCCTGATCTCGCTGTTTCCCCTCCACCTGCTCTGTGACCGCGCGGACGTTGGCGGCCTCTCGACGCCGTACCACGACCACACCGACGCGAGCACCGTCTTCGTTTACGACGGCTACCCCGGTGGCGTCGGCCTCGCCCGCGGCGGCTACGAGCGCTTCGAGTCGCTCGTCCCCCGGACCGCGCGGATGATCGACGGCTGCGGGTGTGCCGACGGCTGTCCGGCCTGCGTCCAGTCACCCCACTGCGGGAACGCGAACGAACCGCTGGCACCCGATCCCGCCGTCGTCCTGCTGGACGCGCTGGGCGGGACCGACTAGTCCCCGTCCTCGGCGGCGGGTGACGGCCGGTCCACGTCGTCCGGCGTCGACGCGGGCCTCACGAGCAGGTCACCGGGACTGGCCGGGTGGTCGGTGTCGAGACCCCGGTCGTCGTCGCGGCCGTGGGCCCGGCGGGCGGCGTCCATCAAGATGGACTGTGTCGCCCACTCGGGGTCGTCGCCCGGCGTCCGCTGGTCGTAGCTCCCGTCGGCGTTCATCGTCCAGCAGGTGCGGTTGTCGTTGCGCATCACTTCGAGGACGAACCGGAGTTGCTCGCGGACGTCGGGGTCGGTGACGGGCGCGACGGCCTCGACCCGGTGGTCGAGGTTGCGGGTCATCCAGTCGGCCGAGCCGAGATAGTACTCGGGAGCGCCGTCCGCCTCCGGGTCCGACGGCTCCGCGCCGTTTTCGAAGTAGTAGATCCGGGAGTGTTCGAGGAACCGGCCGACGACCGAGTAGACGTCGATCGTGTCGCTGAGACCCTCGATTCCCGGTCGGAGACGACAGATGTCACGGACGATCAGGTCGATGTCGACGCCGGCCATCGACGCGCGGTACAGTTCCGCGACGATGGCCGGATCCTCGAGTGCGTTCATCTTCGCGACGATGCGAGCGGGACGACCGGCGCGGGCGTGGTCGGCCTCCCGGCGGATCAACCCGGTGAAGCGCTCGCGCATGGTTACCGGTGCGACGAGCAGTTTGCGGAACTCCTCGTCGAGGGAGGGCCCGGTGAAGAAGTTGAACACCGTCACCAGATCCTGTCCGATGTCGCGGTCGGCGGTCAACAGGCCGAGGTCGACGTAGCCCTTGGCCGTCTCCGAGTGGTAGTTGCCGGTGGCGACGTGGGAGTAGAGCGAGACGCCGTCCGCTTCCTCGCGGACGACCAGTGCGGTCTTGGTGTGAGTCTTCAGGCCGACGGTGCCGTAGGCGACGTGGATGCCGTTCTCCTCGAGTTTGCGCACCCACTGGAGGTTGTTCTGCTCGTCGAAGCGTGCCTTGAGTTCCACCATCACCGCGACCTGCTTGCCGTTGTCGGCGGCGTCGATCAGCCGCTGGATCACCTGCGAGTCGCTCGCGGTGCGGTAGATGGCGGCCTTGATCGCCAGGACGTCCGGGTCGTTGGCGGCGGCGTCGAGGAACCGCTGGACCGTCCCCTCGAAGGAGTGATAGGGGTGGTGCAGGAGGACGTCGTCGCGCGCGATCTCGTCGAAGACGTCGCTCCCCGTGGCGGTCACGTCGCTGGTCGGTCCCTCGGCGAACCGTGGGTGCGGGAGCGGCGACCACGACTCCCGTTTCAGGTCGGGACGGTCGAGGTCGGTGAGCGTCATGAAGTCGCGGTAGTCGAGGGGACCGGCCCGGTGGAACACCTCCTCCGGGGAGAGGTCGTGTTGCTCGCGCAGGAGGTCGACCATCGCCGGCGGCGCGTCCGCACTGATCTCCAGACGCACCGCGGTGGCGAACCGCCGCTGTTCGATCACCTCCTCGATGGCCTCGATCAGGTCCTCGGCGACCTCCTGGTTGTTCCTGACCTCGGCGTTGCGCGTGATCCGGAACAGGGCGGTGTCGACGACGTCGACGTTCGGCATCAGGATGTCGAGATGTGCCCGAAGGAGGTCCTCCAACAGCACGTACCGCGACCCCTCCGCGACGGGGACGAGTCGCGGCCGGTTCTGCGGAACCTTCACGCGGGTGAAGATGGGGTCTTCCGACGATTCGTGGCGGACGTAGGCGCCGATGGAGAGGCTCAGGTTGGAGATGAAGGGGAAAGGGTGAGCGGGGTCGAACGCCAGCGGGGTCAGCGTCGGCAGTACGGACTCCTCGAAGTACGCCCGCATCCGGTCGCGTTCGGCCGCGGTGAGGTCGTCGTGATCGACGATTTCGATGCCGGCCTCGGCGAGAGCCGGGCGAACCACCTCGCGGTAGCAGTCGGTCTGTCGGTCGAACATGGGCCGAACCGTCCGGAGGATCTCGGCCCACTGCTCTCGCGGGGTCCGTCCGTCGACCGTCGGCTCGGTCACCCCGGCGTCGATCTGCTGTTTCAGCCCCCCCACGCGCTTCATGAAGAACTCGTCGAGGTTCTTGGTGAAGAGGCCGAGAAAGCGCGCCCGCTCCAGGAGCGGCGTCCGGTCGTCGAGGGCCTCGTGAAGGACACGCGTCTGGAATTCGAGGTGGCTCAACTCCCGATTCAGGTAACACTCGGCGTCGTCGAGGTCGGGGGCGTCGGTGTCGTCAGTTCCGGACATGGCTGGAGTCGGCGACGTCGCCGCCGTCGGCGAACGAGTCGACAGGACGGAGACGACTGCCACACAAAGCGGTTGGTATGTTCCCTACGTCGGACTACCGAGAAATATATATCGTCGGTTCGGAGCGACAGGTATTTTAGGTGAGCCTAAAGAAAGAGTGAGCAATGAACGAGGACATCTGCGTCGTCGTGCCGACGATCAGGGAGTACGAGTGTGTGCGGTCCTACGTCACGAACGCGGATCGACACGGGTTCGACACGGACAGACTGGAGTTCGTGCTGGTGACGGAGGACCACTGCCCGACCGAGGAGATGGACGCGATGCTCGACGACCTGGGCGTCGCGGGCGAGGTGTTCGACGGGAGTCGACGCGAGGCGTGGCTGGCCGACCGGGGCGTCGGCGACTACGCACACCTGATCCCGGCCCGGAGCCACGCCCAGACGAGTTTCGGCCTGCTGTACCTCTGGGCGCACGACCATCCCTACGGCGTCTTCATCGACGACGACACCCGACCGCACGACGACGTCGACTTCTTCGGGACGCACCTCCGGAACCTGCACGCCGACCGGACGGTCGAGTCGGTGCGCTCGGACGAGAACTGGGTCAACGTCCTGTATCACGCGGCCGACGACCACGGCCTCTACCCCCGGGGCTACCCCTACGCCGCGATGGACGAGACGGTGGAGACGGGGACGGCCCACGTCGACGACGTAATCGCCTCGCAGGGTCTGTGGACGAACGTGCCCGACCTGGACGCGGTGCGCATCCTGATGGACGGCGACCTGCAGGGACAGGCCGAGACGCGCCTGACCGCCGACGACTTCGGCCCCGACTTCGTCGTCGAACCCGGCCAGTACCTCACCGTCTGTTCGATGAACCTCGCGTTCCGTCGCGAGGTGATTCCGGCGTTCTATCAGTTGCCGATGGACGACAACGAGTGGGCCGTCGGCCGGTTCGACGACATCTGGAGCGGCGTGTTCCTCAAGCGCGCGGCGGACTTACTGGGGAAGGAGCTACTGACGGGCGACCCGCTCTGCCGGCACGACAAGGCGCCGCGCTCCACGTTCGACGACCTGCACAACGAGGTGGCGGGACTGGAACTCAACGAGCACCTGTGGGAACTGGTCGACGACGCCGAACCGGACGGCGAAGTCACCTACGCCAGCGCCTTCGCCGCGATGGCCGACGCGCTGATCGACGCGGAGGCCGACTACCGCAACGGCGAGTTCCTCGCGCACGTCGGGGAACATATGCACGACTGGCTCGACTGTCTCGACGAACTCCGACCGGTCGAACGCGCAGTACCGGCCGACGACTGACGGGCTGTGAACCGAGAAATCGCCGGAACCTCACGGCGAACTACCGGGACCGACAGCGGTCAGTTTGGCCGGGCCGAGAGCGTCCCCGACTTCGTGAACCGGCAAGTATAAGTGTTTTAGGGCGGCCTAAATCAACGTATGCAGGACAGTCGCAGCTCCCGCCGTCGGCTCTTGCGGATCGGAGGCGCCGCGGGCCTGGCATCGATTGCAGGATGCAGCGGGATTCTCGGCGGATCGTCCGGCGGATCGTCAGACGGCTCCGACGGAAGTGGAGGCGGAGGCGGAACGGACGTCGTCGGACAGATCGGCTCCGGTCGTTCGCCGTTCGGCGAGCGCGACATCTCCGGCGGCGTCTCGATGGCGGAGATGCCCTCCATGAGCGGCGAGTTGACCCTCTACTCCGGGCGGGGTGAACCCCTCGTCGGTCGTCTCGTCTCCTTCATCGAGGATCTCTACCCCGATCTGACGGTCCGGCCGCGGTACAACTCCGCGTCGGAACTGGTCAACCAGATCGAGACGGAAGGTGACGGCAGCCCCGCTGACGTGTTCTTCTCGGTCAACGCCGGGTCACTCGGCGCGCTCAAGGACCGGAATCGCACGGTCGAACTCCCGACCGACGTGCTCGATATGGTGCCCGATCAGTTCCACGACCCCGACGGGACGTGGATCGGCACCTCCGGACGCGCGCGAACGATCCCCTTCAACACGAACGCACTCTCCGACTCCGAGATCCCAGACGACATCTTCGCGTTCCCCGAGACGGAGGCGTTCCGCGACGACATCGGATGTGCCCCGAGTTACAGTTCGTTCCAGGCGTTCGTCACGGCGATGCGCGCCCTCAACGGCGAGGAGCGCACCCGGCAGTGGCTCAACGGAATGCTCGACCTCGGCCTCCAACACTCCTACGCCGACGAGTTCCTCGTCAGTCAGGCCGTCGCGGACGGCGAGATCAGCGCCGGCTTCGCGAACCACTACTACATCCAGCGGGTGCTCGCCGGCCGACCCGACGCACCCATCGCCACGGCCTTCACCGAGGGCGACGCCGGCGCCATCTTCAACGTCGCCGGCGCCGCCGTCCTCGACACGGCCGAGAACCCCGATCTGGCGTCGACGTTCGTCAGCCACCTGCTGTCGGCGGAGGCCCAGGACTACTTCGCGCGGGAGACCTTCGAGTATCCGCTGGTGCCCGGCGTCGATCCCATCGGGCGCCTGCCCAGTATCGACGAATTGAACCCCCCTGAGGGATTAGACCTCACCCAACTGTCCGACTTGGAGGGGACGGTCGGTCTCCTCCGCGACGTCGGCATGCTCTGACACCACCCATGGCCACCGACCAGCACACCGTCGACGACGGAAGCGAGGACCTGCCGCTACCGACGACGATAGCGAGCGGCGCCGTCGCCGCGGCGGTCCTCCTCCCGCTGGTGTGGCTGGTCAAAACCGCCCTCGAAGTCGGCCTCGCGGAAGCCATCGCCATCTCCACCAGTCCCTCGACAGTGCAGGTGTTTCTCAACAGCGCCGCCCTCGTCGTCACCGTCACGGTCGCGTCCGTCCTCATCGGGGTGCCCCTCGCGTACCTGACGGTGCGGACCGACCTGCCCTTCCGCCGAGGGTTCACCGTCGCCGTCTCCCTGCCACTCGTCATTCCGAGCTACGTCGGCGCCTTCGCCTTCGTCTCGGCGTTCGGCCCGCAAGGGGCCTTCCAGCGGCTCCTCGCCCCCCTCGGCGTCGAGCGCCTCCCCGAAATCTACGGCTTCCCCGGCGCCGCCCTCGTCGTCACCCTCTACACCTACCCCTACGTGTTCATCACGACCCGTGCGGCGCTGAAGTCGCTGGACACGACGCTGATCGACGCGGCGCGGACGCTCGAACACTCGCGGTGGGAGGCCTTCCGCCGGGTGACGCTCCCGCAGATCCAACCGGCCGTCGCTGCGGGCGCGCTCCTGGTGGCCCTTTACACCCTTTCGGACTTCGGGACGCCGGCGATCATGCAGTTCGACGCCTTCACGCGCGTCATCTTCGTCGAGTTCACGAGTTTCGGCCGCGACGTCGCCTCGCTGCTCTCCCTGCAACTCGTCGCGGTGACGCTGCTGATCCTCGGCCTGGAGTCGCACGTCCGCGGCAACGAACCACTGTACGCCGGGCGGCAGGGTGGCCGAACCAGCGGGACCGTTCCCCTGGGGCGCTGGAAGTACGTCGCCGCCGCGGGCTGTGTCGCCATCGCCGGCCTCGCCCTGTTCGTGCCGGTCGGTATCCTCCTGACCTGGCTCGCCCAGGGTGGCGCCGACGTGGGGAACGCACTCGCCTTCCGGGCCGAGTACGCCATCAACTCTATCGGCGTCTCGGCGGGAGCGGCGCTCGTCGCCACCCTCGCGGGACTCCCCGTCGCCTACCTCGCGGCGGGATATCGCTCCCGGCTGTCGGAGGCATTCGAGCGGGCGACCTACGTCGGCTACGCCGTCCCCGGCGTGGTCCTCGGCCTCGCGCTCGTCTACCTCGGAACGTCCTACGCGCGACCCCTCTACCAGACCATCTATCTGCTGGTGGCGGCCTACGTCATCCGCTTCCTGCCCCAGGCCGTTGGCTCGATGCGGGCCTCCTTCCTCCGGGTGAACCCGGCGCTCCCCGAGGCGGCACGGACGCTCGGCCGCTCCTCGTTCGGCGCCTTCCGCGCGGTGACGCTCCCGCTCATCGCCCCCGGCCTGTTCGGGGGCGCTGCGCTGGTCTTTCTCACCACCATGAAGGAACTCCCGGCGACGCTCCTGCTCCGGCCGTCGGGCTTCAAGACGCTCGTCACCCACATCTGGACGGCGACCGAGGCTGGGTACTACGGCCACGCGGCGGTGCCCGCGCTCATTCTGCTCGTCGTCTCCGGACTCTCGATGCTGGTGATACTCTCACAGGAGGGATACGATGTCAAATAGAACGATGCACGCGACTCACGAGGCAGCGACCGACCGGCCGACCACCGCGGGCGAGGACGCCCCCGTCCTCGAACTCGACGGGGTCGAGAAACACTTCGGCACCGAGAAGGTCATCGAGGGCCTCTCGCTGTCGGTCCACGAGGGAGAGATCCTCACGCTCCTCGGTCCCTCGGGGTGTGGCAAGACGACCACCCTGCGGCTCATCGCCGGCCTCGAACGACCGGACCGCGGCCGCGTCGCGCTCAACGACGCGACGGTGTCCGGGCCGGACGACTTCGTCGTCCCCGAGGACCGCGGCGTCGGCGTCGTGTTCCAGGAGTTCGCGCTCTTTCCCCACCTGACGGCCGCCGAGAACGTCGGCTTCGGCCTGGAAGACTGGGACGACGACGCCCGCGAGGCGCGGGTCGACGAACTCCTCGACCTCGTGGGACTCGAGGCGCAGGGTGACTCCTATCCGGACGAACTCTCCGGCGGCCAGCAACAGCGCGTGGCACTCGCCCGCTCGCTCGCGCCCGAACCCGCCGTCCTCCTCCTCGACGAACCGTTCTCGAACCTCGACGTCGACCTGCGTGTGCAGATGCGCGAGGAGGTCCGACGAATCCTCAAGGAGACGGGCGTGACCGCCATCTCCGTCACTCACGACCAGGAGGAGGCGATGTCCATCTCCGACCGCGTCGCCGTCATGAACGACGGCCGGATCGAGCAGGTCGGCGACCCCGAGCAGGTGTTCCAGCAGCCCGAATCCCGCTTCGTCGCCGGCTTCCTCGGCCACGCGAGCTTCCTCCCCGGCTACGTCCACGGGGACGAGGTGACGACCGGACTGGGCCCCGTCCCGCGCGGACAGATCAACGGCCTGGCCGGCACGTACGACCGGACGCGGGTCGACGTGCTCGTCCGTCCGGACGACATCCGGGCGGTCCCCGTCGACGGGGAGGCCGCCGACGGTCGGATCGTCGCGCGTCGCTACCTCGGTCCGACCATCCTCTACGAGGTCCGTCTGGACGACGATACGACCGTCCAGTGTATGCACAACCACGACGAGTCCATCCCGCTCGACAGCGGCGTCCGGATCGAACTCGACGCCGACCACGAACTCGCGTGGTTCCCGAGCGACCAGCGCCCCGACGACGCGGCCGAATAGTGTCCGTCTCGCGGTCCCGACGCGAACGACTCCTCGCCGCCGCCCTCGTCGCCCTCGCGGGTCTCGTCGTCTACTGGCTTGCGGTCGACCTCTTTCCGTACCACTCCGTCAACGACGACGAAGGCGTCTACCTCGCACAGGCGGCCATGTTGCTGGAGGGGAAGCTCTTCCTCCACCCGGGCGCGCTCGGTGAACTGGTACGCCCCTGGTTTTTCGTCGCCGACACCGCGGGCGGCGACCCCCGGTACTACTCGAAGTACTCGCCCGTCGCCGCGGGCGTCTTCGCCCTCGGGAAACTCCTCGGGGACGCGAACCTCGTGCTCGGCCTCGTCGCCGCCGGCAACGCCGCGCTGGTGTACGCGCTCACGACGGCGGCGTTCGACCGTCGGACGGGGGGGCTCTCGGTCGTCGCGCTCGTCGGGGCGCCCCTCTTTCTGTTCACCTCGGCCGTCTTCCTGCCCTACGCCCCGACGACGCTTCTGAACCTCGCCTTCGCCGTCGCCTACGTCCGAACGATGCGGCGGAATTCGCCGCGGTGGGGGCTGGTCGCCGGCGCCGCCACCGGCCTCGCCTTCTTCGCTCGCCCCTACACGGCCGTCTGCTTCGCGACGCCGTTTATCGCCCACGCGCTCGGGTCGCTGTGGTGGACGCGAGGGTCGGATCGGTTTCGGCCGACCGTCGTCCGCCTCCTCGCCGTCGCGGGTGTCGGGGCGGCGGGCGTCGGCCTCACCCTCGCGTACAACGCCGTCGTGACCGGCGACCCCCTCCTGTTCCCGTACAAGGCCTTCGGCCCGAACGATGGCCTGGGCTTCGGCCACCACGAACTGCTGGGGTACGACCGCACCTACACGCCGGTACTCGCCGCCGAGACGACCGTTCGCCTCCTCCGGACGCTGACGACGGAGTGGACCGTCGCCGGTCCCGCCGGCACCCTCCTCGCGTTGGTCGGCCTCGCGACCCTGCCGACCGACCGCGACGCCCTGACCGACCCCGCGCTGTCTGCGCCCGCGCTCCGCGCCCTCGTCTTCGGACTCGTCCCCGTCGTCGTCCTCGGCAACGCCTACTTCTGGGGGACGCTCAACGGGCTAGAGAACGGCCTGATCGGACTACTCGGTCCCTACTACCACTTCGACCTCCTCCTGCCACTCTCCGCGTTCGCGGCCGCGGGAACGCTCGCCCTCGGGCGGCGACTCCGGGATGCGACCCGCGGACTCGACGACCGACAGCGGCGGGTCGTCCTCGCGCTGGCGCTCCTCGTGGGCGGGAGCGTCGCCGGCGTCGCGGGAGCCGACGCGGTCGGGGAGCCGTACGGGGAGAACCGCCTTCGCACCGAGAATCTCGCCGCGACGTACGAGCCCGTCACCGAGCAGTCGCTGGATCACGCCGTCGTCTTCGTCCCCGATCCCTACGGCGACTGGCTCCACCACCCCTTCCAGTACCTGCGCAACGACCCCGGGTTCGACGGCGACGTGGTGTACGTCCTGAACGAGGGCGACGAGGAACGGTACCGGGCGCTGGACGCGACGGGCGACCGCCGCGCCTACCGCTTCACCTACCGGGGCGAGTGGGCCGGCGCGGAGCAGCCGGTGACGCCGACACTCACCCCGCTGTCGGTCGAACGCGGCGAGCGCGTGGCCGCGACGACGACCCTCGGCGTGCCGGCGCGGGCCACCCGGGCGCAGGCCAGCGTCGTCACGGAGGCCGAAACCGTCCGATACGATGTCGGCCGCGTCGACGGCCCGGTGACCGTGAACTGGACCGTCGGCGCCGACGGCGTGGCGGTGACGAACCACGACGACGGCGGGAGTGCGCGGCTGTCCGCGGGGGTCAGCGAGGTGACCCTGCTCGTCACGTTCGTCGACCCGCAGGGGACGACCGTCACCTACCGACAGACCGCGAGCGTCGAGCGGACCGGTGGGACCGTGCGGGTGATCTGGCCGCCCGAGACGCGCGTCTGTGCGCTCACGACCGACTGCGGGCGCGAGGGACTCTACGTCGGACCGGACGGCGACTACATCTCGGGTGTGAGCGTCGAGACGGCGGCGACCGGGACGGCTACAGAAGCGTCAGCCGTGTCGTGAAGAAGGCGTCGACGGCGTCTTCGAGCGCCGTCGCCGGGTCGCCGCTGGCGTCGACGGGCGCCGTAGCGACGGCGTCGCGGTCCAGGTCGTCGAGGACCGTCTCCTCCCCGAGGAGAACGAGACGGTCGGGGTCCCGGGCGTCAAGGACCGACCGGCAGTCGTCGAGGTGGGCGACGACCTGTTCGTCGCGGCGACGCTCGAACCGTGCCTGCGAGAAGCCACCCTTCGAGTGGCTCCCCTTGACGTCCGTCTCGACCGTCTCCACGTCGCCGAGGGTGCCGTTCGCGTAGCGTCCGACGGCGAACAGGTCCGAGCGCACCAGGGCGACGGTGAGGCCGTCCGAGGGGTGGAACCAGTCCGGGTCGAGGCGGAAGCCCTCGCCCCACTCGGTGAAGGGAGCGGGCGCGAGCGGTGGGTCGAGGGCGACGCTCACGAGGGAGGCGTCGTCGACGCAGACGAGCGCGGGTGCGGCGCGGTCGACGAGCGTCGCGCGGTCGCCGAGGCGGTCGGCGACGGCGTCGGGGACGCCGGGGGTCGACTCGGTCGTCGTGCCGTCGTCGAGGGGCTGGCGCCCGTCGCGGGCGGCCGCGGCCTCGCCCTCGTCCACCATCGCCGTCAGCGCCCCCTCGGGACCGGTCTCGAAACTGCGGAGTCGGGCGATCACCTCGTCGAGTCGGTCGCCACGGAGGTCCGCGGTGCCGCGCGGGGAGAGGGTGTCGTCGTCGACGTCGGCGTCGAGGCGACCCTCCAGGTCGGCCACCCGATCTTCGAGGCGATTGACTCGCTCTTCGGCCGCCTGTCGGGCGGTCACGGCGTCGGCGCGGCGGTCGCTCTCGGCGTCGAGTTGCCGTTCGAGATGCCGCTTTTCCTCTTCGAGTTCCTCGATGCGCGCCTTCAGTTCGGCCCGCCCGAGCAACGAGTCGAGCATGGACACACGAGTGAGCGGCAGGGTCTTCTACCCTGTGGCTCGGGGGAGCGGAAAGGGGTCAGACGGCCTCGTCGGTGGCGCCGCCGGGGTCGTACCCCGAGTAGCGCAGGAGTTCGGCGGCGCGATCCGGTTTGGCGAGAAACACCTCACAGCGATCCGGGAGGTCGGTTTCGGTGACGCTCGGGGGGAGGCCGAGCGTGCCGGAGGGGACGCCCTCCTCGCCGAGCACCGGGAAGTGGCGCCCATCGAGTTTCATCACGAGGGGGGCGTCGAGGCGTTCGACGCCCTCGCCCGTGGCGTACAGGCGTTCGTTCATCCGTTCGTGGTCCGTCCGGTGGATGACGGCGTGGTCGCCGTCGTGGGGCTGGACGTACAGCCGTCCCAGGTAGTAGCCGGCGGAGAACTCTTCGAACATGCGATTCGGTACACGTTACCATGCGACATGGTATAAGTCTTGTCGGCAGGATTTATCACGAACCGCTCGCGGCCCGCTAGCGGCGGTTCTTCATGGACCAGACGGCGACCAGTCCGAGGATGACCGCGGGGATCATCGGCAGGACGAGCATGGCCGTCCGGTAGTGTGCGCCGAGGACGCTCCCGCCGGCGGGCCAGAGATACACCGATCCGGGAATCACGAGGACGGCGAGGACGACGGCGGCGACCAGCACCCACCCCGCCCAGCCGACGTCGGCGGGTTCGTCGTCGGGGTCCGGTGTATCCCCGCGCGGGTCGACGACCGGACCGCCGTCAGCGCTCACTGTCCGGAACGACGACGACTTTGCCGAATCCCTCGCGGTTCTCCAGGCGTTCGTGGGCGCGGGCGGCCTCGCTCATCGGGAGGACCTCGCGGATTCGTGGCTCGAAGGTGCCGTCCCAGACGAGTTCGAGGACGTCGTCGACCTGTCCGGGGGTGGCCATCGTCGAGCCGATCACCTCCAGTTGGTTCCAGAAGATGCGGTTGATGTCAGTCTCGGGGTTCGGACCGGTCGTCGCACCACAGGTGACCAGACGGCCGCCCTTCGCGAGGCTCTTCAGTGAGTCCCGCCACGTCGCCGCGCCGACGTGGTCGACGACGACGTCGACCCCGCGGCCGTCGGTCAGCGAGCGGAGTTCGCTCGCGAAGTCGTCGCTCTCGTAGTTGATGGTGTGGTCGGCGCCGAGGTCCGCCGCGGCCGCGAGTTTCTCGTCGGTGCTGGCGGTGGCGAACACGTCGGCACCGAGGTAGTCGGCGATCTGAACGGCTGCGTGCCCGACGCCGCCCGAGGCGCCGAGGACGAGGACGGACTCGCCGGGGCCGAGGGCGGCGCGGTCGACCAGCATCCGCCACGCGGTGCCGAAGACGAGCGAGGCCGACCCCGCGACCGTCCAGTCGACGCCCTCGGGAACGGACACGAGGTTGTCCTCGGGGACCGCGAACTCCTCGGCGTGGACGCCGGGGACGTGTTCGCCGATGATGTGGAAGGAGACGCACATGGAGGGGTCGCCGTGGCGGCAGAACTCGCAGTCGCCGCAGGCGACGCCGGCGGTGACGGTCACACGGTCGCCGGGTTCGAATCGGGTTACGTCGGGGCCGACTTCGCGGACCACACCCGCGGCGTCGCTCCCGGGGACGTGGGGCATCTCCAGGTCGATGCCGGGCAGTCCCCGGCGCGTCCACACGTCGAGGTGGTTGAGGGCGCCGGCCTTCACGTCGACGCGAACCTCGTCCCGCCCCACCTCGGGGTCGGGGACCTCGCCGTACTCGAGTACGTCGGCATCGCCGTGTTTCGCGAAGTGGACCGCTTGCATACCCGATGGAACCACGGCGACCGACAAAACGCTGTGGTTCGGCGGACTCACCCGCTGGTCGTGTTCGTGCTCCCACACTCGGGACAGCGCGTGAGCGACCCGAGCGACGGGTGCGTCGCCGTCTCCCAGTCGTCGCTTCCGGGCGGCGCCGTGAATCCACACTCGTAACACGTCACGCGAGTCGCGGTGGTGGCATCGTCGACCATACGCGCGGCTACGGTGCGGGCGTCCAAAGGTGTTACTCGGCCGACGTGACCGCGCGGCCGATCGGGCACGGCTTTTGTGGACGGCTCCCGAACGCTCGCGCATGGGCGACGACCACGACCACGGACACGAACATCACGGGGAGGACGACGACCACGACCACGGACACGGTCACCACCACCACGACGTCGAGACGCTCGGCGCCGCGATACTGACCGTCACCACGTCGCGTACGCTCGACGACGACCCGGCGGGCGACGCCATCGTCGCCGCGTTCGAGAACGCGGGCCACGACGTCGTCACCCGGGAACTCGTCGGCGACGACTACGACCGGGTCCAATCCGCCCTGAACAACCTCGCGGGCCGCGGGGACGTGGACGCCGTCGTCAGCACGGGGGGAACGGGTGTGACGCCGGACGACGTGACCGTCGAGGCGGCCCGCCCGCTGTTCGAGAAGTCGCTCCCGGGCTTCGGCGAACTGTTCCGGCGCCTCTCCTACGAGGAGATCGGGACGAAAGTCGTGGGCACGCGGGCCGTCGCCGGCGTCGCCGACGGAACGCCCGTCTTCTGCCTGCCGGGGAGCGAGAACGCGGCGACGCTGGGCGCCGAGGAGATCATCGTCCCCGAGGCCGGTCACCTGTCGGGGCTGGCGAGTCGGGACGAGGATTGAACGAGCTACCCGTCTGGGAGTTGGCGTCAGGGTTTAAGTCCCCGGGCGGATAGGGGGTTCACATGAGTCAACAGGAACCAGAGCGAACGGAGTCCGAGTCCGAGTCCGCGGAACCCTACCCCGGAGGCAAGGACCCGGATCTCCGCAGCAGCGAAGTGACCGAAGGGCGGGACCGCGCCCCCCACCGGTCGATGTTCCGCGCGATGGGCTTCGACGACGAGGACCTCTCGTCGCCGATGGTGGGCGTCCCCAACCCCGCCGCGGACATCACACCGTGTAACGTCCACCTCGACGAGGTGGCCGAGTCGGCCATCGACGGCATCGACGAGGCGGGCGGCATGCCCATCGAGTTCGGCACGATCACCATCTCCGACGCCATCTCGATGGGGACCGAGGGAATGAAATCCTCGCTGATCTCCCGCGAGGTCATCGCGGATTCGGTCGAACTCGTCTCTTTCGGCGAACGAATGGACGCTCTCGTCACCATCGGCGGCTGTGACAAGAACATGCCCGGGATGATGATGGCCTCCATCCGGACCGACCTGCCCTCGGTCTTCCTCTACGGCGGGTCGATCATGCCCGGCGAACACGAGGGTCGTGAGGTCACCATCCAGAACGTCTTCGAGGGCGTCGGCGCCGTCGCGTCCGGCGATATGAGCGACGACGAACTCGACGATCTCGAACGGCACGCTTGCCCCGGTGCCGGCTCCTGTGGTGGGATGTTCACCGCCAACACGATGGCCTCGATCAGCGAGGCCATCGGCTTCGCCCCCCTCGGCTCCGCCTCCCCGCCCGCCGAGGACGAGGCCCGCTACGAGGTGGCCCGCGAGACGGGCGAACTCGTCGTCGACGTGATCGAGGCGGACCGCAAGCCCTCCGATTTCCTCTCGAAGGAATCCTTCGAGAACGCCATCGCCCTCCAAGTCGCGATCGGTGGCTCGACCAACGCCGTCCTCCACCTGCCGGCGATGGCGGCCGAGGCGGGCGTCGACCTCGACCTCGAGGACTTCAACCGCATCAGCGAGCGGACGCCCAAGATCGCCAACCTCCAGCCCGGCGGCGAGCGCGTGATGAACGACCTCCACGAGGTCGGCGGCGTACCGGTCGTCCTCCGCGAACTGCTCGAAGCGGACCTGCTCCACGGCGACGCGCTCACCGTGACGGGCGAGACGATAGCCGAGGCCATCGAGCGCTACGACCCACCCGCCGTCGCGGAGCTGGACGTCGACTTCCTGCACACTGTCGACGACCCGATCCACGAGCGCGGCGCCATCCGCATCCTCTCCGGTAACCTCGCCCCCGAGGGGGCCGTCATCAAGATCACCGGCGAGGACCACCTCCACCACGAGGGCCCCGTCCGAATCTTCGACGAGGAGGAAAACGCCATGGAGTACGTTCAGGAGGGGCACGTCGAGTCCGGCGACGTGATCGGGATCCGGAACGAGGGTCCCCGCGGCGGCCCGGGCATGCGCGAGATGCTCGGCGTCACGAGCGCCGTCGCCGGCCAGGGTCACGCCGAAGACGTGGCGCTGTTCACAGACGGGCGGTTCTCCGGTGCGACTCGCGGCTTCTCCATCGGCCACGTCGCCCCCGAGGCGTTCGTCGGCGGTCCCATCGCGGCGCTCGAAGACGGCGACGTGATCACCATCGACATCGACAACCACGAACTCTCGGTGGACCTCTCCGACGAAGAGATTGAGGAGCGCCTCGCGGACTACGACCCCGAACCGAGCTACACCTCGGGCGTCCTCGCGAAGTACGGCCAGATGTTCGGCTCGGCGGCCAACGGCGCGGTGACGAATCCCAGCGCGAAGCAGGACTGATCGGGACTGCTGGCTCGCTCCGCTCGCCAGCAGATCGGGGTCCTCCAGCGTTTGCGACGAGTGGTCGCGACCGGGAAGGGCGACCCGCGGACGGAAACGGTGGAACTGGCGCGGTGACGACCCCCGGCGCGAAGCGGGACTAGTCGTCCAGCAGTCCGCGCAACGTTTCGTGGACGCCGACGACCATCGTCGGCACGACGAGCATGAACAGGTGTTCCTCCAGCGGAATCCCCAGCAGATCGATCCCCGTCCGCATCGGGATGGCGAACACGCCGACTTCGAGCGTGTACCAGTCCCACACGTAGGCGGCGGGGTAGAGCACGGCGACGGTCCGCGCGGCGGCCCACACGGCGCCGGCGCGCACGACCAGTGCAACGGCGGCCGTTCCCCACAGCACCTCCGTGGCGAGGTAGGTGTACGGTCCGAAGGCGGTGATGTCGGGCAGGGAGAGACCGGCGAACGGCCGGAACCACACGGCGACGACGAGGAGCGCGAAGAAGAGATAGGAGGCACGCACGAGGAGCATCGTCGCCAGTTCGGCGTCGGCCCGGCGGGCGATCAGGGAGACGGCGACGAAGGGAACGACGGCGAGCGCCGAGCCACGGGGCACGACGCCGGTGGCCGACAGGGCGAGGACGGCAACCATGCCCGCACCCATGAGCGTCCCGGCGACGCGGCGGGCACCCTCGCGGCCGACGACGACGGCGACGGTCCGCTTGTCGACCGAGCGGTCGTAGTCGTAGTCGGTGGCGTCGTCGACGACTTTGATCCCCGCGAGGACCGTCACGAAGACGGCGGCGAAGGCGAGGGCGGCCGTCGATAGCGTCCGAGCCTGCACGTAGTAGCCGCCGAGGAGGGCAAAGCCGATACCGACCGGGTAGCCGAGCGTCGCACCGACGGGGGTGGTGTCCAACTGTGGCGCGTGGAGGACGGCGACCACCCATCCCGGGAGGGCGATGACGGCCGCGACGGGGTCGACGAAGACTGCGAGCGCAACGACGCCGGCGAAAAACAGCGTTGTCGACCCGAAGAGCACGAGGTGACAGCCCCGCCGCGTCAGCGGGTGGTCGTCGTCCTCGCCACGGTGGTGGAAGTCGACGAGGCCGTCCTTGACGTGAGCGGTGTAGAGGGCCGTGAAGGCGACGGCGAGGTGGAGACCGGCGAGGCGGGGCGATCCGACCCCCCCGAGGACGGCGCCGAACCCCGAGGCGGCGAGCGGCGGCGCCATGAAGACCGGGTGGACCTGCGAGGCGACGGCGTCGAGGGTCGCTCGGGGGCCGGAGCCGTGCCGGGCGATGGCCATGCGAGTGTGAGTACGTCCCACACCACCATATACTGCAGGCCGATGTCGACAGCTTATCCCACCCCCGACCGTACCGCCCGGCCATGACCGCACGCGAACGACAGGGACCGCTCGACGGCCTGCGGGTCGTCGACTGTTCGGGCATGATCGCCGGGGGCTTCGCCACGACGCAGTTGGCCGACTTCGGCGCGGACGTGATCAAGGTCGAACACCCCGAGGGAACCGATCCGCTCCGCGAGTGGCCACCCTACGACGAGGGGGTGTCGCTCTGGTGGAAATCCATCGGTCGGAACAAGCGGTGTGTGACGCTCGATTTGAGTACCGCCGAGGGGAGCGCACTCCTCCTCGACCTGATCGCCGACGCGGACGTGCTCTTCGAGAACTTCCGCCCGGGGACGATGGAGAAGTGGGGACTGGGTCCCGAACGACTCCACGAGGAGAATCCGGGCCTGATCGTCGTCCGGCAGTCGGGATACGGCCAGACGGGTCCCCGGGCGGAGAAACCCGGTTTCGGCACCGTCGCGGAGGGGATCACGAACTGGGCGCACGTCAACGGCTTCCCGGACAGTAAACCGCTCCTGCCGCCGATCAGCCTCGGGGACCTCACCGCCGCGAGCTTCGCCGTACAGGGGGTCATGTTCGCCGTTTTCGAACGCGACGTCGGGCGGGCGGGCGGGAGCGGCGAGGGACAGGTGATCGACATGAGCCTCTACGAACCCCTCTTCCGGCTCTTCCTGTCGGAGGTGGAGGCGTACGACAGGCTGGGTGAAGTACGGGAGCGGATCGGCAACCACCACGAGAACGCGGCGCCGCGGAACGTCTACGAGACGACCGACGGCTACATGACGCTCTCGGCGTCCGCCCAGTCCATCTTCGAGAACGTGGCCGACGCCATCGGCCGCCCGGACATCGTCGACGACCCGCGCTTTGTCGACAACGAGAGCCGCGTCGAACACGCCGACGAACTCGACGAGATCATCGAGGGGTGGACGCGCGAGCGCTCGACCGAGGCGGCCATCGAGGCGATGGAGGCCGCAGACGCCATCGCGGGCCCCGTCTACGACATGGCCGACATCTTCGAGGACGAACAGTACGCGGCCCGAAACGACATCGTCGAGGTCGAGGACCCCGACCTCGGATCGCTGAAGACGGCGGCGCCGGTGCCGCGGTTCACGCGTACACCCGGCGCCGTCGAACACGCCGGCCCCGGCCACGGGCAACACAACGACGAGGTGTTCCTGGAGGAGGTCGGACTGACCGAAGCGGAGTACGAACGCCTCCGCGAGGCGGGTGTGATCTGATGACGGTCACGCTCCGCGACGTGACGATCCGTGAGGGCGCCCAGATGCCCGGCCGGGAGTACGACGTCGAGGCACGGGTGGCCGCCGGACGGGCGCTCGACCGACTCGGCCTCGACGCGATTCAGGCCGGCTTCCCCGCAGTCGGCGAGACGGACCGTGCTGCCATCCGCCGACTCGCCGGTGAAACCGACGCGAGCGTCGTCGGTATCGCCCGAGCCAGAACCGCGGACGTAGACGCCGCGCTCGACGCCTCGGCGGACGTGATCGAGGTGTTCGTCCCCACCTCGGACCGGCACCTCGAACACGTCCTCGGGAAGTCCCGCGAGGAGATGGTGGCGATGACGGGCGAGGCGCTCGACCGGGCACGGGACGGGAGTGTCGCCGTCCACCTGACCCTCGTTGACGGTTTCCGGACCGACCCCGCCCAGCTCGCGGCGGTCTTCGACGCGTTCCCGTCGGTGCCGACGATCACCGTCGCGGACACGGTTGGTGCGCGGACGCCGGACCACGTGCGGGAACTCGTGGCCGACCTGCGGGCTCGCGGCGTCGACGGCGACCGACTCGGCGTGCACTTCCACGACGACCTGGGGGTCGCGACGGCGAACACGCTGGCGGCGGTTGATGCCGGCGCGACGACGGCGGACGTGAGCGTGGCGTCGCTCGGCGAACGGGCCGGTAACGCGGCGCTCGAACGGGTGGTAGTGGCCAACGCCGTGGACGGCGACGGTGACGGGGCCGACTTCGACCTCGACCGGTCGGCGCTCGTCCCGGCGTGTCGGGCGACCCTGGACGCGCTGGGCGAGTCGGTCGACCCGCGGACGCCGGTCCTCGGCGAGGCGGTGACGACCCACGAAGCGGGCATCCACACCGCCGCGATGCTCCACGACCCGGGGACGTTCGAACCGTACGATCCCGCGACCTTCGGCGGCGAACGCCGTCTCGTCTTCGGCCCGGGGAGCGGTCGGGGGAGCGCCCGCGCACTCCTCGAACGTGCGGGGATCGACCCGACCGACGAACGGGTGGCCCGCCTGCTCGACCTGCTGGCCGAGCGCGGCCCGATGGACGAGGCGACGGCGACGACGCTCGTCGACGACGAGTTCTGAGCGGTCACGACAACGTTTTGTCACTCCCGCACGTCGCGTCAGTGGAATGAGCTCTCGCGCCGGAGCGGGGGACAGCGCGTGACCGACGGCGGGACGGGACTGCGTGACCGACTCCCCCCGCTACGACACCGTCACCTGCTCCTCGCGGCGTTGGCCGTCCTCGTCGCCGTCCGTCTGTTCTCGCTCCCAGCGGTGGTCCACCCCGACGGGGTCGCTCTGCTCTCGAACGATCCGTACTTCTACCGGACGCTGGTGGACCGCACCGTCGCAGGACCGTTCGCGCTCCCGGCCCGGGCACGGGTCGGTGAACCCCTGTTCGTGGCGACGCTCGCGGCGGCGACGGTGCTCGTCGGCTCGAGCGGCGTCGCCCTCGCCGTCTATCCGCTCGTCGCCACCGTCGTCTCGGGGGTGCTCGTCTACGCGACGGCGGCACGGATCACCGACGACTTCCGCGTGGGCCTCGCGTCGGTGTTGTGGCTGGCGACGATGCCGGTCCACGCCTGGCGCACGTCGCTCGGCGGCGGCGACCACCACGCCTTCGACTACCTCTGGGTGGCGCTGACGCTGTACTGTCTCGTGGCGTTGCTGGGGGAGGCGGAGCGGAATCGGCGGCGTGCGGCGCTCGGACTCGGCGTCGCGGTGGGGGCGCAGGTCCTCGCCTGGGAGGGCGGCCCCCTGCTCGTCCTCCCCGCGGCCCTCGGCGTGGGCGCCGTCCCCCTCGTGCGCGGGCCGACGGCCGAGACGGCGCACCGCCTCCGGCCGGTCGTCGGGGGGTTCGTGCTCGCGTCCGTCGTCGCCGTCGGCGTGCACGCACTCCTCGGCTGGCAGTCCTGGCCCGTCGTCGCCGTTCCCGTGCTGTGTGCGGTCGGTGGGGCGGGGGCGGTGGGGCTGACTCGCGTCGCCGCCCGGACCGCCCGGCCGCGAGCGGCCTACGCCGTCGGCGGCCTCGTCGGCCTCGGCGTCGTCGCGTCGCTGTGGTTCGGTGCATCCGCGTTCCGCGCCGAGGCGACGGCCGGCGCGGCCTTCCTCGCGAGGCCGGGCACCTGGGAGATGGCGGGGCTGTTCGAGGACTTCGGCCCCGTGTTGGGACCGGTGATCCTGCTCGGCTACGCCCCGTTCGTCGCGCTCGCCGCCCTGCCGTCCGTCGGCCGTCGGATACGCGCCGGCGACGCCGGCTGGCTGTTCGTGCTGACCTACGCGCTGGTGTTCGGGGCGCTCGCCGTCTCCCACCGGCGCTTCGCTGGCGAGTTCGCGGCGCCGCTCGCCATCCTGGCGGGGATGGGGCTGGTCGTCCTGCTCTGGAGCCTCGGAGTCTGCCGGTCGGTCCTCGCGGCGGGGCGCCCGGACGGCGAGGAGCGAGTATCACTCCCCGGCCGGCGCCGAACCCTTCTGCTGGCCGGCGTCTCGGTGGGGGCGTACGCTCCCGGCACGCACTTCACACGCCTCGTCGTCGAGGAGAGCGTCGTCGATCCGCGACTCTACCGCGCCGCGCGGTGGATCGAGCGGTACGCGCGACGGCCCGGCCTCGACTACCCGGAAAACTACGTCCTGAGCGAGGAGGGGCGCAACCGGATGTTCAACTACTTCGTCAACGGACGGGGGCTGTCGACCCCGTTGGCGGCCGAGACGTACGTTCCGCTGTTGACCACCGAGCGCCTGTCGTCGTGGTACGGACGGCTCGCCGACCGCGTGGGGTTCCTCGTCGTGCGTACGGTGCCGGCCTACGAGTCCGCGGGCGAGAGCCTGGTGGCGGGACCGCCGGCGAACTACCGGCAGCTCCACCACCACCTCGGGAGTGCCGCGGACGGCTTGGACGGCGTGGCCCACTACCGCGCCGTCTACGCGAGTCCCGACGGCTTCGTCTCCGTCTTCGAACTCGTTCCCGGGGCGACGATCACCGGCCGTGACCGCCCGGAGGATCGCGTCGTCGTCGAGACGACGGTGTCGCTCCCACACGGATCGCTCGACTTTCGGCGGCGGACCGAAGCGGCTGCCGACGGCACGTTCACCGTCACCGTCCCCCACCCGGGGCAGTACACGGTCGGGGAGCGGACGGTCCGGGTGACCGAACGGGCGGTGCGAGCCGGTGCGACGGTGTCCGTCGAGTGACCGTCCGACGTGGCGTGTGAGCGCGGCTCACGGAACGGATTTAGGATGCGAGACCCTTTCGTGTCCATGAACTACGATTCTGCCCTCGACCGGGCCTACGATACGCTGCCGGAGCGAACGCGCGAGGCGGGCGACCGTCTCCAGGTACCCGACCCGGTCGGCCAGACGGACGGCGCCTTCACGCGGCTGACGAATCTCGGCGACATCGCGGAGGCGCTGGGTCGCGAACCCGAACACCTCCACCGGTCGATCCAGCGGGAACTCGGGACCAACGGCCAGTTCGACGGCGACCGGGCGCGGTACAACGGCTCTTTCACCGCCGACGAGTTCGACGCCGCCATCGACGCCTACGTCACGGAGTACGTCACGTGTTCGGAGTGTGGCCTGCCGGACACTAACCTCGTCCGCGAGGACGGCGTCGACATGCTCCGTTGTACGGCCTGTGGGGCGTTCCGACCGGTCGCGAAGCGGCCGAAACAGACGTCCGACGCCAGCAAGCCCACCCTCGAGGAGGGCCAGACCTACCAGTTCCAGATCACGGGCACGGGCCGGAAGGGCGACGGCGTGGCCGAACGCGGCAAGTACACAATCTTCGTCCCCGGCGCCCAGGAGGGGCAGGTCGTCGAGGCGTACATCGAGAACATCAGCGGGACGCTGGCGTTCGCGCAGTTGGCCTGAGACGGGTCGTCGCGAGTCGTCACCGACAGTTCGCCGGCCCGCGTCGGCGAACGACGACGGCGGTTCCCGTGAACCGAAACCCATAGCCGCCCGGCCGCCGTCGTCGGCCCATGCGACTGGCACGCATCTCCACCGCGAAGGGACCCATCGCCGGCGAGTACGACGACGGCGTCGTCCACGCCGACGGCGACACCTACGTGGTCGGCGAGGACGGGCACCTGATGGCACCGTGCGATCCCGCCGCGATTTTCTGTACCGGCCGAAACTTCGGCGCGAAGATCTCCCAGATGGGCGAGGGTGACCAGCCCGACCGCCCGGACTGGTTCATCAAGCCGCCACACGCACTCCATCCACCCGAGCACCCGATCCAGTACCCCGACTGGGTGAGCGAGTTCACCTACGCGGGCGAACTCGCGGCGGTGATCGACGAACGCTGCCACGACCTCGCCGTCGACGAGGTGGACGACGCACTCCGCGGCTACACCATCCTCAACGACCTCGACGCCTACGACCAGGATCGCCGGACTGCGCGGAAGGCGTTCGACGGGTCGGCGCCGCTGGGGCCGTGGATCGAGACCGACGTGGACCTCGACGGAACGGCGATGCGGACGATCATCTCGGGCGAGCAACGGCAGTCCGCGACGACCGACGAGATGCTCTTCTCGCCGTCCGAAATCGTCGCCTTCCTCTCGGAGCGGTACACCCTCCGCCCGGGCGACGTCGTCTCTTTCGGGAGTCCGGCCAATCCGGGACTGCTCGAACGGGGCGACACGGTCCAGATCACCTACGAGGGCGTCGGCACCCTGCGGAACACGGTCGAGTAGCCGTAACGCATTTCGCCGCCGCGCCCGCCCACGGCACATGGCCGAACGCCTCGACCTCGCCGACGGGTTCGACGTACACGACTACCGGTCACACCTGAAACTCGACACGCAGGACGGGTCGTCGATGTACCTGGAGAACCGGAAAGACCTGAAGTGTCCGGCCTGTGGCCGCGCGTTCGACCGCCTGTTCGTCTCCGAGGACGACCGGGTCACCTTCGGCAACCCGCCGGACGCCCCGTTCTGTCTGGCACGGACGGCCGAGAAACTGCTGCTTATGACCCACTGACGGAGCGAGACGACGCGAGCGCGGAACCGAAAAGGGTGTGGGTGTACGCACGGAACCCGTCGGTAACGATGTACGAGGACATCCTGGTTCCGACGGACGGGAGCGAGTCGATGGAGACGGTGGTCGACCACGCGGCCGACATCGCCGCGACGCGCGACGCGACGGTACACGTGCTCTACGTCGTCGACGACCGCTCGTTCCTGACCCTGCAGGACGGCATGAAAGACGATGTGGTGGACGAACTCCGGGCCGAAGGCGAAGCCGCCACCACGTCGGTCGCGGGGCGTCTCGAAAGCGAGGGGATCACCGTGCGGACGCGGATCCGGAAGGGCAACCCCGCCGACGAAGTCCTGGCCTACGCCGACGAGGCGGGAGTCGACCTCGTCGTGATGGGTACCCACGGCGCCGACTACCAGCAGAACATGCTCGGCAGCGTCTCACAGAAGGTCGTGACGATGTCCGACGTGCCGGTGCTCACCGTCAACATCGCCGAGCAGGACTAGTCCTCGGGGTCGAAATCGAGGGCGACGGAGTTGATGCAGTAGCGCTCTCCGGTCGGGTCGGGGCCGTCCTCGAAGACGTGTCCGAGGTGGCCGCCACACCGGGCACACAGCACCTCGGTTCGGGTCATCCCGTGGCGAGTGTCGGTCTCCAGTGTCACGGCGCCCTCGACGGCGTCGTAGAAACTCGGCCACCCGGTGCCGGAGCCGAACTTGGTGTCGGCGTCGAACAGGGCCGCCCCGCACCCGGTACAGGTGTAGGTGCCGTCCGCCTTGCGGTCGAGATGGTCGCCACTGAACTTCGGTTCCGTACCGCGTTCGCGGAGGATGTGGTACTCGTCGTCGGTCAGGCGTTCGCGCCACTCGTCGTCGGACAGGTCCGCGAGGGATCGCTCGTTCTCGCTCATACCGGTCGTTGGGACCACAGACGGATAGCCTCGGCGCCCCCTACGCCCCACCCCGGGTCGGCACGCCGTCGATGGCGAGGAGGTCGGATAGGCCGTCGAGTTCGTAGGTCGGTCGGACCGACAGGTCGTAAGACTCGCGGTGGGGTCGGCGGAGGAACGCAGCATCGAGGCCGGCGGCCCGAGCCGCGAGCACGTCCGACTCGCTGTCGCCGACGAAGAGCGCGGAGTCGGTGTCCAGATCCGCGAGCGCCCGGCGGAGGTAGTAGGGTTCGGGCTTCTTGCGCTCGAGACTCCGGATCGTGGGATCGCGACCGTAGGCCGTCTCGAAGAGGTCGCGGGTCGCGAAGAAGTCGTGCATGAAGTCCACGGTGACCTGCTGGTTCGAACTGACGATGCCGCGGGGCGCGTCGACGTCGCGGATGGCGTCGAAGTCGTCGTAGAGGCCCGCCCGCCCGGCGCGGAGTTCCACCCGCTGGGCGTGCGAGGAGTGGTAGTCGCGAGCGCGCCAGAATCGCGCCGGATCGAGATCGTACCGCCCGCACACCGTCACGAGGGTGTCGGGCGTGACGCCGATGGCGAGTCGGTCCACGTCGTCCGGGTCCGGATCGGGAACCCCGAGCGCGTCGAACGCCTCCCACGTCGCGCGCCGGAGGACCGGCCGCCCCATCGGCTCCACGAGGACGCCGTCGTTGTCGAACAGGACCGCCTCGTAACTCATACCTCAACGTAGGGGCCGGCGACGAAAAGCGTTTCACCGACGGGGGCCGCGAAGCGGGATGGCGCGCAACGCGGGGTTTAATTCGGTCGCCCCCGATGTCCGCCTCGATGGTCGACGACCGTGTCGGACGGCGAGCGTTCCTCGGTGTCGGCGTCGGACTGCTGGCGTCGCTGGCCGGGTGCGGGCGACTGTTCATCGAACCGGAGACGACGACCACGCCCGGCGGTGGCGAGACGCCGGCGTCGACGGCCACGCCGACGGCGACGCCGGCCCCGACCGTTCGACCCGATCCGACGGCGACGGCCACGCCGAGCGCCGCTCCCCTGCCGAGCGACGACATCGAGGTTCGAAACCGTATGCTCCGGATCCAGCGGAGTCAACTGGAGAAGTTCGCGCTCGTGACCTACCGGTTCGACGTGGAGAACGTCGGTCGTCGGACGATCAGGGACGTGGAGTTCCGGGTGGACGTCCGGTACGAACACGAGGAGTTCTCCCGCATCGTCGCCACCGACTACCCCAGATTCGTGTTCGATCCGACCGACGGTGGCACGGACGATGGAGGGAGCGACGAGTCGCGGGAGGGGCTCCAGAACGGGGAGACCGACCGGGTCCGAGAGACCGTACGGTTCGAGCGCGATGGGCGGGCGGAGAACTCGACCGTCGCCGACCGCTTCGACCTCGAACTCTCGGTTCGGCGGATCCGCTACCTCTGAGACGGGTCGTTGTAAGTCAGTACCGGTGGGTCGCCGGACAGCCTCGGCGACACGCCGGTAAACAGTTACAATACTCCGGATGAGGCGTGAATCGCTCCACAAGATACTTAGCGGGCAGTGGGATACCCTCACACGATGGGGAGGCAATCGCAATTATCACGGACCGTCCGCCGGGCGGTCGTCGGACTCGTCGTCTGTAGCCTCCTGCTCACGTCGGTCTTCGGGAACGGAGTCGTCACGGCACAGGACGCCGACACCCTCCAGTTTACGGGGGCGGTCACGACGGAACAGCGGGGTGACGTGGCCCCGCTGTCGATGCGGATCGGGGACAGAGAGCGAGTGACGCTGATGGTTCGGGCCCCCGACGGGAGCTACGATACCCGCATCCGGGCGAGCGACGCGGACGGCGACGGCCGCGTCACGGTCACGCTCAACACCTTCCGCGCCGCCTGGGCGGCCGACGAGTCGGCGGCCTACGACGTCGGCGCGGGCGACCGACTCACCTCGGTCGACCGCCGAACTGATCGGCTGGACGGCCCGCTACCGACGGGGCGGTACAACCTCGTCGCCGTCGCCGGCAGCGACAGCACCTCCGCGACGCTGGTCGTGGAGCCCGGGACCGTCGGCTCGGCGACGGCGTCGACGATTCCGCGGGACCGGTTCGAC
The DNA here is from genome assembly GCF_045690335.1 of Haloplanus litoreus. GTDB lineage: Archaea > Halobacteriota > Halobacteria > Halobacteriales > Haloferacaceae > Haloplanus > Haloplanus litoreus. The sequence continues at coordinate 1,172,239 of NZ_CP147874.1, read as the reverse complement.
GCGGCCGACGCGAGCGCGCTCCCGAAGACGGAACGATTCGAGACGGGACGGGTCGCCGTCGGTGACCACGCCGTCGTCGCCATCAACGCCAGCGGCGTCGGCGGCGTCCTCGAGTCGACCCACCCGCCGGGCGAGAATCTCGTGTATCCGACCGACAGCACCCCCGGCGCGACCACGACCCACACCGTCGGCATCGACGTCGACCGGGCGGTCGACCTCGAGACGGTCACCGTCGAGTACGACGGCGGCGTTCCGGCCGCACTCGGCCGCTTCGACGCCGACCGGATCCGCCACCTCGGTGTCGACAGGGACGGGGACGGCATCGTCGAGACGGATCTGCGGACGGCTGTTACCGACGTCACGGCCACGGACGGGGCGCTCGAGATCGATCTCGACACCGAAGTGACGGTCGCCGCGAACGAGACGCTCCGCCTCCAGTACCGGGCGACGAACCCCGGTGAGGCGGGAACCCACGGGGTCCGTGTCACCCTCGGTGACGGGGTCGAGCGCGACGGCCAGGTGGTGTACGGAGTCGCCGGCCGTGGCACCCTCGGCTACGGCATCGACCTCGGTCTGACGGTGGACGGCGACCGGACGGTTGTCGATCCGCTGAGCGCCGTCGAGTACCACTACGACGGCGACCGGCTGTACGCAGTCGTCGACACCGCGACGCTCCCGGTGGGCGAGCGATACGGCGTCGGCCTGATCCGGTGGGGGGCGAGCCCGCTGGGCACCGAGACGCAGGCGGCCGGCACGGGTGTCGAACTCACCGAGCGTCGGGCGACGCTCGTCGACCCGACCCCGGAGGACCCCTTCGTCGTCGCGGGCGGCGAGACGACGTTCCGGCTGGAGACGACGCTCGCGCCGACCACCGAGGTGGTGGTCGAGGTGTCCGGGACGGACCCGAACAGCTTCCTGTTCCAGCAGTCCACGCGGGTGGGACCGGACCGACGACTCTCGACGACGTTCGACCTGCCGTCGTCCACCACCCGACAGTCGATCACGGTTCGGGTCGTCGACGACGGCCGGACCCTGGAGCGAGAGCGGGGCACCGTCGAGGCGAATAATTAAGGCGGTCGGTTGCCCATCGTAACTATCTCGATACCGCCCGGCACCGCTCCCATGCTCCCGCTCGTCGCCGTCGCGTTCGGACTCGCACTCGTTCTCGTCTGTGGCGCGTACGCCGTCGCTCGCGTCGACGCCGTCGACGGCCGAGCGGCGCTGGTCGTGGCGGTCGGGCTACTGGCCGTCGGCGGCGTGGTCGCCGCGACGGCGCCGGTCGATCCCGCCACGACGGACACGGCCGGCGACGCGGCAGCCGTCGGTGAGCGCTCGCCGGCGACGGCGGTAGCGACGGCCGCCGAAGGCGGGGACCGAACGCCGGCGACGGGGACGAACGCGACGGGCGACGGGACGGTGGTCGGCGTCGGCACGGGCGACCGGCTGACCTACCGAACGCCCGCCGGGTCCCAGCGGACGGTCCGACTGGCCGGCGTCGACGCGCCGGGAATCGACGGCGGCGACCCGCGACGGTTCGACGGCGTCCTGACCGGGGACCGGGGACGGACGTGTCTCGCCGACTACGGCCGGCGCGGACTGGTGTCGCTCCGAACGGACCTGCTCGACCGGTCGGTGACCGTCGACATCGTCGACCGGGCGAACGGCGTGCGCACCGCCGTGGTGTCCGTCGACGGGCGGTCGATCAACCGACAGATCGTGGAACGCGGCTACGCGCGGGCCACGAACGACCGCTACGCGGACGCGGAGCGAGCCGCTCGGGCGGCCGAACGGGGACTCTGGTCGTGTACGGTCGTCACCCCGGAGCGACCGCTCCGCGAGTCCAACGAGTCGACCGTGCGCATCGCCGCCATCCACCCCAACCCGCCGGGCGACGACGCGGCGGCGTTGACCGAGGAGTACGTCGTCCTGGAGAACGCCGGGCGCGTGACCGTCGACCTCTCGAACTGGTATCTGATCGACGGCGACGGCCACACGTACTTCTTTTTCGACGGCCGCGAACTCCACCCGGGCGAGCAACTCGTCTTGCACGTCGGCGAGGGCCAGTCGACCGACGGGCACGTCTACTGGAACGCCCCGCGACCCGTCCTCGACAACGACCACGACTCGATACGGCTCGTCGATGGCGACACTGACCGAGTGGTCAAGGTCAGCTACTGAGAGCGAACCGCTAACCTGCGCGACGGTGACCGCTAACTCGAAAAACTCCAATTCAGTTCAACACTGTTGCTGTTTGGTTTTACCAATCGTCATCGTTATCATCGGCCGACCGCAGATGCCACCATGAGGCGGATTACGGTCCTGGCGGTCGTCGGCCTACTGCTGGTCGCACCGGTCGTCCCCGCAGTCGCGTCGAGCGTCGTCACGGGGAACCCGGAGTTGAGTTACAGCGTCGCCGACGATACGTTCACGGCGAACGAAGAGACCAGACTCACGGTCGTCGCCACCAACGACGGGAACATCGAAGACGGGGGCGTCGGTCGGTTCGAAGAGCAAGTGCAGACGGCTCGGAGCGTCCGGATGGACGTACTCGAAGGGCGGATCGACGCGCCCATCGACGTGAAAACGGGGACGGTGACGACCGGCAGCATCGGGCCGGGCGGCGCCGCCGAGTTCGGGTTCAGTCTGGAGATCGGCGACGCCGACCCCGGTACGTACACCGTGCCGGTCGAGGTGAGCTACCGCCACGCACGGGCAGTCATCTACGAAGGGCCCAGTTCGGCGCCGACGGAAACCGAGTACGTCTGGCTCGACAAGGAGCGGACGGTCGAACTGACGATCACGATCGAGGAGCGATCCGAGTTCGACATCGTCTCCGAGGGGACGAACGAGCTGTTCGCCGGCGACACGGGATCGCTCGCCTTCACGATCAAAAACTCCGGCACGCAGACGGCACGGAACGCGACGGTGCGGTTGACGTCACGGGCGTCCGGACTCTACTTCGGCAGTCCCGCCACTCCGGAACGGGAGAACGGCGTGTTCGTCGAGTCGCTCGAACCGAACGAGACCCGCCGGGTGTCGGTACAGGTCGGGGCGACCGACGACCTCTCTCCGGGTACCTACCCGGTCGACACCGTGGTCTCCTATCGGGACACGAACGACATCGGAAAGCAGTCGGACACGCTGACGACGGGGGTGCAGGTCCGGCCGGAACGCAGTTTCGCCATCGAGAACGTGGAGACCGAAAACTTCCGCGTCGACGAGTCCGAAGCGCGGCTTACGGGGCAGGTGACCAACACGGGCACCGGCGTCGCCCGGAACGTGGTCGTGCGGATGGACGATCAGGGACCGGTGATGCCGACGAACGGCGAGTCGGCGGTCGGCACGCTCGAACCGGGCGAGTCGGCCGACGTGAGCTTCACCGCGGCCATCGCCGGTGACGCCGAACCCGGCACGAACTCCTTCCCGTTCGAGGTGGAGTACGAGAACGCCGACGGCGACCTGCGGACGGCATCGAACCCGATCCGGAAGACGGTAGCCGTCGAACCGGAGCGCGACAGGTTCCAGGTGTCGAACGTCTCGACGTCGGTGACGCCCGGCGGGACGGCACAGCTCAGCGCCGAGGTGACCTACGTCGGCGACAGTCCCATCTCGGCCGTCGACGCCCGCCTGTTCACGAGCGATCCGCTCTCCACCTCCGACGACGGGGCCTTCCTGGGGCGGATGGACCCCGGTGAGACGAGGACCGCCACCTTCCGGGTCAGCGCGACGAGCGATGCGCTTCCCAAGGAGTACGGTGCCTCGGTCGAGGTTCGATACGACGAAGCGGACGGCGACACGGAGTTCACCGACGGCATGGCAATCGGCGTCGGCGTCGAGGAGTCCGCCGGTGGACCGCCGGTCCTCCCCATCGTGGGCGCCCTGGTCTTGCTCGTCGTGATCGGTGGCGGCATCTGGTACCGACGACGATGATCGATCCGTCGACGGTCGCGGGCGTGAGCCACCGTCGACACCCGGGGGTGGACTGAGTTGCACGCGCTCCGCTCGCTGTTCCGCACGGTGGGCCACGAGATTCAGGCTCACCCCGTCGCCACGCTGTTGGTCGCGGCGGTACTCCTCTTCGCCGCGTTCGGGGGCGCCGCACAGATCACGAGCGTCACGGGAGATCAGGCGTTCACCGGCGAGAACCCGACCCTGGAGACGTTCAACGAGGCGTTCGACCGTGGGTCGATCTCCGTGTTACTCCGGGGCGAGACGACGGACCCGGCGACGGTCAGAGCCATCGACAGGTTCGACGAACGGATGTCCACGGTCGAGAACGTCGCCTACGTCTCCAGCCCGGCCGACCGCGTCCGGGCCGAGTACGGGCGGATCCCCGACTCACAGGCGAAGATCGAACGCGTCGTGGGCTCTCCCGACGTGGTGTTCGTGCGGGTGGTCTTCGACACCGGCCTCACCCAACCGGAGGAGCGACCGATCTACACGGAGGCGCTGAACGCCGAGGAGTGGGCCCGCTTCCCCGCCGGAGTCGACGTGATCGTCACGGGATCGGCGGCCTTCTCCGCCCAGCTGTCGGAACTCATCAGCCAGAGCACCAACCAGTTGCTCGGGCTGGCGGTGGGGCTCATGATCGTCGCGCTCTTTTTCCTCTTCCGGGGGGTGCGACTCCGACTCCTGCCCATCGTCGCGGTGTTCACCGGCGTGCTCTACACGTTCGGCGCCATCGGCTACGCGGGGATCCCCAACTCCACCCTCACGAGTTCCGTCTTCCCCATCCTGATCGGGCTGGGTATCGACTACTCCGTGCAGTTTCACGAGCGCTACGAGGAGGAGTTGGAGTCGGCGCCGCCACGAGAGGCGCTCCCGCGGGCGCTGGCCGGCATCGGCCCGCCCGTGTTCATCGCGATGCTCGCCGCCGCGTTCGGCTTCGGCGCGACGTGGATTTCGACCCGCGGAACGCCCGCCTTCGTCTGGTTCGCCCAGACGTCGATGTTCGGCGTGCTGCTCACGTTCCTCGCGGGACTGCTGGTCCTGCTCCCGGTGTTGACGCTGTACGCACGGTTCCGGCGGCGTGGCCTGGGCGAACTCGGTCTCCGTGAGCTCACGGACGGCGGGGCCGACCGGGAGGCCACACTGAGCAGCGGCGTCGGCCCGGAAACGGCCCCGGACGACGGGGCCGACTCGGCGGAGACACCGGCAGTTGCCCCCGACGCCAGCGGCACGGACCCGACCGACTCCGAACGGGTCGGCACCGTCGGGCGGACGCTCGGCCGGACGTCGCGAACGCTCGCGGCCAACCCGGGGGTCGTGTTGCTCGTCGCCCTGCTGTTGATGGGGGCGGGGTTCCAGGCCGGACAGGGGCTGGAGACGCTGGCGGACACCGAGGAGTTCGTCCCGCAGGATCTGCCGGCGTACGTGGACCTCCAGCAGTTCCGCGCCCAGACGGGCGGCGGCTCGGCCGTCCAGTACGACGTGGTCGTCACGGGGAGCGAACTCACCCACCCGGCGGTGTTGGAGTGGATGCAACGGTTCGAACGAGTCGCCGTGGGTGCGCCGCTGATCCAGGGGGTCGACTCCCCGGCGACGCTCGTGGCGGAACACAACGGCGGCGAGATCCCCGAGACGCAGGCCGGCGTCGAGCGCGTCCTGTCGGCGGTTCCCGAACGGGAACGCACCCGCTACTACAACGACGGCTACGCCCACATCACGGTCATCGGCGCACAGGACATGGAGACGGGCGAGACGCTGTCGTTCATCTCGAACGTGAAGGAGACGCTACGGTTCAGCAACCCGCCGCCGGGCGTCGATCCGACGCTCACCGGGACGGCGGCCATCACGCCGCCGTCGGTCGTCGATCAGATCGAGAGCCGGAACGTGACGACGGGACTCGGCGTCCTGTTCGTCTTCGGCCTGCTACTGGCGTACTACCGGAATCTCGTGAAGGCGGTGGCGCCGCTGGTGCCGATGGTGTTCGTCATCGGGTGGCAGAACCTCTACATGGCGGCGCTGTCGATTCCGGTTTCGCCCCTCGGTGCCTCGCTCGGCGCCATGACCGTCGGCATCGGCGCCGAGTACACCATCATCGTGATGGAGCGGTACTACGAGGAGAAAGCCCGGGCGGGAACGAGCAAACTCGACGCGGTGGAGACGGCAGCCACCCGCGTCGGGAAGGCCATCTCCGTCTCCGGAATGACCACCGTGTTCGGGTTCTCGGCGCTGACGCTCTCGCCGTTCCCGATCCTCGGGGACTTCGGCTACCTGACCGTCGGGGTCATCTTCCTGACGCTGGTGGCCGCGCTGGCGACGCTCCCGCCGACGCTGATCGTCCTCGACGGGGTGGCAGAGCGCCTCGGACCGCTGTTCGGTGACCGTGACGGCGACGCCACGGTACAGGGGAACGCCTAACTTACCCCACGTCGAAGCGGTGAACATGCCCACTGCACCCGCAGATTCGGAGTACGGCACCACACTCGTCCCGACGGTAACGCCCTTCTCGAACGGATCGGTCGACGCCGAGGCGGTAGCCGACCTGTCCGAGTTCGTCCTGGAGAACGGCGCCGACGGCCTCATTCCCTGTGGGACGACCGGCGAGTTCGCCAGCCTCACCCTCGACGAGTACGAGACGGTCGTATCCACGAGCGTCGAGGCGGCCGACGGCGCGCCCGTCCTCCCGGGAGCCGGCCATTCGAGCGTCGCCGGCACGCTGGAACGCATCGGCGTGGCGGCCGACTGCGGTGCCGACGCCGTGCTGATCGTCCTGCCGTACTTCCACGGCGCGAACGACCCCGCCGGCAACGAGCGGTTCCTCCGTGCGGTCCTCGACGAGACCGAACTGCCGATCGTTCTCTACAACATCCCCTCCTGTGTCGGGCAGTCCATCGACGCCGACCTCGTGGAGGCCGTCGCCGACCACCCGAACCTCGCAGGGATGAAGGACACGAGTGGCGACCTGACGCACCTGCTCGAGATCATCCGACGGACGGGCGACGACTTCCACCTGTTCCAGGGGTGGGACAGCCAGCTCGTCCCGGCCGTTTCGATGGGCGCCACCGGCGGAATCAACGCGGTGTCGAACTACTTCCCCGGCATGATGGCGGAGGCGATCGACGCTGCGGCCGCGAACGATATCGGTCGCGCACGCGACCTCCAGTTGAACCACATCGCACCCCTGTTCAACACCTCGCTCGAGTACGGGTTCGCGCCGACGACGAAGGCGGCGCTGGTCGAACGCGGCGTCATCGACGACGACTCGGTGCGGCCGCCGCTGGTCGAACTCGACGACGACCAGGTGGCGACGGTTCGTGACGTACTCGGGGAAACCCTCGGCGTCGAAGCCGAATAGAGCCGCGAGGCTTATCCTTCGTGCCGTCGAACGGGAATCGTGAGTCAGACGACGATTCGGATCGATCCGCACGTCCACTCCGAGGCCTCCTACGACGGCCACGACCCCGTCGAGTTACTACTGGAACAGGCGGCCGAAATCGGTCTGGACGGCATCGTCGTCACCGATCACGACGTGATCCACGAGTCGCTTCGAGCGGCCGAACTCGCCCCCGAGTACGGCTTGCTCGGCATTCCCGGTGTGGAAGTGTCGACGGAGGTCGGCCACCTGCTGGCCATCGGCGTCACCGAGATGCCGCCCCGGCGCGCCCCCCTCGACGAAACCGTCGCGTGGGTGCGCGACCACGGCGGCGTCGCCGTCGTACCGCACCCGTTCCAGCGCTCCCGTCACGGCGTGCCGCGACGACACCTCGTCGACTGCGACGCCATCGAGGTGTTCAACTCGTGGCTGTTCACCGGCTTTCGCAACCGGCGGGCGCGCCGGTTCGCCGCGGAACACGGCTACCCCGCGCTGGCCGCCAGCGACGCCCACTCCGTGCCGCACGTCGGCCGGGCGTACACGGAGCTCGCTATGTCGGGCGTCGACCGGGCCGCCCTCGACGGCGAGGCAGTGCTTGACACCCTTCGGAGCGGCGAGATGCGGATGCGCGGGCGGCGCCAGCCCATCCCCGCGTCGGCACGACACTACGCCATCGGGTCGGCGCGCAAGAGCGGTTACTACGCGAAGGCCGGCGCCCTGAAAGGTCGTGCAGCGGCCAGGGCCGGCGTCGTCCGCGGCGCCCAGTTGCTCGCCGATCTGTCCCTTCGCTGACCCCCGACCGACGTTTTTTGTAGTGGTGTGCCAACACGTACTCATGGCGAGCAGAATCCGAGCCCTCCTGTCACGAATCGCACGCTCGTACGTGCTGTTCGTCGTGGTGGGCGTAGTCGTGGGACTCGCACTGGCCCCCGTGGCGTGGAACGCCACGTCCTCCGAGGGGACGGTGGCGGTCGTCCCCCTCTCGGGTACCATCGACGGCTCCACTTCCGCGGGCGTCTCGTCGATGCTCCAGCAAGCCCGGAACGACCCGGACGTGAAGGCAGTCGTGTTGGTGGCGAACAGCGGGGGTGGTGGTGCCGCCGCCAGCGAGGAGCTGTACCTCCAGACCAAACGGACGGCCGCGGAGATGCCACTCGTGACCAGCGTCGACGCCTCGGCGGCCTCGGGCGCCTACTACACCATCGCGCCGAGCGACCGCATCTACACCAAGCCGGCGTCGACCGTCGGGAGCGTCGGGGTGTTGGCGACGGCCCCTCAGGAACTCGAGCCGACGACCCTCGTCGCGACGACGGGGCCGAACAAGTTGACCGGCGGCGACGCCCGTGAGTTCAACTACATCCTCGAGTCGCTGGGTAACGCCTTCATCGGCGCCGTGTTCGAGCAACGGGGCGACCGACTGGATCTCTCGCGGACGGAACTCGAACAGGCACGCATCTACAGCGGGACGCAGGCGGTCCGGAACGGAATGGCCGACGCCATCGGCGGTCGGCAGGCCGCAGTCGAACACGCCGCCGACGAGGCGGGGCTGGACCGCTACGACGTGCGGGTGATGCGCCCGGACGGGACCGCGCGCTTCCTCTCGCGGTCGAACTACGTCGCGTCGACGGCACCGGACAAGGAGATGGTCTCGGCGCAGTATCTCTACGGGGAGGACCCGTCCGGCCCAGTCTTCCTGATGGTACCGGCGACGTATCTCGACCCGTCGAACGACGATAGCCGGGAGCGACGCACCGACAACCGAACTGCGTCCGACGAAGGAGCGGTGCCCCCGACGGTGGCCGCGGACGTGGGAGGGACCCATGTGGTTGCGTGAGGTGGGCAAGCGGGTCGCGGTGCTCGTCCTGACCGTCGTCGTCGTCGTCGCCATCGCGGGCGCCGGCCCGGCGGTACTCACATCGGACGAGGAGCGGACGACGCTCCAGAACCCCGAGTACGAACCCGACTCGGTCGCCCCCGATCAGCTCGCCGCGACCGGGACGGTCGACCCCGCTTCCGTTCCCGGCGCCACCACGAACGGGACGGTACTCATCGACCGCGGGCACGCCAACCGCATCACCCGCGCGGACATCGAACCGCTGGTCGATGCGCTGGTCCGCCAGGGATTCAACGTCGAGTTCTACACGAGCGGTGACCTCGCCGCCCAGCTCGAGGGCGCCGATACGTTCCTCGTGGTCGATCCCGGCACCGAGTATCTCCCCGGAGACGTGGACGACGTCCGGCAGTTCACGGGCAACGGCGGCCACCTGGTGATGGTCGGCGAACCGGACCGCACCGCGATCAGCAGTGGCCTCTTCGGATCCACCATCCAGAACCAGGAGAGTCGCCTCACGACGCTCGCCGCCAGTTACGGGATGAGCGTCGACACCCAGTACCTCTACAACCAGGAGCACGCCGACGGAACCTTCAAGCACATCGTCGCGCGGCCAACGGGAGAGGGAACCCTCGACGACGTCGAACGGACGACGATGTACACCGCAGCGGCGGTCACCACGAGACGGGGGACGGTCCTCCTGCGGAGTGCACCGAACACCCACAAATCCGGGAGTGACGAGGTGACCGGCGAGTATCCGGTCGCGGTGCGCACGGAGAACACGGTGTTGCTCGGCGACAAGACGTTCCTGCGCGGGGACCGGTACAACGTCGCCGACAACGAGGAGTTCATCGCCTACCTCGTGGAGTTCATGATTCAGGGGGACAACCGGTCGCCGATCAACGGCGACGAGGACGGGCCGGAGGGCGAGGACGGACCCACACCGTCCACGCCGACGCCGACGGCCACACCGACGCCGACGGCCACGCCGACGCCAACCCCGACACCCGAACCCGGCGTCGACGACTGATCGCCCGCGGTCAGCAACGTTATGCCGCCGGACCGCGAGGAACCGGTATGAGCAATCCGACGGCGACGCTGCACACGACACACGGCGACATCACGGTCGAACTGTTCGCGGATCGAGCGCCGAAGACGGTGGAGAACTTCATCGGTCTGGCCGAAGGGACCGACGACTGGGACAGCCCCGTCGAGGCCGGTACCGGCGCGTGGGAGGACCCCGAGAGCGGCGAGAAGCGGACCGATCCGCTCTACACGGACGTCCCCTTCCACCGGATCATCTCCGACTTCATGCTCCAGTGTGGCGACCCGACCGGCACCGGTCGCGGCGGTCCGGGCTACACCTTCGACGACGAGTTCCACGACGAACTCCGCCACGACGGCGCGGGTGTCCTCTCGATGGCCAATCGCGGCCCGAACACCAACGGGTCGCAGTTCTTCATCACGCTCGACGCACAGCCCCACCTCGACGGCGATCACGCCGTCTTCGGCGAAGTCGTCGACGGGATGGACGTGGTCGAGGAGATCGGGTCGGTCCGGACGGGACCGAACGATCAGCCCGCCGAAGACGTGACCCTGAAGTCCGTGGATGTGGATCGCTGAGCCGACGGAGACGACGCTGGCACGCCAAGCGTCGGGACCGACCGTACCGGGGGACACACGGTGAACCCGACGATCCGAACCTCCCTCGACTCCTTCCGTGCGGCGGCCGCGACGGCGTCGCCGGGCGCCCGCGTGCCGGTCGAGGTGACCCTCGACGCCGATCCGTTCGAGGCCTACCGCCGGGCGCGCGGTGACGCCCCCGCCGTGTTCTTCGAGACGTCGGGGGGACGGCCCGGCTGGGGCTACTTCGGCGTCGAACCCGACGCAGTCTACGAGGTTGGGGGGAACGAGGACGGCGTCCTGCGGACGATCACCGACCTGGTCGAGGCGGCGTCACTCGTCCGCGGCGACTGCGAGATTCCCTATCCCGGTGGCTTCTTCGGATGGCTCTCCTACGACGCAGTCAGGGAAATCGAGGCTCTGCCGTCGACCACCGTCGACGACCGGGGACTCCCGCGTCTCCAGTTGGCGCGATACACCTGCCTCGCCGCGTGGCGAACGGGCGAATCGGTGCTGCGCTTCGTCGCGACGCCGCGGGTCGGCGGCGACACGGACGGCGAGCGGGTGGAGACCACGCCGACGGACGGCGACGCCGTCGACGCCGCCTACGAGCGCGGCCTGCAGCGGGCACTCGACCTCGCCGACGCAGCACGAACGGGTGATCCGTCCGTCGACCCACCGCCGACGACCGGTCCGGTCACCTTCCGGAGTTCGTGTGACCGCACGGCGTACCGCGACCGGGTGCGTCGGGTCAAAGGGTACATCCGCGACGGCGACACGTTCCAGGCGAACGTCTCGCACCGACTGACCGCCCCGGCCGCGGTCCATCCCGTCGAGGCCTTCGCCGCGCTCCGCACGGTGAACCCGGCGCCGTACTCCGGGCTGGTGGAGTTCCCGGGCGTAGATCTGGTGAGTGCGAGTCCGGAGCTCCTGCTGGAACGGGACGGCAACCGACTGGAGACCGAACCGATCGCCGGTACCCGCCCGCGGGGCGAAGACGGGGCGGCGGACCGCCGCCTGCGGGCCGACCTCCGGAACGACGAGAAGGAGCGGGCGGAACACGCGATGCTGGTCGATTTAGAGCGCAACGACCTGGGGAAGGTAAGCGAGTACGGATCGGTCACGGTCGACGAGTACCGCCGGATAGACGAGTATTCGGAGGTGTTTCACCTCGTCTCGACGGTGTCCGGTCGCCTCCACGAGGGGTACGACCTCGGCGACGCCATCGGCGCCCTGTTCCCCGGGGGGACCATCACGGGCGCCCCCAAACCGCGGACGATGGAGATCATCGACGAGGTGGAGCACCACCGCCGCGGGCCGTACACGGGCAGCATGGCGGCCATCGGCTTCGACGGGCGAGCGACGCTCAACATCATCATTCGGACGCTGGTCCGTCACGGCGACGAGTACCACCTCCGGGTGGGCGGCGGCGTGGTCCACGACTCGGTGCCCGACCGGGAGTACGACGAGACGCTGGCGAAGGCACAGGCGCTGATCACCGCCGTCGACACCGCCCTCGGCGACGACACGGAGATGGACGTGGAGGCGGGCGCCGGATGACCCGGGTTCTCGTCGTCGACAACTACGACTCCTTCGCGTACAACCTCGTCCAGTACGTCGGCGGGGCGGCCGACGAGGTGCTCGTCCGCCGGAACGACGCGGTGGACGTGGCGGGGATCCAGGCGATCGATCCGGACGCCATCGTCGTCTCTCCCGGCCCGGGAACGCCCCGGGATGCGGGCGTGTCGATGCCGGTGTTCGCCGACCTCGAGTACCCGACTCTCGGAGTCTGTCTCGGCCACCAGGCGCTCTGTGCAGTCCACGGCGCGGAGGTGGGCCACGCCCCCGAGGTGGTCCACGGCAAGCGGTCGACGATCAGCCACGACGGCCACGGGGTCTTCGCCGGCCTCCCAGACCGAATCGAGGTGGGTCGGTACCACTCGCTGGCGGTCGAGCGAACGGACGTACCCACAGTTCTGGAGGAGACGGCTCACACCGACGACGAGAACGGCGTCGTGATGGGCGTCCGCCACCGGAAGAAACCCCACGTAGGCGTGCAGTTTCATCCGGAGAGCATCCTGACCGACGACGGACAGCAACTCGTCCGCAACTTTCTGGACCGATGCAGTACCACGTGAACGGCCACCTCGTGCCCGCCGCGGAGGCGACGGTGCGGGTCGACGACCGGGGCTTCCTCTACGGCGACGCCGGGTTCGAGACGTGCCGGGCCTACGACGGGACGGTCTTCGAGTGGGACGCTCACCGCGACAGGCTCGTCGGGACCTGCGAGACCCTCGGCATGGGCGAGGCCGTCCCCGGTGACCTCCGGGAGCGCATCGCGGCCACGCTGGACGCGAACGACCTCGACGACGCCTACGTCCGCGTCTCGGTGACGCGGGGGGTCCAGCCCGGGAAGTTGACGCCCGACCCGGCGGTGGACCCCTCGGTCGTCGTCATCGTCAAGCCGCTCCCCCGAGGCGGCGTCGGGGGGGAGTCGACGTGGGACGATCCGGCGACGGTGCGGACGGTCGACCGACGACGGATCCCGGAGTCGGCGATGCCCGCCGACGCCAAGACGCACAACTATCTCGACGGCATCCTGGCACGACTCGAACTCCGAGACACCGACGCGGACGAGGCCCTGATCCGCGATACGGAGGGGTTCGTCGCCGAGGGCGCGACGAGCAACGTCTTCGTCGTCGCCGACGGGGTGCTGAAGACGCCGGCCCTGTCGGGGCCGATTCTCCCGGGCGTGACGCGTGCCGTCGTCCTCGATCTGGCGGCGGACCTGGACGTCCCGGTGGAGACGGGGGCTTACGGCGTCGAGACGGTCCGCACGGCCGACGAGGCGTTCCTGACGAACACGACGTGGGAGATCAGACCCGTAGCGGCCGTCGACGACGTCGCCGTCGGCGGCGGTCCGATCACCGACCGACTCGCGGCGGCGTTCGACCGGCGGGTCGAGGCGGTACACTACCGGCGTGGGTGACCCGGCGAGGACCTATCAGCTTCGACATTGTTGTCTGACGATGGTTTATGAGCGGCGGGAGCCGTGTTCGGAACATGGACACGAATCCCATAGAGACGGAGCGATCCGAATCGGACTCCACGGACGACGACGCCGAGACGGCGGCGACGGCGAGCGTCGTCGAGGCGGACGACGCCGCCACGGACGGCGGCGAGACCGACACAGAGGCCGAGTCGGGCGGGTCGAGCGCGGTCGGACCGCTGACCATCACGCTGCCGGACGGGAGCGAGAGCGTCTCGGAGGCGATTCTCTCTCACCGGCGGATGCTCACGAACCCGTCGGATCACGGGCTGGTCTCGGCCGACGAGGCCGACGAGGCCCGCGAGGCGATCGAGACGCTGTCGGAGGAAGTTCCCGAGGACCTCCAGGGCGAGTTGGAGACGCTCAACGCGTCTATCGAGGGGATGACGGCGAGACTCGACCGGCACGAACGACGGATCGCCGAGCTTCAGGATACGGTGGAGTCGCTCGCGGAGATTCTGGGCGCGTCCGTCGAGTTCGAACACCGCGGCAAAGCGTAGTCGATCGCTGCGCGGACCGAAAGCCACTTGCGGTGGAACGGGAAACGGAGACCCGGGCGAGGGTGGCCGAGCCAGGCCAAAGGCGGCGGGCTTAAGACCCGCTCTCGAAGGAGTTCGGGGGTTCGAATCCCCTCCCTCGCACTGCCGCTCCGAACGAACGTGAGGAGCGTGCAGTGCGTCCAGGGAGTCGAACCACGGTCGTTCCGTTCGCTTCGCTCACTTCTCTCCCCGGTTCGACTCCCCTGCCTCACAACGAGTGAGGCATCCAGAGGTGCCGAACGAATGCGTCGAGAGTCGTACTGTACTACCGAAGCCACGGACGAAACACGCACGACGCGGTCGCTCGATGGTCGACGGTCAAAAGCGAAAAGCGATGTACGGGGAAAGAGGGTCCGTACGATCGCTTGCCGCCCTGAATTGGTCCCCGCTGACGCTTCGGCCCTCCAGACGAAGCGTCACTTGGGGCAAACGGCGGCAGAAACTTAAACATGCCGCCGTCGGCAGGATGCTGGGGGAGCCGAAAGTCGCCACCTCGACGACGCGAGGGACTTTTTGCCGCTCACGCCCTGTCGTTCCGTATGAGCGAGACCACCGGACGGGCCACACGGGCGTTCCGCGACCACGAGATGTTCGCCAGCACCGACGACGACCGGTTCGAAGCGACGACGACGGCCTTCGATGCCGTCGTGGAGGCAGTCGAGAACGAGGGACGGATCGACTACGCGGTGGAGATCCGAGCGCCGTCGCTCTCGGCGGCCGTCGACGGCGACGTGGCGGCGGTCGTCGAGGAGGGATGGATGGAGACGCTGGAACTGCGGGTGGCGGACGCCGACGGCGTCGTCCGCGGCGACCACGAATTCGACCCGGCGGTTCGACTGACCGACACGGAGGTGGTCGTCGAGATGTCCTTTACCGACATCGACGA
Source organism: Haloplanus litoreus (assembly GCF_045690335.1). Classification (GTDB taxonomy): domain Archaea; phylum Halobacteriota; class Halobacteria; order Halobacteriales; family Haloferacaceae; genus Haloplanus; species Haloplanus litoreus. The sequence continues at coordinate 1,156,993 of NZ_CP147874.1, read as the reverse complement.
ACGGCGGGGCGTCGACGACGCCGCCGCCATCGTGAACTACGTCGAGGGCACCTACGTCCAAGGGATCATCCCGGGCTACGACTACACCGGACCAGTGGCGCAGTTGGTCGACCGGGCACAGGGGAACGCGGGTCGGTAGGTGCGGAAGCGACAGTGAAAAGCCGGTCGAGCCCCCAGATCCGCTATGGCGACTCTCCTGGATGTTGCCCTGATGGCCGTCGTCTTCGTCGGTAACACCCTCGTCGCGGCGGTGATGACCCGCTTTTTCCGCATCCAGTTGCACACCCGGTGGGGGACCGTCGTGTACACGGCGCTGCTCGTCCCGGTGGTACTCGTGATAACGACCATCGTCGCGTTCAGCCTCGGTGTCGGCGTCGACCTCGGGAGCGCCGGCGCCGTCCTCGGCCTGATGGTCGGGCTCCCGATGGCGCTCGGCGTGACCATCGACGTGTTGTACGTCCCGGCGCCGGACGAGTACGAACTGCCCGACACGGCGGGGCGCTAGTCGAGCAGTCGGTCGACGACCGCCGTCACGTCGTCGAGAACGGTCGCTTGCGGACGCGTGGCGTCGATGCGGACGAACCGGTCCGGGTGCTCGTCGATCAGTCGCTCGTATCCTGCACGGACCGCACGGAGGTGGTCCACCCGCTCGAACTTGTTCGTCCGGCCGCTTCGCTCGGCGGCCGTCTCGGGGTCGACGTCGAGATAGAGCGTGGCGTCCGGTGGCCGAGAGATCGGGCCGTGGATGGAGCGTACGTATTCGAAGGGGTCGGCGAGCGTGGAGTCGGCGAGCGTCGCCGCCTGGTAGGCGATCCGGGAGTCCGAGTAGCGATCCGAGACGACGGTCGATCCGTCGGCAAGGGCGGGACGGATCACCCGCGAGAGGTGGTCGGCGTGGTCGGCCATGTAGAGGAAGAGTTCCGCCAGCGGGTCGGCGTCGTCGTCGTCGACGGAGCGGAGGACGGCCTCGCCGTACCACGAATCGGTGGGCTCGCGCGTGAAGACGGCCGCCGGATAGCGGTCACGGAGCGCCCGCCAGGCCGTCGTCTTGCCGCTCCCGTCGAGTCCCTCCAGCGTGATGAGCATGGCCGACGTTACGGAGGGAGGGGATTAACCGTCCGGGTCCGCGACGCGGGGCGACCTCGCCGGATCTATTGAATCCATGATATATAGTTGGAAACGCTCGCCGGCGGGCGAACGCCGCCGTGTTAACGGTTCACAGCGCGTTAGCTTTAGGTCGATTCGCGGAAATGTATAGGCTATGAAGATTCTTGTAACCGGCGGGACGGGATTCGTCGGCCGATACCTGTGCCGCGAACTGAAGTCTCGGGGCCACTCGGTGACGGCGCTCGCACGGCAGCCGAGCAAGGGTGATCTACCGGGTGGGGTCGAGAAGGCGATGGGCGACGTAACGGCCTACGACTCGCTGGTCGAACCCATGAGGGGGCACGACGCCGTCGTCAATCTGGTCGCGCTCTCGCCGCTGTTCAAGCCTTCCGGCGGCGACGAGATGCACGACCGGATCCACCGGGGGGGAACCGAGAACGTCGTGCGCGCGGCCGAGGAGACGGGCGTCGAGAAGATCCTGCAGATGAGCGCGCTCGGCGCCGATCCGAACGGACCTACGGCGTACATCCGCGCCAAGGGCGCGGCCGAGGAAGTCGTCAAGTCGTCGTCGTTGCGCTACGTCATCTTCCGGCCGTCGGTGATCTTCGGCGACGGTGGCGAGTTCGTTCCCTTCACGAAGAAACTCGCGCCACCGTACCTGACACCCCTTCCGGGCGGCGGGAAGACCCGCTTCCAGCCGATCTGGGTCGAAGACCTCGCCCCGATGCTCGCGACGGCCGTCGAGGACGACGCGTACGACGGCGGGGTCTACGAGGTCGGCGGCCCGGAACGACTGTCGCTCGCGGACGTCGCGCGCAAGGTCCACGGGAGCGAGGGGCGACCGGCGACCGTGATCCCGGTGCCGATGGCCCTCGCCAAGATCGGACTGTCGGTACTCGGATCGATTCCCGGCGCCCCGATGGGCGCCGATCAGTATCGATCGCTCCAGTTCGACAACACCACCGAACACAACGACGTGGGGGCGTTCGACGTCGACGAGTCGGCGCTCCGCACCCTCGGCGACTACCTCGCCGACCGCTGACGGGCGTCCGCCATCCGTCAGACGCCGATCTGACGGGCGACACCGGACCGCAGTCGGTCGATTAGCTCTCGTATCTCGTCGACGAGAGGCGCCCCCTCCCACAAGGTTTATGGTCGTTTTGCGCCTGGATTCTTGCCAATGAAGAGGCGTCTGAAACTATGAAACTGGCCATGATCGGTTTCGGGCAGGCCGGCGGCAAGGTCGTCGACAAGTTCATCGAATACGATCAGCGGACGGGGAGCGAAATCGTCCGCGCGGCGGTCGCCGTCAACACTGCCAAGGCCGACCTGATGGGTCTCGAACACATTCCGCAGAACCAGCGCGTGCTCATCGGCCAGTCCCGAGTGAAGGGACACGGCGTGGGCGCGGACAACGAACTCGGCGCGGAGATCGCCGAGGAGGATATCGGTGAGATCCAGGGCGCCATCGACGGCATCCCCGTCCACGAGGTCGACGCCTTCCTCGTGGTCGCCGGACTGGGCGGGGGTACCGGGAGCGGTGGCTCACCGGTGCTGGCGAAACATCTCAAGCGCATCTACACGGAACCCGTCTACGGTCTCGGCATCCTCCCCGGGAGCGACGAGGGTGGGATCTACACGCTCAACGCCGCTCGCTCCTTCCAGACGCTCGTCAACGAGGTGGACAATCTCCTCGTCTTCGACAACGACGCCTGGCGGAAGACGGGCGAGTCCGTCCAGAGCGGCTACGACGAGATCAACGACGAAATCGTCCGTCGTTTCGGCATCCTGTTCGGCGCGGGCGAGGTTCGCGAGGGCCAGGAAGTCGCCGAGTCGGTCGTCGACAGCTCCGAGATCATCAACACGCTCTCCGGCGGCGGCGTCTCGACCGTCGGTTACGCCTCCGAAACGGTCGAACGCAAGCAGAACTCCGGTGGCCTGCTCTCGAAACTCACCGGCAACGACGAGTCCATCGAGGATCAACTCGACTCCGCCAACACCACCAACCGCATCACGAGCCTGGTCCGCAAGGCGGCGCTCGGTCGCCTGACCCTCCCCTGTGAAATCGACGGCACCGAGCGCGCCCTCCTCGTGATGGCCGGACCCTCCGCCTACCTGAACCGGAAAGGCATCGAACGCGGCCGGAAGTGGCTCGAAGAGCAGACCGGGAGCATGGAGGTCCGCGGCGGCGACTACCCCGTCAACGACAGCGACTTCGTCGCCTCCGCCATCCTGCTTTCGGGAGTCACGAACGTGCCCCGAATCAAGGAACTGCAGCAGGTCGCCATCGAGGCACAGGACAACATCAGCGAGATCCGCGAAGAGAGCGAAGCCAATCTCCAGAATCTAGTCGAAGATGACGAGGACGAACTCGAATCACTCTTCTAGGGTCGTCCTCGCCACACTCGTCGTACTGCTCGCCGCGACCGTCCCGGCGGCGGCAGTGTCGGTTACTGGCGAGGATGTCCCCGAGGAGGCGCAGGTCGGCACGCAGGTATCGGCGACGATCACGCTCGACGAACTGTACCAGAACCCCCAGAGCGAGCAGTGGCAGCTGTCGGGGACGACCGAACTGACCGACGTGTCCTGGACCATCGTCTACTACGACCAGACGGGGTCGCAGGTGAACCTGATCGAACCGACGGGCCAGGCGTTCTCCGGCGTCGACGTCGCCGCGAGTTCCGGCACCGCCGAGGTGGAGGTCCGGGTCACCGGAACGGTCCCCGAAGTGGACGCCTACAGCTACGACCCGGCCCAGCGATTCCAGCTGATGGAACTCAAGCGTGGCCAGCAAGGCGGCGCCAGTAACACCATCGAAAGCTGGGAGACCCACCACTACACCGAGCGGAGCGCGTCGGCGCGCGCCGCCCTCGACGAAGCGGGCAGCGCCATCGAGACGGCGCAGTCGAACGGCGCGAACCCCGCGGACGCGCAGGCCAACTACGAGGACGCCGTCGCCGCCTACAACGACGGCAGCTTCGACGTGGCGACCAACCTCGCCAACCGAGCGACTCGGCAGGCAAACCAGGCCCAGCAGTCCCAGCAGACTCAGCAGTTGATCATCTACGCCGTGGGCGGACTGCTCGTCCTCGGCCTCCTCGTCGGCGGCGTCGTCTACTGGCGCTCCCAGCAGGGACCGGACGACCCGCTCGGGTGATCGTGGTCGTCGCAGCCGGCCGGCAGTGGAACGCGCCCTAACTGGGAATCGACGACCGAAAACGGAACCGGATTCACCGACGACACTCACGATGGAGATGCAAGTTCTCGTCCCGTTCGAGGCGACGCGGCCCAAGACCCGACTCGACCCACTGCTCGCCGCCGACGAGCGGGCCGCCTTCGCACGGGCGATGCTCCGTGACGTACTCTCGGCGCTTCTAGAGACCGGCCACGACCCCGTCGTCGTCGCGACGGCGCCGGTCGACCTCGGCGACGACGTCCTCGAGGGCGTCCCGGTCACCGTCGACGAGCGCCCGCTCTCGACGGCGGTGAACTCCCGTCTCGGCGGCACCGATCCGGTTGGCATTCTCGTGTCCGATCTCGGTCTGGTGACGCCCCGGGCGATCGGATCGCTGGTCGCGGCCGGGGCCGAAGCGGACGTCGCCGTCGCGCCCGGCCGCGGCGGCGGGACGAACGGTCTCGTCGTGTCCCACCCCGAGTTCCGCGTCGACTTCCACGGCGTCTCCATCCGCGACCACCTGAACGCGGCGGAATCGGTCGGTGCCGACGTACGTCTCGTCGACTCGATGCGCCTCGCGACCGACGTTGACGAGCCGTCCGACCTGGTCGAGGTGTTGCTCCACGGCGAGGGCGAGGCGGCGGCGTGGCTCCGAGCGGCGGGGTTCGAACTCGCCGTCGGCGACGGTCGGGTGGGGATCGACCGGACGGTGTGACCGAACCGAAGTGGGGGGTTTTTGAGCGTCGGGCGTCGATTCGCGGCCATGTCACGGGCACCCGAGGACGACGACGAACGGGTCGCTCCCGGCGCCCTCGTCGACGCCGACGCGGCCACCGATCTGCTCGACGTGACACCGACGGACGTGGGGCCGGCACCCGAACTCACCTTCGCCCGAAACGTCTTCCTGCCGCTGACGACCGCCTGTCGCTACACCTGCACCTACTGTACGTTCTACGACGTGCCCGGCGAGGCGTCGCTGATGCCGCCGGAGGCGGTCCGGGAGCAACTTCGGTTCGGCGCCGAGGCCGGCTGTACCGAGGTGCTGTTCACGTTCGGCGACGCGCCGGACGAGCGATACACCGCCGTCCACGACCAACTCGACGACTGGGGGTACGACACGATGCTCGACTATCTCTACGACGCCTGTGAGATGGCCCTCGACGTCGGCTTGCTCCCCCACAGCAACCCCGGAGACCTGCGTGCCGCGGCCCTGGACCGTCTCGCCGAGGTCAACGCTAGCATGGGCGTGATGCTGGAGACGACGGCGGACGTGAGCGCGCATTCCGGGGGGCGGCGGAAGACACCCGAGCGCCGACTGGGGACGATACGGGCGGCCGGCGAGGCGTCGGTCCCGTTCACGACCGGCATCCTCGTCGGCATCGGCGAATCGCGCCGCGACCGGGCCGAGAGCCTGCTGGCGATTGGCGAACTCCACGCACGCTACGACCACGTTCAGGAGGTGATCGTCCAGCCGGTCGTTCCCAACGAGCGCTCCGACTTCGAGCGGCCGAGCGTCGAGACGATGCGCGAGACGGTGGCGATGGCGCGGGTCGCCCTGCCGGACGAGGTGTCGGTGCAGGTGCCGCCGAATCTCGCCCCGACGCGGGAGTTGCTCGACTGCGGCGTCGACGACCTGGGCGGCGTCTCGCCGGTCACGGACGATTACATCAACCCCGACCACGCGTGGCCGGCGGTCGAAGAACTGGAGGCGCTCGCGGCCGAGACGGGGGTCCCCCTCCGAGAGCGGCTGCCGACGCACGATCGGTACCTGCCCGCGGCGTATCGGGACGGGGAGGTGGCGTCACCGGCCGCGGGGTCGTGGCTCCGGCCGGCGATCCGGGAAGCGTTGGCTGCCGAGGACGGGGCCGGCCGCCGGTATCGCGCCCTACAGTAACCGTTCCTCGACGTCCGGCAGGCGCTTGCGGACGAGCGTGTAGGCGCCACCGACGGCGATGAACCCGAGGGCGACGCGCCGGACCGTCGGACCGAAGACGAACAGCCCGGGCGCGAGCAGGAGGACGGTGAGTAGGTAGTCCTCGGGCGCGCCGTCGTATCGTACCCAGTATCGCGGGGCGAGCCAGCGACTCCGCGAGTGGAGATACACTGCCTGCGCGGAGGTGCGCTCCCACGGCCGCGGCTCCGTCCCCGCGCCGAAGGCGTCGCTCACGGAGTGGACCGCCGCCGAGAGGAGGAACCAGGCAGCAGCGATGGTGGCGAAGCCGGGAGCGAGCGAGGCGGCGACGAGGGCCGGGATCGCGCCGAGCCAGTAGTAATCGGGGAAGTGGAGCGTCTTCCGGTGGACGCCGGCGACGAGGTCGAGGTCGGGGAAGACACCGCCGGCCATCGCGGCGAGGGCGGCGGCGGGGGCCAGTTCCGGCGCGACGACTGTCAGCGGGAGCGCGAGGAGGAGTCCGACGGCCGCGTGGGTCGTCGCCATCATGTCAGTCGTCGGCTTCACCGGTGTTACCGGTCGTCCGAGCGGCGTCGTCCCTCGCCGGCGAACGGGCGTCGAGTAGCGGCGTCCCGTCGGCGCGGGGACCGAGACGAGGGCCGTGAGGGCCGTCGTCGGGATCGATCGGTCGCCGGCGCTCGTAGTCCGTCGAGCGCTCAACGGGTCGGCGGCCGATGGCGGTTACCATGTCGACGTAGTCGGCGACGGAGCGGAACTCGCCGTAGTCGCCGCCGGCGCGCTTGGTGATCTCCTCGGAGAGGAGCGTCCCCATGAAGTCGTTGGCGCCACAGGAGAGCGTCTTCAGCGACTTCTCGTCGCCGAACTTCACCCACGAGGTCTGGACGTTCTCGACGTTGTCGAGAAAGAGTCGGGAGACGGCGATCATGAGTTCGTCCTCGGCGTCGGTGGCACCGCCGTCGACGAGGCCGCGCTCGTAGAGCGGCGTCTGCTGGTGGACGAAAGAGAGCGGAACGAACTCGGTGATGCCGCCGGTCCGGTCCTGCAGGTCGCGTACCCGCTGCAGATGCATGACACGGTGCATCTCGTTCTCGACGTGCCCGTACATGATCGTCGCGGTGACGGGCAGACCGGCGGCCATCGCCCCCTCCATGGCGTCGAGCCACTCCTCGGTGTCCATCTTCGCGGGACAGATCACGTCGCGCACCTCGTCGACGAGAATCTCCGCGGCGGTGCCGGGCGCGCTGTCGAGACCGGCGTCCCGGAGGCGGCGGTACACCTCCTCGTAGGACCAGTCGGTGCCGCGGCGGGCGTGGTAGGCCTCCTCGGGCGTCATCGAGTGGACGTGGACGCCGTCGACGGACATGGCGCAAATCTGGTCCACGTACGTTCCCGGCGACGTGGTGTAGGCCGCGGGTGGGCGATAGTTCACCCGCTCCGGGTTCTCGGCCGCGTCGAGCAGTTCGCGGTGGTCGGCGTCGAGGGCGAACGCGGGGTGGAGGCCGCTGACCGAACACACCTCCGAGATGCCCATGTCGACTGCCTCCTCGACGGCCCGGCGTGAGTCGGCCGGCGTCTTGGTGAAGCCGCCGTGGTCGTCCGGGGCGTCGGTCTCGAACGCCGACGCGCGATCCTTGAAGTTACAGAACTGACAGCCGGTGTCACAGGCCGTCGTGACGTTGTTGTTGAGGTTGGCGACGAAGGTGACGTCGTCGCCGACGACCTCCGCACGCCGACGGTCCGCCGCCTCCAGCACCGCTTCCTTTCGCGCGGGATCGATCCCCTCGCGGTCGGTGCCGGTCGTCAGGAGTTCCACCCCGTCGGCGACGGTGAGCCGGTGACCGTCCCGGGCCTTCGCCAGCGCGTTCTCGAAGTGCTGGTCGGTCTCGGGGACGTGTTCGAACCCCTCGACCGCCGCGTTGGACGGGTCACTCATCGTGACGAAACACACGCCCGAGGCTAATAGGGGTTGTCGTCCCCGACCCCCGTCCAGTCCGGTGATCGGAGACACGACCCGACGTCCCGGCTGTCAAAAGACCCATACTGGTCGACGCCGTCGCACCCAACATGCACTCGCGGGTACGGGGCTGGATCGACCGCGCGTACGAGCGGCTCCTCCGCCGCGACATCGAGGATGGCCCCGATCACGTCGCCATCATCATGGACGGGAACCGGCGGTACGCCCGCGAACGCGGGGACGAGACGACCGAGGGCCACCGCGAGGGCTCCCGAACCACCGAGCAGGTGCTACGGTGGTGTCAGGACCTCGGCGTCGAGGAACTCACGCTCTATGCCTTCTCGACCGAGAACTTCGACCGACCGCCGGCGGAACGAGAACAGCTGTTCGACCTCATCGAGTCGAAACTCCGGGAGTTCGCCGACGCGGAGGGAGTCCACGAGAACGAGGTGTGCATCCGCGCCCTCGGCGAGGTGGAACGCCTGCCCGACCGAGTCCGCGAGGCCGTCGACTACGCCGAGGGACGGACCGCGTCCTACGACCGCTTCCGCCTGAACATCGCGGTGGCGTACGGCGGCCGGGCGGAACTGCTCGGCGCCGCCCGCGACACGCTGATGGCGGTCGACGAGGGCCGCCTCGACCCCGACGACGTGGACGTCGCGGCCATCGACCGCCGCCTGTACGCCCGCCCCGTCCGGGACGTGGATCTGATCGTCCGCACCGGCGGCGACGAGCGCACGAGTAACTTCCTGCCGTGGCACGCCAACGGAAACGAGGCCGCCGTGTTCTTCTGTGCGCCCTACTGGCCCGAGTTCTCCAAGGTGGACTTCCTGCGAGCGATCCGGACCTACGAGTCACGCGAGGCGTCGTGGCGCCACACCCGGACGGAGCGGGCAGTCGCGCTGGTTCGAGCGGTCGCGGGGTCGTCGCTGGTCGAGACACGCGACGTCGTCGGTCGCCTCCGCGAGCAGTTGCCCCGAGGTGGTGCCGAGGAACTGTCGGCCGAACTCGACCGCCAGGACCGGACCGCCGAGTAACGCCGGTTCGGTCGCGCCGGTCCTCCCCGACCGCCGAGTGACGACGCCGAGACATATGTAGCGTCCGCCCGTGAGTGCCGGGTATGCACATCGTCGCGCAGATGACGACTACCCCACCGCCCGCCGTCGGCCCCGAGGAACTCGCCGACTACTGGCCCACCATCGTCCGCGGGGCGTGGTTCCTGGCCGGGTTCGTCGCCACCCTCCTCGTCGGCTGGTTCGTCGTCGAACCCCTCGTGGGGCAGTACGTCCGGCACCGTAACCGAAACAACCCAACGCTCCGGGAGGCCGTCACGCGGTACGTCCGACTGCTCGTCGTCCTCGTCGCCTTCTTCGTCGCCGCCGGCGTCGCGGGCTACGGCGACCTACTCGGCGACTCGTCGCTCGTCATCGCCGCGGCGACGCTCGCCATCGGCGTCGCCGGGCAGACGGTCGTCGGATCCCTCGTCAGCGGTCTCGTCCTCGTCGCCGACCCCGAGTTCAACGTCGGCGACTACATCGAGTGGGCCGACGGGGAAGGAACGGTCCAGTCCATCACCCTCCGGGTGACCCGAGTACTCACGCCCGACGGCGAACTCATCACGGTACCGAACACGACGCTGACCGGGAAGGCGATCACCCGCCCGTACGGCCGGAAGCGTCGCCGGATCGTCGAACACGTCGGCATCGAGTACGAGGCGGACGTGAGCAACGCCCTTTCGCTGCTTACGGAAGCGACGGACGCCGTGGACGACATCGAGGCGGAGCCGACGCCGAAGGCCTACGTCGACGAGTTCGGCGGCGACGCAGTCGTGCTTCGCGTCCACTACTGGATCGGCGACGCGCGGCGACAGGACATCTTTGCCGCTCGGTCGGCGTACGCCCTGGCGGTCGAGCGTCGCTTCGACGAGGCGGGCATCACGATCAGCCCCGCCTCCAAACGCGAACTGCTGGGTCGCATCGGCGTCGAGGGCGACGTCGAGGGGTAGTCGTCCCGGGCGACCGTCGGGACGCCGGGCGAGACACCGCCCCAGTTCAAACGGTCCTTCGAGATTCGGGCGAACACGCGCACGCTCTTCACCGCCGGCGTCACGCCGGTTCGGCGGGGACAGAGCGGGCCGTACCTCCTGCAACCGGTCGCGCGGGGGAGGAGCGTCAGTTACGAGTCGACGACGGGGACGGGGACGGGGACGGGAATCGAAAGCGAGACCGAAGCCTGACGCTCCGCGGCGCGATAGTGATTTTCGGCCGCTTCACCGGCGTTCAGCGGCCAAATCGTCGCTGCCGGTTCTGGTAGTCGAGGACGGCCCGGAGGTAGTCGCGCTTGCGCACGTCCCGCCAGTTCACGTCGGTGAAGTAGAGTTCGGAGTAGACGGACTGCCAGATCATGAAATCGGAGAGGCGCTCGGCACCCGTCTTGATCAGTAGGTCGGGTTCGTCGGGGAAGACGAGTCGTCGCTCCACGTCAGCCCCGTCGACCTCCTCTGGATCGAGACGCCCGGCGTCGACCTCCTCGGCCAGCGAGCGGACCGCGGCGGCGAACTCCCCTTTGCCGCCCAGGCCGACGTTCACCTGGACGGGGGCCGCGGCTGGTTCGGTGTCGTCCGGCGCTCGGACGGCGACGGGACGGGGCGCGTCGATGGCACGGAGTTCGCGCTCCAGCGTCGGCACCACCGCCTCGTCGAGGACGCTCACGGAGACGGTGACGCGTTCGGCGCCGTACTCGAACGCCCAGCGGAGGACCCGTTCGAGGCGAGCGTAGGCACCCTGTTCCAGCAGGTCGCGTTCGGTGAGTACGAGGGCGACATGAGCGGGTGGCTCACCGTCGTGAATCCGCTGTCTGAGCGCGAGATAGCGGTCGTACAGGCCCACGGCGGAGCTAGGGAGTGGCGGCGCAAAAGTCCACGGTTCGCGGACTCGTGGACGCGAACGGGGCGTGTCGGGAGGGTTAAGTGGCCGTCGGGGATACCGGTGGGTGTGACGTCCACCCTTCGGCGGGCAGGGGGATTCGCAGCCGTCGGGACGCTCGCGCTCGCCGCCCCCGAACTCGGGCGCGCGGCCGCCGCCCCCTTCGCCATCGTGGCGCTCCTCGCCGCGTTCGTCGTGGACGAGGGACCGGTGTTCGACCTCTTCGCCCGGCCACAGGACCGGCGGGACGGTCGGCTCAATGGACTGGCCGGCTTCGCGCTGGCCGCCACCGGTCTCGCCATCCTCTCGACGGCACCCCGGCAGTCGATGCCGACGGCCATCTTCGCCGCCGCCGTCCTCGTCGTCGCCTACGGCAACGTCGGCGCACGTGCCGTCGAGCAGGTGGACGACGACCCGGCCCGTGCCGTCGCCGGATTCGGCCTCGTCGCCTTCCTCGCAGCCCTCGGCGGCCAACTGATCGTCGGCTGGACCCGCGGCGCACAGCCGTCGCTCCCCGCCGTTATCTTCCTCGCCGCGGCCGGGGCGCTGGTCGCGGCGCTCCTGCGGTCGATGCTTTACGAGCGTGACGACCCCCTCGTGATGCTCTCGACCGGCCTGTTGCTGTGGCTGTTCGACGCCATCGGCGTCAGCGCCGGCCTCACGGAGGTGGGTGTCGCCCTCGCCGTGACCGTCGTCCTCGGCTATCTCTCCTACTGGACCGGCACCGCGTCGGTGCCCGGGATGGTGACCGGCGTACTGCTCGCCTTGCTCACTATCGTCTTCGGCGGCGTCGGCTGGTTCGCCGTCCTCATCGCCTTCTTCGGGATCGGCGGCCTCTCCGCGAAGTACCGCTTCGAGGAGAAACGGGAGCGGGGCGTCGCCGAGGACAACGAGGGCGCCCGGGGGAGCGGGAACGTCCTCGGCAACGCTGCCGTGGCGCTCGTGGCCGTCATCGGCTTCGCCGCCAGCGGCCGGATGCCCATGGACGCCGACCTCTTTCGCTTCGCCTTCACCGGGTCGCTCGCCGCCGCCATGAGCGATACGCTCTCCAGCGAAATCGGCGTCCTGTTCGACGACCCGCGACTCATCACGACCCTGCGGCGGGTCGAGCCGGGCACCGATGGCGGCATCACCTGGCAGGGGTACGTCGTCGGCGCCGCCGGCGCCGCCGTCGTCTCGGCGGTGGCCGTCGGCTTCTTCGGATTCGCCGCGCCGGGGCTGGCCGCCCTCGCCGTCGTCTGTGGCGGCGTCGCCGGCATGACCGTCGACAGCCTCCTCGGTGCGACGCTCGAGGGTGGCCGGGTCGGCAACCAGACCGTCAACTTCCTCGGAACCCTCGCCGGCGCCGTCGTCAGCGCCGCGTTCGCCGCCCTGTTGCTGTGATTCGCCGCGCGAGACCGACCGACGCCGCCGCACTCGCCCGTCTCCAGTCACACCTCCGCGAGCCGAGTCCGGGGCTGCTCGACGGCGCCCTGAGTGGCGACGAGTTCGCGCCGGCGACGGCCCTCGTCGCGACGGCCGACGGGGCGGACGACCCCGTGGGCTACCTGCTCGCCGTGCCCGGCGACGGGACGACCTACGTGGCGGAACTGGTCGTCGACCCGAACCACCGCAGGGAGGGGATGGCGACGGCGCTGTTGTCGGCGTGTGCGGCCGACGCGGACCGGCTCACGGTCACCGTCGCGCCCGACAACGAGGCGGCGCGGTCGCTGTACCGACGGTGTGGCTTCGAGAAAGTGCGACGCCTGCCCGACTTCTTCGCGGACGGCGCGGCGGTTCTGTATCGGCAGTAGTCGCCGAGAAACGGCGGTTCGGTCGCGCCGTTACTCGACGATCACCGAGAAACGACGGGTCGGTCGCGCCGTTACTCGACGATCACCGAGAAACGACGGGTTCGGTCGCGCCGTTACTCGACGGTCGCCAACTGGTCTATCGTCCGCACGCGAACGTCCACCGGCGTCTTGACCATCTCGGCTGCGGAGCGGGCGACGATCTGTTCGAGACCGCGCTGGGCCGCCACGTCGAGCAGTCGCTGGGTCAGTTCGCCGTCGAGAACCACCGCGTAAGGCGCCGTCTCGGCCGCCGACACGGCGTCGAAGGCTTCGTCAGCCGGCACCGTCTGGATGGCCTCGAACTCGTCGTCGAGGAGGCGCGCCGATCCCGTCTCGGCGTCGATCACCGCGCGGACGTGGCCGCGAAGCGTCGACGGCTCGTCGCGGGACGGGCCGGTCGCGTCGTCGGCCGTCTCGTCCGCGGCGGCGTCGGCGGTGGGGGTCGTCTCCGACTCGGCGACGGGGGAGGCCGCAGCGACGGAGACGGAAGCGGTCGGCTCCGAGTCGGACGACCGCTCGCTCTCGTCCACCGGTTCGGGCGGCGTCGATCGGTCCTCGCCGTCCTCGAAGAGGTCACCGTAGGGTGTCTTCCCGCGGAGCGCCGACATGACCTCGTGTCGAGCGAGGTCCTCGACGGACCGACCCTCGGGGGCGAAGACGACGTAGTCGACGTCGCCCACCTGTGCGAGCTCGCGAAGGATGAGTTCGCCGCCACGGTCGCCGTCGAGGAAGGCCGTGACGGTCCGTTCCTCGGTCAGGCCGGCCACCGCGTCGGGGACGTTGGTCCCCTCGACGGCGACGGCGTTCTTGATCCCGTACTGGAGGAGCGTGAGGACGTCCGACCGTCCCTCGACGATGATGACGGCGTCGGCGTCGGCGACACGGGGGCCGGCGGGGAGGCCGTGGTACTCCGTGATGTCGTCGATCCGAACGCTCTCGCGGACTTCCTCCAAGATTTTGGAGGAGTCCATGACGCTCTCGTCGAACGACCCCGCCAGCAGTTCCTTGGCGCGGTCGACGACCTTCCGGCGCTTGGCCTCGCGGACGTCTTCGATGTTCGTCACTTCGACCGAGGCCTGACACGGTCCGACGCGGTCGATGGTTTCGAGCGACGCCGCGAGGATGGCCGTCTCCACCTTGTCGAGGCTGCTGGCGATGGTGATCCGGCCGAAGGACTGGCCGTTTTCGCTGTCGATCTGTACGTCGATGCGGCCGACTTTGGAGGACTGCTGGAGGTCGCGGAGATCGAGTTCGTCGCCGAGCAGGCCCTCGGTCTGCCCGAAGACGGCGCCGACGACGTCGCTTCGCTCCACGACGCCGTCGGCCGCAATCGATGCGTGAATGAGGTATTTGGCTGTGTCGTCCATTGATGATCCCCTCGTGGGGGTGATGGTGATGATGGCGCCGACATGGGGCGACCCATGTACGCCTATATACTTTTCGGGCGTGCGGGAAATACCTGTCGTACTCCACACCGAGGGCACCCGCCGATCGATCCGGAGGGAGAGAATCGATCGGAGGCGACGCCGTGACACCGTCGATCGATTCCACGGCTCGAGTGGCCGTGTGTGCGGTGACGTCGTTGCTCGTTTTCGGTCAGATGCACCGGGGCGAAACGGTCGAATGACGGAGTGTGTGAGGGTGTGACGCCCGATGCGCGGCTCGAGGGGATATATAACCGTCCCGGCTAACTATCGGGTATGCAGACCCATATCGTCCCGGTCGGCTTCGACTACGACCGGCTGATCGCGCCCCTGATCCGCGACCAGTTCGACGTGGACCGGGTGATCCTGCTCGAGGGCGCCGTCGGGAGCGAGGCGAACGTCGAATACTCGCGGAACATCTCCGCCAAGTTGGAACAGGACTTCAGAAACCTACTCGGCGCCGAAACCCGTCGGATCGTCATCGAGGACGTCTACGACTACGACGCCGCCTTCGAGGACGCATACGACCTCATCAACGACCAACTGGACGAGGGCGCCCCGGACGGCGAGGTGTGGGTCAACGTGAGTTCGATGCCACGTCCGGTGAGTTTCGCCTTCGCAACCGCCGCCCACTCCATCACGCTCGAACGCCAGGCCGACCGGGACCGGATTCACACCTACTACACCGCCCCCGAGAAGTACCTGGAGACGGAACTCGCGGAGGAGTTGCGAGCGAACCGGGACCTGCTCCGGAGCCTCCTCGACGACGGCTCGGTCGACGACGACCGGATCCGCGGACGACTCGACGGGACGACAGAACTCCTCGACGAGTTCGACGAACGCGGCACCACAATCGGCGCCAAGCGCATCGGCGACAACCACATCGTCGAACTCCCGGTCGCCTCGTTCTCGAACGTCAAGCCCTTCGAGGAGGTGATCCTCTTCGAACTCGGCGACCACGGTGAGTTCGAGTCCGTCTCCGAACTCGCGGAGGCGCTCGCGGCCGAACTCGGCGAGGAGTACACCGACAGCTTCCGGTCGAAGGTCATCTACAACGTCGACCGACTCGGCCCCGGGGGGAAAGGCTACATCGAACAGGAGGAACACGGGAAGTCCTACCGAACGCGGCTCTCGCGCATCGGCGAACTCTGGGTGCGTGCCCACGCCGACAGCGAGGCGCCGACCGTCGACTAGAAATCGAGACCCCGCACGTCCGAGTCGGGGGAGAGCGGACTGCCGGGGAGGTCCACTGGCAGGTCGGGCAGGTTGTAGCCGCCGGGGGCCACGTCGTTCGGCGCGTCGGGATAGAACGTCGCCGCCAGCGTCTGGATCTGGTCCCGTCCCACGTCGAGTTCGAACTGACCACCGCCGTAGCAGGTCACGTCGTTGTCGGCGGCGTATTCGAGCGTGTCGAGTAGCGAGTCCACCGTCCCGAACCGCGAGGGTTTGATATTGAGCCACCGGGCCTCGTAGGGGCGGTCACGCACGCTCTCGACACCGGTTATCGGAGCGTCCCACGAGAGGCGGTTTCGTGCGGCTTCGACGACCGGACGCGTCCCGTCGGTGAGCGCCGGATCTTCGATCACCGCGTCCGGGAACCCCTCGATCACCCGTTCGTACAGGACGGGGTCGGCGTCCTGGTCCACCGTCGTCCCGACGTAGTGTCCCTTCAGGTCGAGGAGTCGCACCGCGCCCGTCTCCGCGAGGGCGTCGACGAGAGCGTCCGTCCAGTCGCTCGTCGGGTCGAGTTTCAACCCCAGATCGGGGTGTCGGTCGAGGATGGCCTCGACGCGGTCGGTCGTCGGCGGGTCGCCGAGGCGAGTGCTGACGACGAAGCGGACGGGCGAGCGCTCGCGGCCGAGCGCCGACGCGAGGTCGGTGTCGGCCTGCCGGAGCGCCAGATCCAGCCCCGCACTCTCCAGTGCCCAGCGGCGGTAGTGGCGTGCGGAGGGCTGTTCCGGCGCTCCGGTGGGAAAGAGGTCCAAGTCGCCGAGAGCCGCCGAGAACGCGTCGAACGTCCACTCGCCGGCGAGGGCGTCGTCGAAGTGTGCGTCCGGGACGTCGGCGAGGGCGTCGTGGTCCGCGGTGTCGTAGGTTACGTCCTCGCCACGTCCGGCCGTACCGTCCCCGTGGAGGGAGAACGTCGTGGTCGCTCGGACGAAGCCACTCGACGTATCGCGCGAGTGGCGCACCCGGTCGGTGGCGTCGACACGAAGTGGCAGGTCTGCGAGGCGGTCGTAGAGGCTCATACGGTCCATACGAGACGACGGTGGATAACGGTGCGCCGGGGGACGCCACGGCAACGACTCGTGTCGTCGAACCCGCCTTTCCGGTCGGTATCCACGGTCGGTGGGGGTGAAGAAACGACGGCGGACCATGCACTCCGCCCACCTGGCCCCTCCCGTTCCCGCCGGAGGCGGCGGCCGTCGTCGCCATCTATCCCGCCTTCGAATGCGACCGGGTCGTCGTCCGACGAACCTCGATCACTGCCAGTCGGCGTTCGTCCCCGTCGACCTCACTGCCGCCGAGGAGAGGGAAACGGCCCGGGATCGACTGGACGCGTTCCTCGGCGAGACGTGACGGGAGCCGACTGCGGCGGCGACGGTCCCCACGGCGCCCCGGTACAGCGAGTACGGCCCGCTGAAGCGTCGGTCGATGAAACGCATCGCGAAGCGAGGGGCGGCACCGACAGCAGTCGCGACGACGAGTACACCGACTGGGGAGCGGTGGAGGCGTTCGCCGCCGGCTTCGCCGACACGCTACCGTGATTCGAGTTTCTTCACTCGCGTCGCGAGCGTGAGGAAGGTGGCGGTGAGCGTCAGGACGACGGCGCCGGCGGCGGCGAGTTCGTGGTTCGGCGAGACGTGTGTGATGGCACCGTCGACGATGCGCTGACTGGGGAGCAGCGTGTGGTGGGGCGTCCCGACCAGTGGCAAGAAGTAGTCGACCAGGTCGTTCAGGCCGTACCACGCGACGGCGACGGCGACGGCGCCGACGGGGAAGTCGCTGTACCGGTGGATGACGAACGCCTCGACGACCATCATGAGGTGGCTCCCGAGGAGGAAGATGTACATCGGCACGGGTGTGGTCGCGAGGAAGCCGTCGGCGAAAGCCACCAGCACGAACGGCGTCCACAGACCGAGTTTCCAGCAGCCGAAGAAGGCCAGCGCGTTCACCACCTCGTTCGACCGACCGAGTTTCCAGAGGGCGAGCGAGAGCGCGATGAAGAACGTGGCGACGGGGCTGTCCGGGACGAGCGGCCAAGCCACGAGCGGTTCGGCGGCGAACTGGAAGCGGTAGTACCAGAAGCCGAAGGCGGTGCCGACGAGGTTGGTGACGACCACGGCCCACGCGAGCGAGAGGCCGAGATTCTCGACCGGGCGCGGGAGCGGTGCGAGCCACCGCGGGAGTGGATCGGCGTCCGGAAGTCCGACGCCGTCGAAGAGTGTCGCGACGTATCCCGCCGCCGACTCCGACCCGGAACTCATGTCCGTGAGATGGGAACGGGGTGATAAATCGGTGACGATGGCAACATCTACCGGATGCCCGCCGTTAAGTACATCCCACCGTAACGGAGGATATGACCGACCTCGAAGAACTGCGGCGCGGTACGGAGTTGGTGAAGCGCGGGTTCGCACGGATGCAGAAAGGGGGCGTCATCATGGACGTCGTCAACGCGAAGCAGGCCCGCATCGCGGAGGACTGCGGCGCCGTCGCGGTGATGAGTCTCGAAGCCGTCCCCGCCGACATCCGCAAGCGCGGCGGTGTCGCCCGGATGGCGGACCCGGCGGCACTCACCGAGATTCTGGAGGAGGTGTCGATTCCGGTGATGGGCAAGGCTCGCATCGGCCACACCAAGGAAGCGGAGATCCTGCAGGCGAAAGGAGCCGACATGATCGACGAGAGCGAGGTGCTCACCCCCGCCGACGACGACTACCACATCGACAAGCGGGAGTTCACCGCGCCGTTCGTCTGTGGCGCACGGAATCTGGGCGAGGCGCTCCGCCGGATCGACGAGGGCGCGGCGATGATCCGCACCAAGGGCGAGGCGGGCACCGGCGACGTGAACCAGGCGGTCACTCACCAGCGGGCCATCAAGGGGGCCATCCGCGAACTCGACGGCATGGCCTACGAGGAACGCGAGCGCTGGGCGCGAGAACACGGCGCACCCCGCGACCTGGTCCACGAGACGGCCGAGATGGGCCGCCTCCCAGTCGTCAACTTCGCGGCTGGCGGCATCGCGACGCCCGCCGACGCGGCGCTCATGATGCACCACGGCTGTGACGGCATCTTCGTCGGCTCCGGTATCTTCGGCGCCGAGAACCCCGAGGCGATGGGGACGGCCATCGTCGAGGCGGTGAACAACTGGGACGACCCCGACCGCCTGGCCGAAATCGCCACGAACGTCGGCAAGGGGATGAAAGGCCAGTCGAACGCCGACATGGCCGAAGAGGAGAAACTGCAGGGCCGCGGCGTCTGAACGCGGCGGGGTATCCTCAGACCGACTCGTCGTCCGCACTCGGCGTCCACCGGGAGGCCGGGAAGACGATGGAGACGACGGCGCCGCTCGGGTCGTTGTCCTCGATTTCTATCGACCCGCCGATGGGCGTCACGAGCCACTTCACGATCCACAGCCCCAGCCCACTCCCGTGTTTGAGGGGTCGTTCCTCGCCGTCGACGATTACCTCCCGTTCCATCTCCGGGATGCCCTCGCCGCGGTCGGCGACGCCGAGTTGGATCGTGCCGTCCGTGCGCTCGGTCACACTGAGGGTCACGGTCGGATCGTCGTCCGTCGAGTGTTCGAAGGCGTTATCGACGAGTTCGTCGACAGCGACTCGAAGCGCGTGTCGGTTGGCGAGGACGACGGGCGTCGGACCCTCGACTCGCACGGTCGCCTCGGGGTGTGCGTCGCGATACTGCGCGGCGACGGACGCCAGTAGCGGCCGGACCTCGACGGGCTTGACGTCCCGAATCTGCTCGTAGATACGGTCGAACGTACGCGCTCGCTCCGACGTGTCGAGGAGGCCCTCGGCAGCCGAGACGATACGGCTGGTGTCCTCGTCGATCTGTTCGAGCGCCGCCGCCTCGTCCACGTCGTCGGAACGGACCGATTCGAGTGCCTGTTCGATTCCCTCCGCGTGACCGATGACCACGTTCAGGCCGTTCCGCAGGTTGTGACGCAGCACCCGGTTGAACACCATCAACTGCTGGCGGCGCGCCTCCCGTTCGGTGATGTCCTGAATCGCGCCCCGGAGGACGGGCGTGCCGTCGCCGGCGACGGGTTGGCCCGTCGTCCGGACGATGCGAGTGGTGCCGTCGGGGGTGACGATGCGTGCCTCCACGTCGTAAGGTAGATCCCACTCGAGTGCCCGTTCGACGAACGTCCGAATCTTGTCGCGGTCGTCGGGGTGATAAAATGACAGCGCCTCGTCGAGGGTCGGGTCGTAGTCGGGACCGACCTCGTGAATCCGGCGGGTGCCCGCGGTCCAGCGGAGTTCCCGCGCCTCGAGGTCGAGTTCCCACCCGCCGACGTCGGCCGTCTCCTCGGTTCGAGCCGACAGATCCTGGCTGCGTTCGAGCGCCATCTCGTGTTGCTTGCGCTCGGTGATGTCCGTCTGGATCGCAACGAAGTGCGTGATGGTGCCGTCCTCGTCGTCCGCGAGGGGTGCGATGGTCTGGTTGGCGATGTAGCTGTCACCGTCGGCCCGCCGGTTCACGATTTCCTCCTGCCAGACCTCGCCGGTGACGATGGTCCGCCAGAGTCGCCCGAAGTAGTCGGCGTCGTGGTGGCCGGAGTTGAGGAGGTCCGGCGTCTCGCCGACCGCGTCGGCCGCGTCGTAGCCGGTCACCTCCTCGAAGGCCGGGTTCACGTAGACGATCTGCCCCTCGAAATCGGTGATGAAGATTGCGTGGCCCGCCGCCTCGACGGCGCGTTCGAACCACGCCGGGTCCATTCCGCGTCGCGGCGCGTCCGCCCGCCCGGCTGGACCGTGACCGGATTCGGCGGAAGATTTCCGTTGGCCGTCGCTCATGTCCTACCGGTACCTCTCCGCGGACGAGTATAGTTCGAGTGGGAACCGCCAGTCAGTGGGAATCATCCGCGTCGAGGGGTCGACGGCGGTGGCGGCGGGCGTTCGAGGGGTCTCGACCGACCTCAGTCTCGATACAGCGTCGCGCCGCGACCGATCTTCGTCTGGTAGGCTCGCGAATCGACACCGACTTCGCCGAAGCCGTCGACCATCGCGGCCGCAATCGACCGACGGTCTTCGGGGTAACACGCCGCGATGACGCCCGGCCCGGCGCCGCTGACGGTGACACCCGTCGCGCCGGCGTCGAGGGCGGCCTCGCGAACCTCGTCGTAGCCCGAAATGAGGTCGGCCCGAGCGGGTGTGACGAGGCGGTCGTGCATCCCCTTGCCGACGAGACGGGGGTCGTCCCGACACATCCCGGTCGTCAGCGTGGCGGCCCGACCGACGGTGTAGACGAGTTGCTCCATCGTCGCCCCCGCGGGCACCACGTCTCGGGCGTCCCGCGTCGAGATGGCGATTTCGGGGAGGCAGGCGACGAGGGGAATGTCGGCGTCGACGGTCGTCACGTCCCGACCCGTGGCGACGGTGAAGCCGCCGAGGAGCGCGGGCGCCACGTTGTCGAGGTGGACCTCACCGGAGACGGTCGCCTCGCCTTTCCCCGCGATGGGGACGAGTTCCTTCCGCGAGAGGCCGCGGTCGTACAGCTCGTTGAGCGCGACGGCGGCGGCGGCGGCGCTGGCACCCGAGGAGCCGAGGCCCGAGGAGGGGCGGATCCCCTTGTCGATGCGGATGTGCGCCGGGGCGTCCAGCGCCTCGGCGACCGCCCCCACGGTGTTGTCCGCGGGATCCTCGGGGATGAACTCGCTGCCGTATCCCGTCACGTCGATGGTCGTCCGGTCGGCCTTCTCGACGCGGACGACGTCCGCCGGTCGGTCGAGGGCCGCGCCAAACACGTCGAACCCGCTGCCGAGGTTCGCACTCGTCGCGGGAGCCCTGACCGTGACCATGCCACGGGGTTGCGCGAGTCAGGTCAAAAACCTGCCGAAGGTCGACACCCACCCCAAGTCGACGGGGACTTTTACCGCCCCCGCCCGTTCGCCACCCACATGGGTGTCCCCCGCGGCGCGACTGGCCACGCAGTGGTGGACCATCCCCGGCGGGCCGTCGGCACCGTGGTGTTCGTGGTCTTCCTCGACCTCGTCGGCTTCGGCATCGTCATTCCGATCCTCCCGTACTACGTCCGGAGCTTCGGCGTCGGCGACGTGTTCATCGGCCTGTTGGCAGCGACGTACTCGCTGACCCAGTTCCTCGCCACGCCCGTCCTCGGTCGGTACTCGGATCGCTGGGGGCGGCGCCCGGTCGTCGTCCTCTCGCTGGCGGGGAGCGCCGTCGCGTGGTCGGTCTTCGGCCTCGCGGATCTGACCGGCGACCTGGGTGGGGCCGCCGTCGGCGTCGCCACGCTCTTCCTGGCGCGGGCGCTCGCCGGGGCGATGGGCGGCAACATCGCCGCCGCGCAGGCCTACGTCGCCGACGTGACGCCACCGGAGCGACGCGCCGGCGCCCTCGGACTCGTCGGTGCCTCCTTCAGCCTCGGGTTCATCTTCGGGCCGGCCATCGGCGGGGCGCTCGCCAGCGAAACGGCGGTGCGGGCAGCGGCGGGACTGCCGATTCCGGCGACCCGCTTTTCGCTCCCGGCGTTCGGCGCGGCGGCGATGAGCCTGATCGCCCTCGCCGTCGCGCTGGTCGCGCTCGAAGAACCGGACCGCCACCGGACGACGGCCGAGCGGACGACGCTCGTCGGGTCGTTCGCGACGGCGCTCCGCGACCCGGCACTCCGGGGACTGGTCGTGGCCTTCTTCCTCGTCTCCGTGGCCTTCGCGGGTGTACAGGTCATGTTCATTCCCTTCGTCGCCGACGCGCCGGCCTACCGGTTCGACGCGTCCGCGGCGGCCCTCCTGCTCACCTACGTCGGCGTCCTCGGTGCGCTCAATCAGGGCATACTCGTCGGGCGCCTGGCCGACCGAGTCGGATCGGCACGACTCGCAGTCGGCGGTGCGAGCATCCTCCTCGTCGCCCTCGCCGCCCTCCCGTTCGCGCCGGAACTGGGGCGCGCCCTGCCCGCGCTCGGCGGTCCGGCGTGGCTCGGCCGCGAACTCGTCGCGTTGCTCGCCGTCCTCGGCTTGCTCTCGTTCGGCAACGGCCTCCTGAATCCGTCGCTCGCGACGCTCGTGTCGGCGAGTTCGGACGCCGAACGGCAGGGCACCGCCTTCGGCGTCACCCAAGGTGCGGGGAGCCTGGGACGGACCGTCGGGCCGCCAGTCGCCGCCGCGCTGTACGCCCTCGCGTACTGGTCGCCGTTCGTCGCCGGCGCGGCCGTCGTCCTACCGGTAATCGCGTTGCTGGTCGGGGTGGTACGGCGGGAGCGGCGGGGGTGAGGCCGGTCAGTCCGAGGTGGCGACGGGCGTATCCGTCGACACCAGGTCGAGGACGTCGTCGAAGAAATCGAGCGAGTCGTTGGGGCCGGGATGGGCCTCGGGGTGGTACTGGCGGGTGAGGACCCCGAGGGTCTCGTTTTCGAGGCCCTCCGCGGTGCCGTCGTTGACGTTCACCTGCGTCACGTTCAGCCGGTCGCCGGGGTCGCCGACGGTGTAGCCGTGGTTCTGTGTCGTCATGACGACACGGTCGGACTCCAGGTCGCGGACCGGCTGGTTGACGCCGCGGTGGCCGAAGGACATCTTCTCGGTGCTGCCGCCGAGGGCGTTGGCAACGACCTGCTGACCGAGACAGATGCCGGCGACGGGCAGGTCGCCGACGTACTCGTCGACCAGCGCCTCGGCGGCCTCGAAGTTCTCGGGGTCGCCGGGCCCGTTCGAGATGAAGAGGATATCCGGGTCGACGGCCGCCACGTCCGCGGGCGTCGCGTCGTAGGGGAGCACGTGAACCGTCGCGCCGCGTTCGAGCAAGGAGTCGGTGATGGAGCCTTTGGCACCGCAGTCGATCAGGGCCACCGTCGCGTCCGATCCGCCCTCGTAGACGACGGGGTCGTCGACGCTCACCTGCGCGCCGATGTCCGTGTGTTCGCTCATGCCCTTGCAGTCGGCGAGTTCCGCTTTCGCGTCCTCGGGCGTCGCACCGGGACCGACGGCGATCCCACACTTCATCGCCCCCTCCTCGCGGATGGACGTGACGAGTTCGCGCGTGTCGAGGTGGTCGATGGCCGGGATCCCCTCCACGTCCAGCCACTCGACGACGTCCTCGGTGAACTCGCGGGCGATGGCCGCGCGGGGGTGGACGCGGTCGGATTCGAATCGCTCCTCTCGGACGCCGTAGTTGCCGATGAGCGGGTACGAGAACGTGAGGACCTGCTCCTCGTAGGAGGGGTCGGTCAGACTCTCCTCGTAACCGGTGTACGCGGTCGTAAAGACCAGTTCGCCACGCGTCCGACCCGAAACACGACCACGTGCCTCGACGACGCGGCCGTCCTCCAGGGCAAGATAGGCGTCCGACATTACGAGAAACACAGGGATTCGCACCCAATAAGCCTTGCTTTCGAAGCTAAGTTACGAAATTCGTAATCGGTAAGTCACCCCCGACCGAAGGCGCCGTATGGACGAACTGGACCGCCGGATTCTGGGGATTCTCCGCCGGGATTCACGGACCCCCTACACCGAGATCGCGGACCGCGTCGGCACCTCCGAGGGGACGGTCCGCAACCGCGTCGAGCGACTCATCGACGAGGGAATCATCGAGCGATTCACCGTGGCGACGCGCACGGGAAACGTAAAGGCGATGATCGAGGTGTCGGTGGCCGTCGACGTGGACACCACGGGTGTCTCCGACCGGATGGCCGAGTGGGACGAAGTGGACTTCGTCTGGCAGGTGTCCGGCGAGGAGGACATCGTCATGGTCGTCGACGCCGCCGACACGCGCGCGGTCAACGAACTCATCACGCAAGCACGGGATCTGGACGAGGTGCAGAACACGAAGACGCGGCTGATTCTCGACGAACGGTTGGGGTGACCGGGAGCGTCGGCACTGTCCGACCCCGCCGAGGGAGCGCCCGAGACGAACGGCGTACTGCGACCCGCGGCCCGTCGCCTCCCCGGAGCGTGGACCGACAGGGTTAGGACGGTTCAAAATACAACCATTAATCATGATGTTGAACGAACTACGTGAACGGCTCGAAGACGAGTTTACGTATCCGGTCGATCGGGCGTCGGTTCTCGCGCGAATCGGAGCGAGCGAGATCGAGGCACCGGACTCACAGGAAACGGAAACGGTGTCGACGATCATCGACTCCGTCGGACAGGGGACGTACAACTCGGCCGACGAGTTGTTCACGACTATCCTCGGCAACGTGAGCGACGAGTACATCGGACGCAAGTTCTACGACGACCGGGGAGGGAATCCCGCGGAGACGGCGTCGGGACCTCGAGACGAGTCGGACGTCTCCTTCTGAAACGGGGAGGACGGCCCGGCCGTTCGAAGGCGGGACCGTCGGCGCCGAACCGTCACGGGTAAATCGGTCCGCCGACCACCACACGGTATGAGCGACTCGGACGTACTCGACGCCGACCTCTACCGGCGGACGAAGGCGCTACTCGAACCCGGCGACATCGACCTCGCGGGCGCAATCGTCCACACGGAGCTCTCGGGCCAGGAGGACCTGGAGATGCACGAACTCACCGTGGCCCTCAACGAGGTCATCGCCGCCCACGCGGACAAGGGCGAGACGTACATCTACGCCGGCAACGACGACACCGACTTCTCCTCGAACCAGTTCCAGGGACTGACCGTCGAGGACGACGCGTTCGTCTGGGAGTGCCAGCAACTCCTCCGGAACGGCACGTTCGACATCGTGTTCTACTACGAGGCGGACGTGGACCAGGGGGCGCTGGTGGCGGACATCCGCGACCGGGGCTACGAGGTGACGAGCGTCGTCCTCGACGAGGACGGCGACGTGGACGCCGGCGCCTGATCGGACGAGTCGACCGTCGACACCGACGACGCCCTCGGCGAGCGAACCGATCGGGGCCGAGCGGTCGTAGTCGGGGGGTGATTCGGATCGGTCGGCGTCACGCCGGGAAAGCGGACGTCGAGTGCGCCGAGACCGGGGCGTACGACCCGGCCGAGCCGGTTTTTTCATCGGTCGGGAGACGACGGGACGTTTAAGATCCCGTATCGCAGAGGTTGCCTCATGCAACGGATCCAGGGGGTCGTCCAGTCGCCGGATTCGACGGCGTCGAGTCGAACCCCGAATCGGGAGCCGTCGTCGGCGTGGGAGCGGCGACGCCATTGGAAGAGTTTAGGTAGGATGGGTGCAAACGGTGATGCGAATCGGAGCGTATGACTCACGTGTCCCGAGGTGAGCACCTGTGACGACGGGCGTAATCAGTGGGGTGACGGTATCACACCAGCGTGCGACCGTCGACGAAATCGAATCGGCCACTGCGGACGACGTGCCGACCGCCGTCCGCGACCTGTTGGCGAGCGACGGCGTCGACGAGGCGTTCGCGCTACAGACCTGTAACCGCGCGGAGGCTTACGTCGTGACGGAGGACGCCGCGGCCGGGCGGGCGGCGCTCACGGACTTCGCGCCCGACGTTCGGGACGGCGCGGTCCGGGGACTCGATCACGAGGAGAGCCTCCGGCACCTGATGCGCGTCGCCGCGGGACTGGAGTCACTCGTCCTCGGCGAAGACCAGATCATCGGCCAACTCCGCACCGCCTTCGAGGCGGCACGCGGCGTCGGCGGCATCGGCCCGGTCCTCGACCCGGCGGTCACGAAAGCCCTGCACGTCGGCGAACGGGCGCGAACCGAGACGACGATCAACGAGGGTGTCGTCTCCCTCGGGAGCGCGGCCGTCGAACTCGCCGGCCGCGAACGTGCCCTCGACGGAACGACCGCCCTGGTCGTCGGCGCCGGCGAGATGGGCCGACTGGCGGCACAGGCGTTCGACGACACCCCCGTCTCGGAACTCGTAGTCGCCAACCGGACGGTCCCCCACGCCGCCAATCTGGCCGCCGAGGTGGAGACGTCGGCGACGGCCGTCGGCCTCGACCGGACCAGCGAGGCGGCCGAACGGGCCGACGTGCTCGTCACGGCCACCGACAGCCCGACGCACGTCCTCGACCGATCGGCGCTCGCCGACGCCGGAGAGACGCTCGTCATCGACCTCGCTCAGCCGCGGGACGTGGACCCGGCGGTCGCCGACCTCGACGCGGTAGACGCCTACGACATCGACTCGCTGGAGGCCATCACCGACGAGACCCGGGCACGGCGCCGGGAGGCCGCCGCGACGGTCGAGCGCATGATCGACGAGGAGTTCGAGCGACTGATCGACTCGTTCAAACGCCGGCAGGCCGACGAGGCCATCAGCGCGATGTACGAGAGCGCCGAGATGGTCAAAGAGCGGGAACTCCACACCGCGCTGTCGAGGCTGGAGTCCCAGGGCGAGTTGACCGACGAACAGCGGGAGACGGTCGCCTCCCTGGCCGACGCCCTCGTCGGCCAGTTGCTCGCCGCCCCGACCAAGAGCCTGCGCGACGCCGCCGCGGAGGACGACTGGACGACCATCCAGACCGCACTCGGCCTGTTCGACCCCGAGTTCTGCGGCGACCGACCGTCACCCTCGAACGCCGAGCGCCCCCGCGAAGGGGTCGACGGCGACGGCATTCCTGAGCGCGTCCTCGACCGCCTGAGCGAGGAGTAGCCCCCGTTTCGTCGTGGCCGTGCGGTGCCCGTTCGCGGACCGACCTCGACACGACCGGGAGCCACACCCAAATCGTTATTTGTCGTCCGTCCGACAATTGAACCATGCCGAACCGCCTCGATGACGACGAAATCGATCGACGTCTCCCGGACGACTGGGAGCGTGAGGGCGACGAAATCGTCCGCGTCTACACCTTCGACGACTACCTCGATGGCGTCACCTTCGCCACGCAGGTGGCCGAAGTAGCCGACGAGGAGTTCCACCACCCGGAGATCAGGATCCGGTACGACGAGGTGGAAGTGCGACTGACCAGCCACGAGGCGGGCGGCATCACCGACGCCGACGTCCGCCTCGCGGGCCTGTTCGACGCCGAGCGATAGGTGGGCCATGCACGCCGCCTACGTCTTCCGAGTGACGTTCACGCTCGACACGAGGACGGTCACGGCCGACCCCGACACCTTCGAGACGGTCGTCACCAGACCCGCCGCCGATCCGGGAACCGAGGGGTGGCTGTTCTTCCGCGACACCTGCTGGCACGGCGAGGTCAGCGACGAGGCGTACCTCCGTGACCGTGCCGAGGAGTGGCTCTCGGTCCCCGTGAGTGGCGTGACGTTCAGCGAACTACGGACCGACGAGGCGTATCTGGACGCCCTTCGGGACGCCATCGCCGACGATCCGGCGTTCGACGAGTCGCCGCGTGAGGCGTTACACAACCACCTCGGAAGTTCGATCCGCGTGACCGACTGAGACGGCGTGTCGTAATGACGTACAACGGACGGGATGGCGCGGCGGAACACACTTGTTCGGGCCACGCGTAGGGACGACAGAATGGTCGCACACGCCTACGACTTCTGGCTGTTCGACCTCGACGGAACGCTCGTGGACGTCGACCCCTCGTACGCCGAGGGCGTGTTCGAGCGGGTGGGTGATCGGCTGGGCCGAACATTCTCCGACCGCGAGGTCGAAGTCCTCTGGCACGGGCTCTCCGGGGAGCGAACCCCCCAACTCCGCGAGTGGGGGATCGATCCCGACGCGTTCTGGGCGGCCCTCCACGAGGCCGAGGACCCCGAGGCCCGCGCCGACGCCACGTTCCTCCACGACGACGCCGCGTTCGTCGCCGACTTGGATCGGCCGGTCGGTCTGGTCACGCACTGTCAGCAGTATCTGGTCGATCCGGTGCTCGACCGCCTCGACATCCGCGACTGGTTCGATACGGTCGTCTCCTGTACACACGAGGTAGGGTGGAAGCCCGATCCAGCGCCCGTCTACCTCGCGATGGCGGATCTCGGCGTCGAGGACGGGGCGGCCGGCGTCCTCGCCGGCGACGGCCCGAACGACATCGGGGCAGCGTGGAACGCCGGTCTGGACGGCGTCCACGTCGAGCGTCACGGCCCGCGCCGTCGGGGACGCTGTGTCCTCGGTGACTACCGGGTGCAGTCGCTCGACGAACTCCGAGCGGCGCCGCGGGTAGCCGGCGACTGATCGGGAACTACGCCGTCGCCGAACGCAGCAGGATCCGTCCCTCGCTGGTCACTGCCAGGTCGTACCCCGCGAAGGCAAAGCGCACCTCGATCCCGTCGCGTGACTCCCCGTCGGGCCTGCGAAGAAGCGTCTCCAGCACCTCGGCGTCGATACTCTCGTACAGCGGCGTGGCCGTCGACACGTCCCGGTCGGCGTACTCGTCGACGGCGGTCACGACGGTCGTCGCGAGGTCCGGGCCGTCGGCGGTCGGATCGTAGTGACCGATGGTGACCCAGGACGCCGACCGGTCGTCGGACGTGGGTCGCCCGGACGTCGTGGATGCGTTTTCGGGGACGTCGTCCGAGGGTGCGGACGCCGAGTCGTCGGCGTCGGTCCGATCGGCGACGAGCGTGGAGACGCGGTCGAACAGTCTGGCGAACTGGTCGGTCGCTCCCTTCTCGACGTACGCCTCGGCCGCCCGTCTGGTCTGCGGGTCGACCGCCTCGCGGTCGGTGGCGGTAAAGAGGATCACCGATAGCGCGGGGACGGTGTCGGCCGCCCGGACGACGAACGGGTCGCCGTCGGCGGTGCACATCGAGTCGCTGATCAGACAGTCCACGTCACGATCGGTCAACAGCGCCAGTCCGGCGGCCGGATCGGCGGCCGTCAACCACGTCACCCTCTCGTCGGTAGCCCAGTCGCTCGACAGTTCGAGCACTGTCGGATCGTCGTCGACGTGGAGGACGGTCGGGCGGGCGGGCATGAACTACCCTAGCCGTTCGATTCACATATAGCCTCGGCCACATGAGCGGGGTGTTCGCCGTCACGTCCCGGGGTTGTCGTCAGCTGTCGAACCCGCTGAGGCCCACGAGGGCGTCGTCGAGGTGGGTGTCGAGGGCGGATCGAAGCGCCTCGACACCCGGTTTGTTCGTGCGATCGGGGTTCGCGAGGACGCGCACCGATTCGGTGCCGAGGGGGACGAACCCACAGTCGAGCGTGTCGGCCGTCGCCCGGAGACCGAGTCCGACGTCTGCGGCACCGCCGATCACCTTCCGCGCAGGGCTCTCGAAGCCCTTGACCGTGAGGTCGTACCCGTCGATGGCGTCGATGAGGTCGCGGCGGTCGACACCGCGGGCGTCGGCCAGTCGGTCGAGTTCGGTGTCGAGGCTGGCGCGGAGCCCGGAGTCGGCCGCCCGGTCGACGAAGCGCAGGTCGCGGTCGACCAGGTCGGCGAGGCCGTCGACGCCGTCGGGGTTCCCGGCGGGAACGACGAGGCCCCACTCACGGGTCCAGCCCCCCAGAGCCACCGCGTCGACGTCGCGGTCGGACGGCCCGGAGACCACCGCCACGTCGGGGACGCCGTCGCGCAGGCGGCGGCGCCCCTGTCGGCTCCCCACGTCGAGGTAGCGGGGGCGCTCCAGTCGGTCGAGCAGCCGCGAGAGGGCGGGGTCGTCCTCACCGACGCCGAGTAGCGTCGGCGCGCGCACGTCCGGCGAGAACAGCTGCACGGTCACCCGCTCCCCCTCGGCGAGGTAGTCGGTGTCGGCGTCCACCTCGACGACGCCGTCGGCCTCGACGAGACTCGTCGTCGCGCCGCTGCCCTTGTCGACGGGGTAGACGAGCGTCCCCTCGTCGGTCTCCACGAGGCCGGCGGGCATCAGTCGGGTTCGCCCCTCGGCGTAGCGTTCGCGGACGGCCATCCGCCCCTCGACGGTCGCCGTCCGGGGAACGGGGAGCCCGGCGGCCGACCGGATGGCCGGCGCGACGAAGGTGCGGAAGATGGTGAGGGCGGAGACGGGGTAGCCCGGGAGGCCGACGTACGCCGACTCCTCCAGTCGGCCGACGAGCATGGGTTTGCCCGGTTTGACCGACACGCCGTGCAGGAGGAGTTCCCCCTCGCTCTCGATGACGCGGTAGATCACGTCGACGGCGCTCGCGGAGGTCGATCCGGAGGAGAGGACGAGGTCACACTCGTCGGCGGCCTCGACCAGCAGACGCTCCATCTCGTCGTAGTCGTCGCCGGCGTGCGGGTAGAGGACGGCCTCGCCGCCCGCTTCCTCGACGCCCGCGGCGATGGTGTAGGAGTTCACGTCGTAGATCTGCCCGGCCTCACTGTGGAGGTCCTCCCCCGGCCGGACGAGTTCGTCCCCGGTCGAGACGATGCCCACGGTTGGTTTGCCGCGGACGGGCACCTCGTCGACGCCGAGCGCCGACAGCAGGCCGATTTCGCGGGGGGTGAGCAGAGTGCCGGGACCGAGTGCCCGAGAGCCGGCGGCCACGTCGGCGCCGGCGACCATCACGCGGTCGCCCGGTGCGACCGAGGTGCGGATGGCGATGCCCGCGTCGACTTCGTCGGTGCGCTCGACCATCACGACGGCGTCGGCGCCGGGTGGCATCACCGCGCCGGTCGAAATCTCGGCGCAGGTGCCCTCGCGCACCTCCACGTCGGGTTCGGCGCCGGCGTGGACGGTACCGATGTGGTCGAGGACGACCGGGTCCGCCTCGTCGGCGCCGAAGGTGTCGCGGGCGCGGACGGCGTAGCCGTCGACGCTGGCGCGGTCGAACCCCGGCACGTCGAGTCGGGCGTCGATCCGCTCCGCGAGAACGCGATGCCGCGCGTCGTCGAGCGGGACCGTCTCCGTCTCGGGCGTCAGATCGAGGCTACGGATCGCCTCCCGGGCGCGCTCCGGCGAGTCGAGGTCGCGGAACTGTCTGCGGTCACTCATCGACGAGCACCCCCGGCGGGCGTCGCGCTCACGCGGACCACTCCCAGTCCTCGACCGCGACGGTCTCACCGGCGTCGTACCCCTCCCTGCCCTCGGGGACGACGACCCAGCCGTCGGCGAGGGCGACGCTGGAGAGGACGCCGGACCCGCTGGCGCGGGTGGGTTCGGCGACCCGGCCGTCCTCGCCCTCGCGGAGGCGCACCCGGGCGAACGTCCGGGTGCCGGGCTCGCTGGAGATCTTCCGCGACAGGTCGGCCTCGACGGTCGGCTGATCGGGGACGGGCATGTTGCCGACGCGCTTGCAGATTGGCCGCAGGAACTGGACGGCGTTGACGATGCAGGCGACGGGGTAGCCCGGGAGCATGACCACCGGGGTGTCCTCCACGATACCCAGGGCGACCGGGTGGCCTGGCTTCAGGGCGACGCCGTGGACCAGTACCTCGCCGATGTCGTCGACCACCTCGGGCGTGTAGTCGCGTTCGCCGACCGACGACCCGCCGGTGGTGACGACGACGTCCTTCGCGAGGTCACGCTGGATCGCCGCTCGGATGGCGTTGGGGTCGTCGTCGACGACGTTCCGGTAGGTCGGGACCGCTCCCCAGCGGTCGGCCAGCCGGGAGACGGTGAGCCCGTTGGTTTCGATTACTTCGCCCGGTTTCGGGTCGCGCTGGACGAGTTCCTCGCCGGTCGGGATCACGCCGACCGTCGGGTGATCGTACACCTCGACCTGTTCGACGCCGACGGATTTCAGGAGACCGAGGTCGGAGGGGCGGATGCGGTGACCGGACCGGTAGAGCTCCTCACCCTCGGCGACGTCCTCGCCGACGTCGCCGACGTTCTCCCCTTCGGCGACGGCGTCGAAGACTTCCACCTCGTCGCCGACGACGTCGGTCCGTTCGATCATCACGACGGCGTCGGCGCCGTCGGGCAGGTCGCTGCCGGTGTGGACGCGGACGGCCTCGCCCGGGGCGACCGCACCGTCGTCCTCGCGGAGGACGGTCGGCGACCGGCTGGTCGCACCGAAGGTATCCTCGGCGCGGACGGCGTAGCCGTCCATAGCTGCGCGGTCGTAGCCGGGGACGGGGGTGGGAGCGGTTACCGTCTCGGCGAGGGTACGCCCGTCGGCCCGGCCGAGCGCCACCCGCTCGGTTCTGTCGTGGCCCGAGACCGCGTCGAGGACGGTCTCCAGGGCTTCGGCGACGCGGGTCCGGTCCTTGAAGCCCGCGCGTTCGAGATCGTCGTGACTCATATCCGTCCTTACGTTCGGGGATACAAAAACCCGTAGCCGGCCGACGGCACCGACTGTGTCGCCGTCACACACACCGCGGCCTTTTTCGACCCCCGCACCTTATCCCGTCCCATGTCAGCACTGCGGGACGCGCTTCGGGACCTTCCCGAGGCAGTGTTCGCGGATCTGCTCGAGAGCGAGGACGCCTACCTCCTGGTCGTCGATCTACCCGGAGCGACCGCGGAGACGATCGACGTCCGCGTCGAGAAGGGTCGCCTGCTCATCGAGGCACGGCGGGAGAAGGCGTTGCCCGAGTCGTTCGACTACGTCCGCGAGGACCGACCGCTCTTTCTGGACGCGGAACTTCCCCTCCCGCCGGACGCCACGGGCGCGGGCGCCGAGGGCTCGATGGATCGGGGCGTCCTCGAACTCCACCTTCCCAAGTACGAGGCCGCACCGGAGCAATCCATCCCCATCGAGGACGCGTAAGCCCGGGTGGTCACGCTGGTCAACCTCCGTGCATACTGGCGCTTCGTACGCGTCATCCACCAGTTTCTGCCACTGATCGTCGCGTACGCCCGCGACCGCCGGAAGTATCTGGTCTTCGGCGGGAAGCGGAGCGTCAGCCCCGAAACACAGCGGAAGCGCGCCGACGTCCTCCTCGACTCGCTGCTCACCCTCGGACCGACGTTCATCAAACTCGGCCAACTGCTGTCGACCCGGCCGGACGTTCTCCCACCCGCGTACATCGAGGTCCTGACCAAGCTACAGGACGACGTACCGCCGGCCCCGTGGGCCGAGACGCGGCCGGTACTGGAAGAAGACGTCGGCCCCGTCGACGAGGTGTTCGACGACTTCGAGCGCGAAGCCATCAGCGGCGCCAGCCTCGGGCAGGTGTACCGGGCCACCTACGAGGGCGAGAAGGTCGCGATCAAAGTGAGACGGCCGGGGATCGAGGACCTCGTGGAGGCGGACCTCCGGGCGATCAAGTGGCTCCTGCCGATCCTCCTCCGCTTCACCGACGAGGCTCGGAGCTTCTCGGTGTCGAACCTCGCCGACGAGTTCTCCAACACCATCAGAGAGGAGATGGACTACTCCCGTGAGCGTCGGATGTTGAAGGAGATTCGCGAGAACTTCCTCGACAACGACCGCATCCGTATCCCCGACCCCGTCGGCGAACTCTCGGGCGAACGGGTCCTCGTGATGGAGTACATCAGCGGCGTCAAGATCAGTGACGTGGACCGCCTCGACGAACGTGGCATCGACCGGAGCGACCTCGCCGAAAGCCTCCAGCGGATCTACCTCCAGATGATCATCGAGGACGGCGTCTTCCACGCCGACCCCCACCCTGGAAACCTGTCGGTCGCCGAGGACGGGTCGATCATCTTCTACGACTTCGGCATGAGCGGGACCGTCGACGCGTTCTTCCAGCAGAAAATCGTCGATTTCTACATCGCCGTCGCCAACCAGGACATCGACGGCATCCTCGACGCGATGGTCGAGATGGGGACGCTCAGCCCGACCGCGGACCGCGAAGTGATGGGGCAGGTGATGGAACTCGCCATCGCCGACGTGCGTGGCGAGGACCTCGAACAGTACCGCGTCCAGCAGGTCATCCAACAGGTCGAAGACACCATCTACGAGTTCCCACTTCGCCTGCCGCGGAACTTCGCGTTGATCCTGCGTGTCGCGACGGTGGTCGAGGGGGTGTGTGTCACCCTCGACCCCGACTTCGACTTCATCAGCGTCGCGACCGACTTCCTCACCGAACGGGGCTACCGCGAGGAGGGTGTCCGTCAAGCCGTGGAGTCGGCGGGCGATCAGTTGGAGCGGACGGCCCGTTCGCTGGTGACCGTCCCGCCGAAACTCGACGACGTTCTCGACCGGGTCAAACGCGACGACCTCACGGTACAGGTGCAACTCGACGACGAACACGACGTGCTGGACCGGTTGGCGAAGCGAATCGCCTACAGCATTCTGGCGGCGGTGGGAGTCCTCTCGACGGCCATCCTCTACTCGTTCAACCAGACGCCGGAGGCGGCCATCGTCGCGGGCGTCATCACCATCCCGGTCGGCGCCCTGCTCTATCGGTCGCTGCGGCGGAAACGCGGCGTCACGGCTCGCCCCCAGTTCACGAGACAGGAGATGCGGCGACGCCGCGACGACTAGGGCGTCGCCGAACGGGTGGAACGCCCCGCAGGGCTTTCCAAACCGTTTATACACCGGCTTCCGTTATCGGTCCGTATGGCGAGAGAGCAAAAGCAGGTGCGGGAACTGCAGGAGGGGAGCTACGTGATGATGGACAGCTCCCCGTGCAAGATCAACGCGTACAGCACGGCCAAACCCGGCAAACACGGCAGTGCGAAGGCGCGTATCGAGGGCAAGGGCGTCTTCGACGACAAGAAGCGCTCGCTCAGCCAACCGGTCGACGCGAAGGTGTGGGTCCCCATCGTCGAGCGGAAGGGTGGCCAGGTCGTCTCCGTCTCCGGCGACGACGCCCAGATCATGGACCTCGACACCTACGAGACGTTCACGATGCGCATCCCCGAGGGCGAGGATCTGTCGCCGGACGACGAGATCGAGTACCTGGAGTACGAGGGGCAGCGGAAGATCGTATAGATGTTCCCCGGTGCGACCGCCGACCGCGCGGACGCGGCCTACGTCGTCGTCGGCGCACCGCTCGACGTCTCCACGACCTTCCAGCCCGGCACCCGATTCGGCCCGGACCGGGTGCGGCGCTTCGCCGAATCGTTCGAGGACTACGACCACCACACCGACCGACACTTCTCGGAACTCGACGTCCACGACGAGGGTAACCTGCACGCCTGGACCGACGCCGCCGAGTACGTCGAGTTCCTCGCGGGCACCCTCGGCGACGTGGTCGACGTGGGCGCGGTACCGATCCTCCTCGGCGGCGAACACACCGTCACCGTCGCCGGCGTCCGCGCCGTCTCCCCCGATCTGTTCGTCTGTCTCGACGCCCACCTCGACCTCCGAACCGCGTTCGACGGGGACGACTGGAGTCACGCCACCGTGACGCACCACGCACTCGAGACGGCCGATCACGCCGTGATCGTCGGTGCCCGGGCCGGGAGCGAGGCCGAGTGGGCGCGGACTCGCGAGGACGACGTGACCGTGGTGTCGCCCGAGGCGGTGGCGGACCGGGGCGTCGACGTCGTCCGCGACGCGATGCGCGCAGCGTGTGATCCCGCGGCGGCGACGACGTACCTCAGCGTGGACGTCGACGCCGCCGACCCCGCCGTCGCGCCGGGGACGGGGACGATGGAACCCGGTGGCCTGTCGGCCCGCGAGATGCGCGATATCGTCCGGACGGTCGCCCCCGTCGCGGACGGCGTCGACGTCGTCGAGGTGAACGACCGCGACGACGGCCAGGCGGCGACCCTCGCCGGGGCGCTGGTTCGTGACTTCGTCTTCGCGCACGCCGCCGGCCCGTAGGCTACAAACCCCCGCCGGCCGACGGGTCGGTATGGACCGCAGCGAGTTCGTCGACCGACTGGACGAACGGCTCCGTACCGACGACTACGCCGACCTGGACGCGAGCGCGAACGGGTTGCAGGTCGGCCACCGGAGGGGCAAGATAGCGCGCGTCGCCCTCGCCGTCGACGCCGCCGAGGCGACCATCCACGAGGCGGTCGAACGCGACGCCGACGCCCTCCTCGTCCACCACGGCCTCGCGTGGGGCGGGTTCGACCGCCTCACCGACCTCGACTACGACCGGATCGAACCGCTCGTCCGCAACGACGTGGCGCTGTACGTCTCGCACCTACCGCTCGACGGCCACCAAGAACTCGGCAACGGCGCCGGCGTCGCCGACGTACTGGGCCTCGTCGACCGCGACCCCTTCGGCACCTACGGGTCGGAGGTGGTCGGCACGCAGGGGACGGCGACCGATCCGTACGCCGTCGACGGCCTGGCCGCCCTGCTGGATCGGGAACTGGACACCGAGACGCAGGTGCTCGATTTCGGCCCCGACGAAATCGCGGACGTTGGCATCGTCACCGGGAGCGGTGTGGACTGGATCGAGGAGGCGGCCGAGGCCGGCCTCGACGCCCTCGTAACGGGCGAGGGCAAGCAGGCGGCGTACCACGAGGCCCGCGACCGCGGGATGAACGTCTTCCTCGCGGGCCACTACGCCACGGAGACGTTCGGCGTCCGAGCGCTCGGAGACTTGCTCGAGGAATGGGGTGTGGAGACGACGTTCGTCGACCACCCGACGGGGCTCTGATACGGACCGTTCGGACGTCGGTACCGGCCGTCGCCGACTGCGGAGGCGGTGACGACCGGTACACAGAGACACCACTCCGTACGGGACCGACCCGGGGACGGATCGCGTCGTTGAAACCGCTCGGGCGCGGAGCGTCGGCAATGACCGACGACGACGGACACGGGACGCCGCGGGAGGAGTTCCACGAGGACCCGCTCGGCCACGCCGAGGTGTGGGCGGGCATGAGCGTCGGCGACCTCGCCGACGAGTACGGCAAGGCGGGCATCGGTGCCGCAAAGATGGGCCGCGCCGTCGACGTGTACGCCGAGATGCTGGACCGCGACGACGTGACCAACTTCTTCGGCCTCGCGGGCGCGATGGTGCCCGGTGGAATGCGACAGGTAGTGACCGACCTGCTCCGGGACGGCCACATCGACGTACTGGTGACGACGGGGGCGAACCTCACCCACGACAGCATCGAGGCCGTCGGCGGAAAACACCACCACGGCCGGACCGGTCCCGAGGGCCACGAGCGCGACCACGACGAACGTCTCCGGGACGAGGGTGTCGACCGCATCTACAACGTCTACCTGCCACAGGAACACTTCACGCTGTTCGAGACCCACCTCCGCGAACACGTGTTCTCGGAGTTCGAGGGGCCGGTCGCAATCAGCGAGTTCACGCGGGAACTGGGCCGCGCGAACGCCGCGGTCAACGAGAGCGAGGACGTCACGGAGGACGCGGGCATCGCCGCCGCGGCCTACGAGAACGACGTTCCCGTGTTCGTCCCCGCGATTCAGGACTCCGTACTGGGGATCCAGGCGTGGATGCACTCCCAGGTCTCGGGGTTCACGCTCGACGCCCTCGCGGATCTGACGAACGTCACCGACGTGGCGTTCGACGCGGAGAAGACCGGCGCCACCGTCGTCGGCGGCGGCGTGCCCAAGAACTTCGTCCTCCAGACGATGCTGACGGTGCCCGAAGCCTACGACTACGGCGTCCAGCTCACGACCGATCCCGCCTCGACCGGCGGCCTCTCCGGGGCGACTCTCGACGAAGCCCGGTCGTGGGGAAAACTGGAGAAGTCGGCGAAGAACGTCACCGTCCTCGGCGACGCCACCATCACCCTCCCCCTGCTCGTCGCCGCGGCGCGCGACCGCATCGAGTGATCACACGAGCGACTCCCCCACAGTCGCCAGCGCGTCGATCCCACCGACCTCACCGTCGAGTTCCGGCACACGCTCGACGGGCAGGTCGAAGTCCGCCTCGACGGTGGCGAGGCGCTCGGCGTGCCGGCGCTCGTCCCGCCGGCACCGACCGCAGTCACAGTTCTCGGGGTTCGTGAAGAGCCGATTCACCACGAGCGAGTCCACGGGCACGTTCGCTTCCCGGAGCCGGCCGACCAGCCGTGTCGTCTCGGCGATGGCCATCCGTTCCGGCGTGAGCACGACCCGGAACCGGGTCCGCGCGGGATCACGGAGCAGTACCCCGACCCGGGCGACGCGCTCTCTGAGACCCGCTACCTCGTCGTCCCCGTCGTCCCCGGCGCCCCAGTACGCGGCGGGCCCGAGGACCACGCTCCGGGCGGCGCGGGCCGTCCGGCGGACCCGCCGTTGTACGTCGCCGGCGACGCCGAGCGTCTCGGCCAGCACGTCCGGCAAGTCGAGCAACCGGAGCGTGTGCCCCGTCGGCGCCGTGTCGAAGACGACGGTATCGTAGCCGGCGTCGGCGTAGCGCGCGACGTACTCGAGCGCCGCCACCTCGTCACCGCCGGGGATCAGCCCCGCCTCGAACAGCCGTTCGAGGTCGGCGTCGTCGAGGCGGAGGCCGGCGTCACGGAACTCGGCCGCGAGCGCCTCGACGACACCGCGGTAGGCGTCCTGTCCGGTCTCGGGATCGACTTCGACGGCGGCGAGTGATCCCTCGACGTCGGTCGGCTCGGCGCCGAGTTCGTGCTCGAACGCGTCACCCAGCGAGTGGGCGGGGTCCGTCGACACGACGAGCGTCTCGGCGCCCGAACGGGCGAGCGCGAGGGCGTGGGCCGCCGCACAGGTCGTCTTGCCGACGCCGCCCTTGCCGCCGTAGAGGACGACGTCGGACTCCTCGGTCCTCGCCGATGCGTCATTCGTCATGACCGGCGGTACGGGCCGGGTCGACACAAAGGTGGGTGGCGAGGGAAACCCGTTTGAGCCTGCGACGCGGAGGGTCGAACGGCCGATGACGAGGGCACCGCTCCGAGTCGGGGTGGCACCCGGCGGCGACGAGCCCTATGAGTGCCGAGGCCACTCCTCACCGGAGAGCACGGACGAGCGAACCGGTTTTCCGTCGTGCGACGTAGTGAGAGTATGAATCGAGCGTGTCCGAACTGTGAGAGTGCGCTGGTGGCCTTCGGCAACCTCTCGGAGGCGGTCAGAGAACGGCTCGAAGCCGACCCGAGACGACAGCGGCAGTCCATCGCACACCGTCGAGAGCGACACACGGTCTGTCCCGACTGCGAACTGGAGATTCACGGCTGTGGACAGCCCTACGCCGGTCCCGAACGGGCGACGGAGTGAGCGGGCGTCAACCGGAGAGCCGCCCGGGGAGGTACTAATCGATTTCTGACCGTTCTTGCCGCTCGGAGCCGAAAACATATAGAGAGTGGCCGTGTCAGAGCCATCGAGATACGGAGATTCTTCGGTTCCGGTTTCACTACATTTTCGTCGGTCGCGTTTCGCACATACTGACAGCTTCGGTGTACTTTCGCAGGCCCGGCGAAACGTCGCCCGACGGCGAGTCGGCGACGTCCCCTCAGGGGGGATGGGTAGTCCCGATGGCGTCGGCCAAGACGTCCAGAAAGTCGGGGTCGTAGTCCGCGTCGACGTGGTCCACGTTCCACAGCCCGGACTCGCGGATTTTCGCGCTTCGGCTGTGAGCGCCGAGCCAGTCGTCCGGGCGCGGGTCGACGGCGTCTCGCCCGTAGTTGCTCAGGAGGGCGATGGCGTTGCGCTCGATGTACGCCCGCCGACTCTCGGGACCGGGTTCGTCGTCGACGGCGACCCACAGGAAGGGGAGGTCACGAAGGCAGTCGCTCACGCGCCGTTCGAGGGGCAGTTCGTCGAGACGGCGGTCACGACCCGCGCTCGATCCCTCGCCCCACGTGGGGTACGCCTCGTGGAGGCCGTCGCGTTCGACGATGGCTTCGCCGACTCGCTTCCTGAACACCGACCCCCGGTGGTTCCCCCCGCCTTCGTAGGTGCCACGGGTCGCACCACGGTGGGTTCGGAGCCGATCCCAGAGTGCGGTGTTGCTGCCGGCGGAGACGGCGTGGGTACCGATCCGGGTGACTCGTCGTCGGCCGTCGGTGTCCCGGCGCTCCGCCCGCGCGAGAAAGACGTAGACCCCGCGCTCCGGCCAGTCCATGTAGCCGGTGCAGTCGGCGAGCGTCCGCGCACCGCCGACGACGTCGGCGAGCGTACCGAGGAGGTCGTACAGCCGGTCGACGTCGTCGTGTCGTGTCACGCGTCCCCAGCTATTGCGGTCGCGGTTCAAAGTCTTCGGGATGGGTTCCGACAACGCGCTCCGGGTGGCGAAACGCCTCCTGACCTCGTGACCGTCTTCGTCCCGGCCGGACCGTGCTACAGCGTCGAACACGGGTGAGCCCCGACGTGTCTTGGGAGCGTCGTCCATCCGGAGTACGACTCGCAACAGTGAGGGCACCCGAATCCGCAGACTTGACAGAATCCGGATTCGAATCGTCGAACCGGGGCCCACACACCGTTCGAAGTTCCACAATAGACATTCTTCTACAAACGACGGTCGTTCAGTGACGCCCGTCAGTAAACTCGAGCGGAGGGAAAACGAATGCGGAACCCTTAACCGTGTACTCGGACTGGTCGTAATCGCAATGGCAAACGGTAAGGTTGATTTCTTCAACGACACTGGCGGCTACGGTTTCATCGAGACTGAGGATGCTGACGACGACGTGTTCTTCCACATGGAAGACGTTGGCGGCGAGGATCTGACCGAGGGGACCGAGATCGAATTCGACATCGAACAGGCCCCCAAGGGCCCGCGCGCGACCAACGTCGTTCGCGTCTAAGCCGGACTGGTACCGTCGCCGGAAGGCGACAGCACACGTCCGCGTTTTTCGTAACTCACCGACTCACGAGCGGCCGCGTTCCGCGGGAGACCGACGGCCAACGCGTCGTCAGCCGTCGCCGTGCCGTTTTGGGCAGCGGCCGCCCCGTCTTCGGCGGCAGCGGCCGCCCCCTCTTCGGCGGCAGCGGCCGCCCCGTCTTCGGCGGCAGCGGCCGCCCCCTCTTCGGCGGCAGCGGCCGCCCCCTCTTCGGCGGCAGCGGCCGCCCCCTCTTCGGCGGCAGCGGCCGCCCCCTCTTCGGCGGCAGCGGCCGCCCCCTCTTCGGCGGCAGCGGCCGCCCCCTCTTCGGCGGTTCGTTGGACGACGTAGCGCCGCCCGACCATCGGGTCGAGGAGGGCGTCGACGGGCGCCCGGTCGTCGCGGAGGACCGGCACGTCCGCCGTCGGCGGTGGCGGCCGGTAGTTGGCAATTTCCCGCCGCAGGTCGATGCCGACGTCCCGTCGTTCGTTGCGACGGCGTAACGTCCGCTCCGAGAGCCGCGTCTCCGCCTTGGTGGCGACGACTTCGACGTTCTGGACGGCGTTCCCCTCGGCGGTC
This sequence comes from Haloplanus litoreus, assembly GCF_045690335.1. Lineage (GTDB taxonomy): Archaea > Halobacteriota > Halobacteria > Halobacteriales > Haloferacaceae > Haloplanus > Haloplanus litoreus. Next base: position 1,115,608 of record NZ_CP147874.1, on the reverse strand, counting down.
GGGAAGGTGTACACTTGCGGGAAGACCCGTGCCATCGTCTTGTACTCGGCACGATAGAACTTCGAGGCCGGTCCGCCCGGCGCCGAGATGAGGTTGGCGAAGAGGACGCCGTCCTCGTCCAGATGGGACTCGGCGAGACGCATGAACTCGACGGTGGTCAACTGGAAGGGTACCTTGTCCTTCTTGTAGGCGTCGAGGACGATCAGATCGTAGGTGCGGTTCGTCTCCTGGAGGAACTGCCGGCCGCCGGTGTTGTAGACGTTCAGTCGCTCCGACTCCTCGAGCCGGAAGTGGCGTTTCGCCGTCCCGATCACCTCCGGGTCGATTTCGGCCACGTCGACGGTGACGTCGTACGCGTCGGCGAAGTGTTTCGGGCCGGTGAAGCCGCCGCCGCCGACGAAGAGCACCCGGTCCACGTCGTCGGTCATGAGCTGAGGCAGGTGGAAGTAGCGGGTGTAGTCGAAGACGTGCCGGTCGGGGTCGGAGACGTCCATCGCGCTGTGGGGTTGGCCGTCGAGGTACAGCGTCCGCACGTCGCCGACTTGAGTGACTTCGAGTTCCTGGTACGGGGTCTGCGTACTGTAGAGGACGGGACCGCCGGGCGAGACGCCGATGGTACCGCTGAAGCCGGCGCCGACCACGAGGATGGCGACGGCGACGCTCGCGACGGTCGGTTCGCGGCGGCCGATGCCGCGGGCCAGCCAGAACGCCGTCCCCACGAGCAACAGGCCGAAGCCGACGCCGATGGCCTCGACGCTGAGTTCGGGGATCAGGACGAACGTCGTGACGAAGGCGCCGACGATGCTCCCGACGGTCCCGAGAGCGTAGACCTGCCCCGAGGCGGCGCCCACGCCCTCCGTCTCGGAGAGTTCGGCGGCGTAGGGACTGATGAATCCGAGCAGGTAGGTCGGTGGGCCGAACAGGAGCGTCACCGCGGGGAGGGAGGCGAACCGTCCGGGGAGTGGGACGGCACCGGCCGTCGCCAACAACACGTCGCTCGCGAACACCACGAGGGCGACGTAGGCGGCGGTGCCGACGAGCAGCCACGCGAGGCGTTCGTCGGTCGCCCGGTCGGCCGCCCGCTTCCCGCCGAGGTGGTAGCCGAGGGAGAGCGCCGCGAGGAAGACGGCGATGATGCTTCCCCACGTGTAGATGCTGGACCCGAACTGCGGGGCGACGATCCGCCCGGCCAGAATCTCCAGCCCCATGCTCGCCACGCCGGAGACGAACACTGCGAGTCCGGGTCCGGAGAGTCGGTCGATGCGCGCGCGGAGCGAGGACATGCTGGCCGAACTTTCGGCAGGGAGTGGTTAAGTCTTGGCTCGGCCGGGACCCGAAGCTTATCAGACCGACCCACGTACCGCCGTCGATAGATGGTCGAGGGAAGCGGCTGCAAGGTCGACGAGGTGTGTGCCCGACGGGGGTTGCCGACCCTGCCGGAGCGACTGGTCGAGCGGCGCACGGAGGCCGGCGACAGTCTCCGCGACCTGGAACGGTTTTTCAACCACGAACTGCTGGCGGCGGCGATGCGGAGCAGCGGGATGGAACTACTCGACGACGAGGCCGCGAACGTCTACCGCCTGCTGACCGACGAGGACGTGAATCGTGCGGCGCGCACGGAGGCACACGACCGACTGACCCGCGCCGGCGTCGACGTGGCGGCCCTCCGGGAGGACTTCGTCACCTACGGAACGGTTCGCACGCATCTCCGCGAGTGCGCGGACGTCGACACGAGCCGGGAGTCGACCCCGGTGGACGCCGGCGCGATCACCGACACCGTGTTCAAACTCTTCGGCCGGACCGAGGCGGTCACCGAGCGGGAACTGTCGCGCCTCGCCGACGCCGACGCCCTCGAGGCGGGCGACCTGTCGGTGTCGCTGACCGCGCGGGTGACCTGTAGCGCCTGCGGCGAGGAGTACCGACTGCTTCGCTTGCTCGAGCGTGGGGGGTGTACCTGCGGGGGGACGGGGGAGTCACAAACGTAATAGTCCCGCCCCGACGAACACCGGATACGTTCGTCCGGTCGCCTCGCGGTCGGACACTCACCACGATGACAGCCGACGATTCGACCGACGGCGAGCGGGAAATGGCGATTAGCGTCCGGAACGTCGGCGGCATCGAGCGGGCGTCGGTGACCTTCGAACCGGGCATCACGGTCGTCGCCGGAGAGAACGCCTCGAACAAGTCCTCGTTGCTCGGGAGTCTGGGTGCCGTACTGGGCGGCGGGCACCCGCCGCTCCGGGGCGACGCGGACTCCGGGTCGGTGACGCTCACGCTCGACGGCGAGCAGTTCGGCCTCTCCCTCTCCCGAACGGACGGGGAGACGGTGGTCGCCGACGCGACGCCGTACACCGACGCGTCGACGCTCGTCGACCTGTTCGTTCGCCTCGACGAGGACAACCCCATCCGCCGGGCCGTGGTCGACGGCGACGACCTGCACGGCCTGTTGATGCGGCCGGTCGATACCGAGGAGATCGACGCCGAAATCGAGCGTCTGCGGCGCCGTCGGGCCGACCTCGACGACCGGATCGTCGACCTCGACGACCGGACCGCGGATCTGCCCGAACTGGAAGTCGAGGCGCGGCAACTCACCGAGAAGTGCGAGGACGTCGCGGCGCGACTCGACGAGAAACGGGCGGCGCTCGAAGAGGAGGACTATCGGGCAGCCGCCGAGGCGACCCGGACCCTCCTCGACGACCTGGAGGACGCCCGGACGGAGCGCGACCGGCTCCGCGACCGGCGAGACACCAAACGACGGGCCATCGACTCGCTTCATGAGGATCTGGCGGCGGTCGAGGACGACCTGTCGGCGGTCGGCGACGCCGTCGACGGCGAGGACGTCGGGACGCGCCTCGACGCTCTCGACGAGGAACTGACGGCACTCCGGGAGCGGAAGGGACGTCTCGACGAGACGGTCGACGCCCTGCGCCCCATCGTCGAGTTGAACCGAGGGTTCCTCACCGGGGGACGCCTGCCGGAGGGGTTCGACGGCGGCGACGTGACCGACCGGCTCGATCCGGCGTCGGGATCGATCACCTGCTGGACCTGCGGGCAGTCCGTGGAGCGGACCGAGATCAAAGAGCAGATCGAAGCGGTCGAAGCGATCCTGCAGGGAAAACGGGAGGAGCGCGCGACCGTCGAGGCACGGATCGAGGAGTGCCAGCGGGAGCGCGCCGACCTCGAAGCGCGCCTCGACGAGCGCTCGGAGCTGGAGTCACGGCGTCGGCAGCTCGAACGGGACATCGAGGAGCGCGAACGGACGCTCTCGGGACTGGAAGAGCGCATCGGCGCGGTAGAACAGCGGATCCGCGACCTGGAAGGCGACCTGGCCGAGACGGAGCCGGACGACGACCTGTTGGAGCGCTACCGCGAGGTGAGCGACCTGGAGTACGAGCGCGGGCGCCTCGAGCGCGAACTCGCAGCGGTGAAAGAGGACATCGAGGCCGCGGAGGCGGCCCGGTCCGAAGCCGAGTCACTCCGCGAGGAACGTGCCGACGTGAGCAGCCGTCTGACCGATCTCCGCGAGCGAATCGACCGGATCGAACGCGAGGCCGTCGAGACGGTCAACGAGTGCATGGCACGCGTTCTGGATCGCCTGGCGTATCGCGAAATCGAGCGCGTCTGGATCGAGCGCCGCGAGGTAGACGGCTCGACCAGCTTCGACCTGCAGGTGGTGCGGACGACGGACGACGGCACCGTCTACCGCGCGCCGGTCGACACCCTGAGCAAGAGCGAGCGCGAGGTCGTCGGACTGGTCATCGCACTGGCGGGCTATCTGGTCCACGACGTCGCGGCGTCGGTGCCCGTCGTCGTCGTCGACGCCATCGAGATGCTCGACGCCGAGCGCATCCGCGGGTTGCTCGACTTTTTCGACGAACACGCCCGCTACGTCGTGGCGGCGGTCCTGCCGGAGGAGGCGGACCACCTCCGGCCGGCGTTCGACACCGTCTCGCTGAAGACGCCGGGGATCACCCGCTGACGGCACCTGTAACCGAGTGACACGGTAGATCTCGATCCCTCGGCTTATGACCCAGCGTCGTGTAGCTCCGCCATCGATGACGACACCCGTACCCGGCCCGGACGCCCGGATCGCCTTCCGCCTCGGCGTCCTCGCAGCGAGCGTGGCCGGACTGACGATTCTCGCCTGGCTCCTCCGAAGCGGCGCGCTCAGCGTGACGACGGGAGTGTACGTCGCCGTCGCGCTCTTTCCGGTGTACCTGCTGGTCGTCGCGTCGGTCCTGAGCGTCTGGCTCGGGTACGACAAGGACCCGACCGATCTGCGGCCGGTCTATCGCTCGCGCTAGTCCTCGTGGTCCCCGTCCACCGCCCGGCCGAGCGGCGTGTCCGCGAGGACGACGACGGCCCGGTTCAGGAGGGTTGAATGCCCGCGCTCGTGCCGGCGAAACGTTCGGGTCAGGCCGACGAGCGAGACGAGCGACAGGACGGCGAAGGGGCCACCGGTCGACACGGCCACGGTCTGTAACGACTCGCCGCCCCCGACCAGCAACACGGCGACGGCGACCAGGCCCTGGAGGACACCCCAGAAGACGATGCTCCCGGTGGTCGGGGCGTCCCCCCGGCGAGTCGCCAGAATCGACACCACCAGCGTCGACGTGTCGGCGGAGGTGACGATGAAGACGACGATGAGCGCGAGAAAGCAGAACATGAGGAGTCGACTGAGCGGGAGCGACGCGAAGATGGGAAAGCCAGCGACTGCTTCGGTGCCGCCGGTGGCGTCGACGGCACCGAGGACGTCGACCCGGCCCGAGTGCTGGAAGGAGAGCGCCGTGCCGCCGAGGAGGAGGTGCCAGCAGGCGGAGGCGGCCGACGTGGCGACGACGCCCGTGAACACGACGGTCCGCACCCGTCGCCCCTTCGAGAGCGCCGCGAGGAACAGACCGGCGAAGGGCGCCCACGAGAACCACCACGACCAGTTCCAGACGGTCCAGGCGGCCGCCCAGTCGCCGCCGTAGTTCAGACTCAACGGGACGAACTCGGAGACGTACCGGCCGAGCGCCGCCGCGCCCGCGTCGGCGACGAACCCACGGGGACCGACGACCGCGAGGAGGAGGGCAAACAAGGCAAAGAGCGCGAGGTTGACGCCGGCGATGCGACGGATGCCCCGCTGGACGCCGCTCTCGGCGGAGATGCTGTAGATGACGACGAGGCCGGCGACGAAGAGGAGGGCACCGACGCCGCCGAGGGAGACGCCCCACTGATAGCCGACGCCGGCGAGGAACTGCCGGCCGACGACGGCGACGGACGTGGCGACGCCACCGATGGTGGCGAAGATAGCGAGGACGTCGACGAGTTTCGCCGCGTAGCCGTCGAGTCCGTCGACACCGAGGAAGGGCGTCAGGATGGTCGAGACTCGAAGTGGGGCGCCGCGCCGGTACGTGAAGTAGGCGATGGGGAGGCCGAGGACGAGGTAGGCACTCCAGGCGGAAATCCCCCAGTGAAAGACCGCGTAGGTCAGCGCAGCGACGACGGCGGCGTCGGAGCGGGGCGCGACGTTCGTCGCCGGTGGCGGCGAGCCGTAGTGAAACAGCGACTCGGCCGGACCCCAGAAGACGATGCCAGCGGCGATGCCGGCGGTGAACACCATCGCGAAGTAGGTCGGGTAAGTGTAGGTCGGCTCCGCGTCGGGACCGCCGAGTTTGATCGCACCCCAAGGACCGAAAAGCAGGACCAGACAGTACAGCACGGCCAGAAGCATGGTTCCGACGAAGAGCCACCCGAACTCGTCGAAGAGTACGCCCTCCACGACGGCCACCGCCGCACCCGCCTCGGCGGGGACGGCGAGTCGGGCCGCGAAGAAGGCGGCGAGGACGACGACGGAGACGCCGAACGTGACCGGATCCTGCCGCGCAAGGAAGCCGCTTGCCCAGTTGCGCCAGGAGACGTGGCGCACCCGGAGGAGGTAGGGTGCGCCGGTCCGGTCGTCGGCGTCGTCGGGGGTGTCGAGGGGGAGGAGCGCGAGGTAGGCCAGTCCGGACCCGAAAAAGAGGAGCGAGACGACGAGCCATCCCCGGCCGGAGACGACGGAGCCGACGATCCACGGGAAGAAGAACCCGGAGACGACGACCACTCCCGAGACGACACAGATCGGCAGGAGCGCGGCGCGAACGAGCCGCTCGACGCCGCTCGCACCCTGAGTCGCCATGCCCCAACTGTCGGCTGCCGGAGATATAGGTGTGTCGTCGACTCACACTTTTTATCGTTCCGACACGAATCGGTCCCCGTGGCGAGCGACACCCCGGACCCACCGAGTGATCGGGCCCTCGAAGAGCTGTTCTACCGGCCCGAGCGGGTGCCACTGGTCTACTGGCGGGAGTTCTCGGGCGCCCGGACCGCGGTGTGGGTGACGGGGGCAGCGGCGGTGCTCGCGTTCACCGCCGGGCTCTCGCACCTCAGTCAGGGGACCGTCACCCCCACCGGGCCGTTCGCGGGACTGCTCCCACCGGGAGTGGCCGCGGTGTTGCCACTCGCCAGCGTCCTCGGCGCGTTCCTGTTCACCGTCGCCGCCGCGGGGTTGCGGGGGGGCTATCGCCTCGCGTGGTACGGGGCAGTCGCCCTGTTCCCGGGCCTGCTCGCCGTCCCGCTGGTGACGGGCGACGCCACCGACGTCTCGCTGTTCGTCGTGGGGGCCGTCGGCCTGCCGTTGGTGGCGGCCAACCGGAGCGGATTCGACCGACCGCTCGACCTCACGCCGTTTCAGACCACCGCCCTCCTCTCGTTCGTGGCGGTGCAGGTGTACGGCACCGTCGGAACCTACGCGATGCGGGCGGATTTCGCCGGCGTCGTGACCCTGACCGACGCGTTCTACTACATCATCGTCACCGGAACGACCGTCGGCTACGGCGACGCGACGCCGACGACGCAGGTGACGAAACTGTTCACACTCTCGGTGATCGTTCTCGGGACGGGCGCGTTCACCGTGGCCACGGGGTCGCTGCTCATCCCCGCCCTCGAATCACGCATCTCCAGTGCCTTCGGAACCATGACCGCCTCGGAACTCACACTGCTCGAGGATCACGTACTGATCCTCGGCCACGGCGAACTGACGGGACCGCTCCTCGACGAACTCGAAGACACGACCGACGTGGTGGTCGTGACGCCCGACCCCGACGTGGCGTCGGCGCTCGGCGACCGGGACGTGAACGTCCTGACGGCCGATCCGACGGACGAGGGGCCGCTGCTGGACGCCCGAATCGACACCGCGAGCGGGGTGGTCGTCGCCACCGACGACGACGCCCGCGACGCCCTCGCTATCGTCGCCGCTCGACAGGCCGCACCCGACGTGCGTATCGTCGCCGCCGCGAGCGATCAACGACACGTCGACAAACTCGACGCCGTCGGCGCCGACTCGGTCGTCAGCCCGGCGGTCATTGGCGGCCGTCTGCTCGGTCGGTCGGTTCGCGGGGACGACGATCCTCTCACCGGCATTCTCGAGTGAGCCGTCGAGCGCCGGGCGACACGGGACGCTACCGTCCCCCAAGTTATTTGCTCCCATCAGGAGAACGATGTGTACGGAGCGCAGCGCCATGTACGACAAGGTTCTGATCCCGTTCGACGGTAGTGACGAGGCACGGAAGGGCGCCGAACACGGCGTCGACCTCGCGGCCACGTGTGGGGCGACGATCCACGCGCTGTACGTCATCGACCTCCCGGGCGCACCACGGACGGTGTACCTCAGAGACGACGAGGACGAGATGCGCGAACGGTACCGCGAGTACGGCGAGGAGGTGACGGCGGAACTCTGTGGGATGGCGGACGAGCGGGGTGTCGACTGCGTCACGGCGATCCGAAGTGGGTCGCCCGGCGAGGAAATCGTCGACTACGCCGAGTCGGAGCGGATGGACGTCGTCGTCCTCGGGAGCGCGTACCGCGGGAAGTTCCGGGCGCTGCTCGGCAGTACGGCCGAAAAGGTCGTGCGAACCTCCGAAGTCCCAGTCGTCACGGTCCGCAAGTCCGTGAACGACTAGTCCGCGGCCGCCCGCTGGACCCACCGCTCGCGGAGGTAGATGAGCAGACTCGCGCTCAGAAACGACAACCCGGCCACGTCGAGACGACCCGTCGTCATCGCCCACAACGCGACGCCGAACAGCGCGACGATCACCAGCGCCAGCAGCGTGGGAACCCCGTCGGTCAGAGTGGACACACCGACCGAACGCGCCCCGGGATCAAAAGTCCAGACGGTGAGTGGTCAGTAGAAGTGCTTGAACTCCCAGTGGTACTGGCAGTTGTGACAGGTCGCCCACTCCGGCACGTCGAACGCCTCGGGGTGGCGCTGCCCGTGTTGCATCCCTGTTCGACAGATCGGACAGGTCAGAGCCAGCAGTTCCAGCTCGGTGAACCGCTCGGGCGGAAGCGACACCGAACACGACGGACAGTCGATGGGGTCCCGTGGATCGGCCTGCAGAATCGCGGTCCCACAGTCGGGACACTGGACCGTCGCCGGCGGTCGATACACCCAGCCGGTGTCACCATCGATGGTCGTCGTGTGCGTCTCGACGCTCGACAGCCGAAACTTGTTGGGACCGTCACCGGCGCGAAGGGGCGCGAGCAACTCGTATAGGAGCCACTTGAGCGGGGCGACCAGTCGGCTCCCGAACGCACCGAGCGTCGCCACGAGACCGTGAGAATCGTCGGCCACCACGGCGGAGGTAGGGGTGCGACGAGCATAAAACGCTCGTCGGGGACAGGCTTTCCTCGGCGCCCCCACAACGGTGGCCCGTGTCGAACTCCCGTCGCCGGTCGACGTGGGCGTGGGGCGCAGCCGCCGTCTCTCCCCTCGGGTGGAGCACCGCGGACGTGAGCGCCCTCGCCGACGCCGGCCCGTTCCGGGCGGTGGCGTCCGCACTCCTCGTCCTCGCCGTCGGCGCGGCGCTCCGGTACCGCTGGCCCGGCGCCGTCGACCGGGCCGTCGACGCCACGCTGGCACGGCCGAAGCGGACACCGGTCTACGGCGTGGCGGCGGCGGCGGTCGGGTGGCTCGTGGTGGCCTACGGCTTCGCTCAGGCGTTCCGCCTCGGAAACGGCCTCGGAACGGCGGCGGTGGTGCTCGGCGTCGGCGGTGTGCTGGCCGTCTCGGGTGCCGGGTTCGTCGTCCTCGGAACGACCGTCGTGTCGGTGCTCGACGGGGAGTGGACGTGGACCGGTCCGCTCGTCGGCGCTGGCATCAGTGGCCTGGTGTGGCTGGCGCTCCCGCTCGGCCCGGCGCTCGTGGTCTGGATACTGCTGGCGGCGACCGGACTTGGCGGCCCGACGCGGCGGTGGGTCCACGCGTCGCGGCAGGTCGAACGCGTCGTCGAGGAGTGAAAACCGAACCCGACGTCAGTCGCTGCTGGCCGCGTCGTCGCCCTCCCTGACGTCAGTCACCATCTCGTCGCCGGCAGTGACCACGTCGACGTTCTCTCGGTCGGTGAGTTCCTCGATGGTTTCGGCGAACTCCTCGGATTCGAGGATCTCGTACTCGTTGCTGAGTCCGAGGTAGACGGTGTAACACATCAGACAGAGGATGGCGGCGAACGGCAGCCCGGTCGTGATAGCGGCCGTCTGCAGGGCACCGAGGCCACCGCCCCAGAGCAGGATGGCGGCGACGAGGCCCTCGGTGACCGCCCAGAAGATGCGCTGGGTCCGCGGGACGTCGTGCTTGCCGCCGGAGGTCAGGTGGTCGATGACCAGCGATCCGGAGTCGGAGGAAGTGACGAAGAAGGTGATAACGAGGAGGGTGGCGAGGATACCCGACACCGCGCCGAGGGGGAACTGTTCGAGCATGGCGAACATGGCGACGGTCTGTCCGACCTCGTTGTAGGTCTGCAGCGCCGCGCCGTTGCCGACGAGCGAGTTGAACAACGCGCTCCCGCCGAAGGTGGACAGCCAGATGGTGGAGAACATCGCCGGGAGCACCAACACGCCGAGAACGAACTCGCGGACGGTGCGTCCCTTCGAGATACGGGCGATGAACATACCGACGAAAGGCGACCACGCGATCCACCAGCCCCAGTAGAAGACGGTCCACGCGGTGACCGTATCGCCACCGGGAGAGAGGGTACCACGGAAGAAGCCGAGCGCGAGGATGTTGTTGAAGTAGGTGCCGAGACCCTCGACCCACGAGCCGAGGATGAAGACCGTCGGCCCCACGAGCAACAGGAAGCCGAGCAACGCGAGCATCAGGTAGAGGTTGAGCGTACTCAGTCGCTTGACGCCGCCGTCGAGACCGGCCGCCACCGAGAGGGTCGCGATAGCGGTGATCCCCGCGATGAGGAGGATCTGAACGGTCGTGTTGGAGGGGATAGCGAACAGACCGAGGAGGTCGCCGCCGACGTAGGAGAGGCCGGTGTTGACCTGAGCGACTCCGAGACCGAGGGACGTCGCGAGGCCGAACAGGGTCGCGAACACCGTCACCAGGTCGATGACGTGACCCGGCCAGCCGTAGATTCGGTCACCGAGCAACGGCCAGAAGATAGAGCGGAACGTGAGAGGCAGGCCGCGGTTGAACGAGAAGAAAGCGAGACCGAGGCCGACGAGACCGTAGACGGCCCACGGGTGGAAGCCCCAGTGGAAGAACGTCTGGGCCATCGCCGCCGACGCCGCGGCACCCGTCCCTGCTTCGGCGCCGAAAAAGCCCGGAACGTTCTGGAAGTAGTACAGCGGTTCGGAGACGCTGAAGAACATGAGACCGATACCCATACCGGCGCTGAACAGCATCGCCATCCACGAAAAGTCGCTGAACTCCTTTTCGGCCTGCACGCCGCCGATTCGGATCTTGCCGTACTTGCTGAACGCGAAAAAGAGCAAGACGACGATGAAGATGTTCACCGACAGTAGGTAGAACCAGCCGAAGTTCTCGCCGATGAAGTTGAACAGGGCCGTGTACATGGCCGATGCCTGGTCGCCGAGCAGTACCGTGACGGCGATAAAGAGCGCGATGAGTACGAGCGCGATGGGGAAGACGACCGGATGGATGTCGAACCCGAGTGCCTGGATGTTCGTGTCCCCGGGTTCTCGGTCGGATTCGGGGTGGAACAGTTCCACCTGCAGACCCTCGGACATCGCACCGGTCGTCTCGTCTGACTCAGCCATACCGTGCCTCCGTCCGGCCGTTGCCGGCCGCGTGTGGTGGGTTGCTCATAGTCGGATATTCGTGTCTGAACCGTCGATTGTCGTTCTGTACGCCGTTCAATCCGGCGACCGTCTCCCGTCACGCGCGGTCCCTCGCCCTGTCCTGTGGGCATAGGTACCCGCCACCATGACAGGATACCACATAGACCCCTACTCGTTCTGTCAGATAAAGCTTGGTGTTTTTCGGGAGTATCCGGAGCCGGCAGTTGGGGTCCCGAGGGGGTGTCCCGGCCGACTGTGGCCCGAAAGCGAGCACCCCGGGCACGAGCGCCCGCTAGCGCAGAATCTTCTCTCGACCGGGGTCGAACAGGGGCTCCTCGCGCACGGTGGCGTCGCACGTCTCGCCCTCGCAGGTGACCCGAACGGCGGTCCCGGGGTCGGCGTACTCGCTCGGCACGTAGGTGTAGGCGATGGACTCGCCGACGCTGTAGCCGAAGTCAGCGGCCTGTACGTAGCCGAGCGTCTCGCCGTCTTTCGTGACGGGACGCCCGCTCAACAGTCGATCCGTCGAATCGTCGAGGGTGAGCGGGACGATGCGACTGTCGACGCCCGACTCTCGGATATCCTCCAGCGCATCCTTACCCACGAAGTCCGTGTCCATGTCCACCGCGAAGGGAAGTCCCGCGGCGAAGGGGTCGGTGTCGGTGTCGATATCCGTCCCCCAGAGCCGAAACCCCTTCTCCAGACGCATCGACTCCAGCGCCCCGCCGCCCATAGGGCGCACGTCGAGGTCCTGGCCCGCCTCCCGGAGCGTCTCCCAGAGGCGCGCGCCGTACTCGGCCGGCGCCCACAGTTCCCAGCCGAGTTCGCCGACGTAAGAGACTCGCATCGCGACGACGGGGACCTCGCCGACGTACAGTTGCTTGGCGGAGAAGTAGGGGAAGCCCTCGGCCGAGACGTCGGCCTCGGTGACTCGCTGGAGCAGGAGTCGGGATTTCGGGCCCCAGAGCCCGATGGTGGAGCGACCACCCTCCTCGACGGTGACCGAGACTGTCTCCGGGGCGTGTTCCTTCAGCCACGATCCGTGGATGCCCGGCGAGTTGCCGCCGCCGGTGGTCACCATGTACTCGTCCTCGTCGAGGCGGACGACGGTCACGTCCGCGAGGATGTTCCCGCCCTCGTTCAGGAGGAGGGAGTACCGCACTTTCCCCACGTCGATGTCGACGTCGTTGCTGCAGACCCGCTGGAGGAAGGTACCGGCGTCGCTCCCCTCGACGACGATGGAACTGAACGGCGTCATGTCGAACAGGGAGACGTGTTCGCGGGTGTGGAGGTGTTCGGCACCCTCGATGGGCGAGCGGTTGACTCCCTGCCACCCCTCCTGTTCGGGGATGCGGTCCGCGTACCGCTCGACTAGGTCGGCGTTGGACTCGTACCACTGGGCCGACTCCCACCCGCCGCTCTGGACGAACTCCGCGCCGAGTTCGTCCTGCTGGTGGTAGAAGGGACTCCGGCGGAGGCCGCGGTGGTCCTCGGGTTGCCAGTTGGGTTCGACGATGCTGTAGACCTGACGGTACCGCGTCGCACCCCGGTCGACGAAGTAGGGCTTGCTCCCGGCGTGGGGTTCGAACCGGTTCACGTGGATAGCTCCCGTATCGACCGGGCCGTCGGGCAGTTTCGGCACGCCCGTCTCCATCCACTCGGCCAGAATCCTGCCGTAGCCGCCGGAGTGAGTCCACCAAATGGCGAGGGCAGTCCACAGACCGTCGACGGCGGCCGTTTCGCCGAGGACCGGCATGCCGTCGGGGGTGAACACGAAGATGCCGTTCTCGGTCGCCTGGAACGCCGCGTCCTCGGAGACGGGGAGGAGTTCCTCGAAGGCCCGCTTCGGCGACTTGTCGCGGTCGGGGTGGGTCGCCCGCTCCCAGTGCTCGTCGGTGAAGTCGTGGACCGACGCCTGTCGCTCCTCGGTGTTTTTCCCCATGGCGTCGGGGTCGACGGAGAGCGACTCGTGATTGTACGAACCGAGGCCGAGGCTGTCGCCGTGGGTGCGGAAGTAAAGCGAGTGGTCCTGGTCGCGGCCGACCGGGCGGCTCGGTGCCTTGCCCATCACGTCGGCGATGCGGCGGTCGCCGGGCACGTCGAGGGCGTCGGTGTCGACGCGGGTCGCGGGGGCCTCACCGGCGAGTTCTTCGAGGGGCTCGGTGACCACGTACTGGTGTTCGACGGGGGCGATGGGGAGGTCGACCCCCGCGAGCTTGCCGGTCTGGTATCCCCAGTTGTTGGTGGCGACCACGCAGCGGTCACACTCGATCCGACCCCGGTCCGTCTCGACTGCCGTCACGTCGCCGCCGGCCACGTCGAGGTCCGTCACCGACGTGTGGCCGTAGAAGTCGGCGTCCGACCCCTCGATGTACCACTGGAGGGCGGCGACGCCGTCGACTCGGCCGTCGGTGGGCGAGTAGTAGCCGCCGAGGATGGCGTCCTCGTTCACCAGCGGGAGGTGATCGGTGACCTCCTCGGGAGTCAGCAGTTGCGGGTCGGGGAGCCCGTAGGCCGTAGCGTGTTCGACCCGTCGCTGGAGGAAGTCCATCCGCTCCTCGGAGCGGGCGACTTCGATGCCACCGACCTCGTCGTAGACGCCGGCGTCGGAGAGCAGGCGACCGGTGTAGTGAGCCGTCTTCGTCATGAGCTTCGACGGCGACGTCTGGAACATGATGCCCGGAGCGTGTGTCGACGACCCGCCGGTGACCGGCAGGGGACCTTGATCGACGACGACGACGTCCTCGGCGCCGAGTTCCGAGAGATGGTACGCGACGCTACAGCCGACGGCGCCGGCGCCGATGACGACGGTCCGCGCCGACTCCGGGAGTGCGGTATCCGTACTCATAGAACGTCCCGTACGTCTCGCCGAACCCGTCAAAAGGTTCCGGGTGCCTCACCTGCGACGTTTTTTTACTCGAACCGGTCGAGGCGGAACATCCCGATGGGGTGGTCGGTGTCGCCGTCGGCGGCCAGATCGGCGAGAATCTCGCCGATGACGGTGGCGAACTTGAACCCGTGACCCGAGAACCCCGCACCGACGACCACCTGCGGGTGGTCGGGCAACCGGTCGAGGATGAAGTGCTCGTCCGGGGAGTTGGTGAACATGCAGGTGGCGAGTCGCATCGTCGGCCCGGCGGCATCCGGGAAGTACTTCTCCGTGAAGTCGCGGAGGAGCACCTCGTCCTGTGGACCGGGGTCGGTGTCGTAGTCGTCCGGGTCGACCGACTCGTCGAGGTGGTGGTATTTCCCCAGTTTGAACCCGGGGACGTCGTAGATGGGCAGGCCGTAGAAGCGGCCCTCGGGAACCTCGATGTTCCACACGGGGAGGCTGTCGGGGTCGAACAGGGAGGGCGTCTCCGGCTGGAACCACGCGAGCACCTGTCGTTCGGGAACGGCCAGTCCGGAGAGCGCGTCGGCGAGTTTGTAGTTCCACGCGCCCGCGGCCAGGACGAGCCGATCCGCCTCGTAGGTGTCCTTGTCCGTCCAGACGCGAACGCCCCCGTCCGGAGTCGGCGCCCAGTCGTAGACGCCCTCGCGAGCACGAATCTCGGCACCCGCCGCCTGCGCGGCTTCGGTGTGGCCGACGATGGACTGCTCGGGGACGACGAACCCACCGTCTTCCTGATAGACCGCACGGTAGTCGTCGGGGAGGCTGTACCCGGGGAACCGCTCGTTCAGTTCCGCGCCCGTCAACACCTCGTGAGGAATGTCGTGTTCTTCACAGGACCGGCGCGACCCCTCGAACACTTCGTTCCCCTGCGGGGCCGCGTCGATGGAGCCGGTGCGATGGATCACGGGGCGTCCCGTCTCGTCGGCCAAGTCGTCCCAGAGTTCGTAGGCCCGTTCGATCAGCGGAATGTACGACGGGTGTTCGTAGTACGCCCGCCGGATGATGCGGGTGATGCCGTGGGAGGACCCCTGGGTGTGTGGAACGTCGAATCGCTCCAGACCGAGGACGTCGGCTCCCCGGTTGGCGAGGTGGTACGCCGTTGCGCTGCCCATGCCGCCGACGCCGACGACGATCACGTCGCGTCGCTCGTCGCTCGAACTCATACGCCGCGGTTCGGGGGGGAAGATATTGATGCTTGGGTCGTCACGCGAGGCGTTCGGGAACCCGACGATAACAGATCTATACGTGTTAAAATCTGGGTTCGGATCGCGTGCGTTCGGGGCGGACGACTTATAACCCCCAAATAGCTGTGGTCCACGCTTATACATACGGAGACCGACGTTCATTGTCGATGGCACACAACGATCCCTCGACGCTCGACGACCACCCGAACCATCCGGATATCGATCAGTCGGATCGGACGCTCCCGCGGAACCTGCGACAGACCGGTGACCCGGGCATCGAGATGCTCGTCTCGACTCGCGTCCGGAAGTCCCCGTTCTTCGACAAGTCGTTCAACGAGGAGGGGGCGTGGCGCTGTACGGTGTACAACCGCATCTATCACCCGCGTGGCCTCGTCGAACCGGAAGACGGGGGAGCGATGAAGGAGTACGAGGCGCTGACGGAGAGCGTGACGCTGTGGGACGTCGCGGTCGAGCGACAGATCCGCGTCAAGGGGCCGGACGCCGAGGCGCTCACCAACTACGTTATCACGCGCGACGCCACGGAGATCGATCCGATGCACGGGAAGTACGTCATCCTCTGCAACGAAGACGGGGGCATCCTGAACGATCCGATCCTCCTGCGCGTCGCCGAGGACGAGTTCTGGTTCTCCATCTCGGACTCGACGCTCATGCAGTGGCTCCAGGGCGTCAACGTCGGCATGGACTTCGACGTGGAGATCGACGAAATCGACGTGGCTCCGATGCAGATTCAGGGCCCGCTGTCGGAGGACGTGATGGTCGAAGTCGTCGGCGAGGAGGTCAGTGACATCCCCTACTACGGGCTGATGGACGCCGAGATCAACGGCTGCGACGTACTGGTGAGCCAGACCGGCTTCTCCGGCGAGAAGGGCTTCGAGATCTACGTCAAGGACGCGAGCAAGAACGCCGAACGCGTCTGGGATCCCGTGATGGAGACGGTGAAAGACCACGGGGGGCGCCAGATCGCCCCCGGTCACCATCGTCGGATCGCGGCGGGCATCCTCTCGTGGGGCCAGGATATGGACCACGAAACCTCGCCGTTCCAAGTCAACCTCGGTTATCAGGTTCCCGACGACAAGGAAGCCGACTACGTCGGCAAGGAGGAACTGGAACGCCAGCAGGAACTGGTCGAGAACGGCGAGTACCCGTTCAACATGAAGATGGTCGGCTTGAAGATCGCTGGCGAGCCGATCCGCGATTACGCGCCGGACTTCTGGATCGTCTCCGATCCCGAGACGGGCAAGGAGTGTGGCTACATGACCTCGCCGTGGTGGAACCCGGACCTCGAAACCAACATCGGCCTCGGCTTCGTGCCCGCGGAGAAACTGGAGGCGGAGACCGACGCCCTCCTCAACGACGAAATCTACGAGGAGGATCTGGACCTCGAGTTCGCGGTGCACCTGCCCGACGAGTACGCCGAGGGTGACGAGCCCGCGTACGCGACGGTCGCGGAGGTGCCGTTCAAGGAGTCCGTGAACCCGAGCGCCCGGGAGCAGGCGAAACTGAACGCCCGGCAGGACGCCGACGAGTAACGCCCCAACAGCCCTATCCATCACGCGGCCCAACCATCGACGAGCCTGGACGGACACATGTCTCTGAGTACACCGACCCACTCCGCCGACGGCGCATCGACGCTGCTCACCGACCCCCGGTTCGAACTGATGCCCTTCGACAGCTTCGAGGACCAGATGGAGCAACTGCCGGACGGCGCCGAGATCGCCGTCACGGCCTCGCCACAGCTCGGGCTCGACGCGACGGTGGAGTGGTCGGAGAAGGCGGCCGCCCGCGGCTACGAGCCCATCCCGCACGTCGCCGCACGCTACGTGCGCGACGAGGACCACCTCGACGACATCGCCGGCCGCCTCGTCGACGCCGGCGTCACCGACATCTTCGTCCCCGGCGGTGACCGCGAGGACCCCGTCGGGGAGTTCGAGTCGGCCCACGAACTCCTCGTGGCCCTCGACGGCCTCGACTACGACTTCGAGGACGTGGGCATCACCGGCTACCCCGAGGGACACGACTTCCTCGACGACCGGACGCTGGCCGAGGCGATGGAGAAGAAAGCGCCCCACGCGACGTACCTGACGACCCAGCTCTGTTACGATCCGGAGGCAGTCCGTCGCTGGATCGAGACGGTCCGTGACCGCGGGATCGACCTCCCCGTCGAGGTGGGGATTCCGGGGGTCATGAAGTACCAGCGGCTGCTGAACATCTCACAGAAAGTCGGCGTCGGCGATTCGATCCGCTTCCTGCGGAAGACGAGCGGCATCGTCGGCTTCGTCCGCCAACTGGTCGGCTCGCGCGGGAAGTACACGCCCGACGCCCTCGTCGACGGCCTGGCACCCTACGCCGACGACCCGGAGTACGGGATTCGCGGCCTCCACATCTACACGTTCAACCAAGTGGCCGACACCGAGGCGTGGCGACGCGGCCGACTCGACGAGTAGGAACTCCAACGCCCCATTTTTGACGAAACAGCCAGTAAATGTCGGTTTTTTCACCGCGTTGTTCAAAGTATCGGTCGTGTCGGCTGTGGAACAGCAACCGCTGACTTAAGCACCACACGTGAGACAGGTCAGGGACTTTGATCCCGGGCCGTCGACGTGGTTGTACATGACACGGTGGAACGATGGCGTCGAGGACGTGAGCGCCGTGAGCCCCGACATCACCGACGAGACGAACGCCCTGCCGGCGAAGTACTTCACCGATCCCGACGTCTGGGAGATGGAGAAGGAGAAAGTCTTCTCGCGCTACTGGATCTACGCCGGTCACGAGAACTGTATCCCGGACGCGGGGGATTACTTCACCCGGACCGTCGGGGACAAACAGGTGATCGTCGCACGTGACGAGGACGGCGAGGTGCGCGCGTTCTACAACGTCTGTGCGCACCGTGGGTCGAAGATGGTCGAGGAGACGCCGATGACCGATCCCGGAACCATGGGGCGGATTCAGTGTCCGTACCACCTCTGGACCTACGATCTCGACGGCGAGTTGCGGAGTACCCCCCGGAGCTTCGAGGAGGCGAGTCTCAATCCGGACCTGGACGACGACGACGTGTCGGGACTCGATCCGGACGAGAACGGCTTGCTCGAAGTCACCACCGACGATATCGGCCCGCTGGTCTTCCTCAACTTCGCCGACGACCCGCCGCTCACCCTCGCCGAACAGGCCGGAAAGCTGAAGACGCGACTGGAGTCGCTGCCCCTGGCGGAGTACGAACACGCCCGTCGGTACGTCTCCGAAGTGGAGTGCAACTGGAAGACGTTCGGCGGTAACTACTCCGAGTGCGACCACTGTCAGGCGAACCACCAGGACTGGATCACGGGCATCCAGCTCGACGAGTCGGAACTGGAGGTCAACGACTACCACTGGGTGCTCCACTACACCCACGAGGAGGACGTGGAGGACGAACTGCGCATCCACGAGGAACACGAAGCGCAGTTCCACTACTTCTGGCCCAACTTCACCGTCAACATGTACGGCACCGCGGACGGCTACGGCACGTACATCATCGACCCCATCGACGAAGGGCGGTTCCAGTTGATCGCGGACTACTACTTCGCGGAGTCGGAACTCAGCGAGGCGGAAGAGGAGTTCGTCCGAACCAGCCGCCAACTCCAAGAGGAGGATTTCGAACTGGTCGAGCGCCAGTACGCGGGCCTCCAGTCCGGGGCACTCGGCCAGGGCCAACTCGGTCCGAACGAGCATACGCTCCACCGGTTCCACCGGCTCGCACAGGAGGCGTACAACGCGTAATGACTCGCGACACCGACCCCTTCGTCGCGTGCTGTCCCGACTGCGCGGAGCGGACGGCGACCGACGATCCGAACGACGTGGTGCGCTTTTTCCGCCGGCACCACGCGGTCACCGGCCACGACGTGGAGTGGGAACGGCCCCCGCCACTTCCGGAGCACCTCCCGGCCGAGGCCGACCTGGACGCCGCCGTCGACGCCGTCGCCGACCCCGACGCACCCCTGGGAACCGTCACCGCAGCGACGAGTGAGTGGGGCTGGACCGTCGGCGAGACGCTCGAAGCGGTCCACGATCGACGGCTGACCGGCGCGCTCTGGGAACCCCGCGACGACCACGTGGCCGTGGTCTGATCCCACCGGTCGCGAAGAAGTACCATATCCCATACTAGTCAATATTTCAGAGAAGTTCTACGAAGAACGGCAAACTGCAGTATCGCCACGGAGACACGACTCAAAAACAGCCGGAATTTCGTTTTACAACTGAAATATACTACATATATATTCGAATATAGTACGTATTTGTGTCTCTAGGCGTCTCCGAGTGGCCGTGTGGCCCGCGAACGCATCCCGAACGATATCGTATCAATAGAAAGAATAATAGGCCATTATATTTGTATGTAGACACTCACGAGTCGCCCGTCTCGCGCAGGAAGACGGTGCCGGTGCTGCGGACGACGACGACGTAGCCACCGTAGGAGAAGGTGAGGCAGCCGGCGGACGGTGTCTCGGCGCCGTCGGTGTCCCAGAGGTCGTCGAGGGCGGCCACGTTGATCCGGGAGTCGAGCGGCGGCAGGTCGGCGGGATCGGTGTCGGCGAGTGCGGCGACGGCGTCGACGAGGGTGGAACTCAACCGCTCGTCCCCCTCCACGTCGTGGTGGACGTGATGAATCTCGTCGAGGTCCGTGGTAGCAGTGCCCATGATCGAGGGTGTGCGTACAGTCCGTTGGCTCTACGGGTGTCTCACCTGAGACGTTTATATCCGTAGCCGTGGACCACGTCTCCCGGACGGGCCGTCGGCGACCGGGCAGTGATCCGCCGCACCGCCGGACTGCGCTGGCCGCGGCGCTCACTCGTCTTCGATCAGCGTCCGTGCGATGAGTCGGGAGGTTCCCCGGCGGATCCGGCCGCCGACGGCGGTCGGGGAGATATCCAGATCGTCGGCCAGTTCCTGGAGCGACGTGCCGCGAGGTTCCTCGAAGTAGCCCGCCTCGTAGGCGGTCACCAGCGTCTCACGCTGGGCGTCGGTGAGTCCGACGCCGTCGTCGACGGAGAACTCGTCGAGGCTGTAGATGTGATCGATGTCGAACTCGATGCCCTCCTGGTCGCAGTACTCCCAGAGCGTGCCGAGGGTCCGGCGGTCGGGGAGTTGCATCCGCACCGACCAGCCGGTTGCGGTGCTCTCCGCTTCGAGCATGAGCCCCCCCATCTGGGTGGTGGTCGGGGAGATGAGTTTCGTGCCCGGCGTGTGGCGGAGTCGGTAGATGCGCGTCGACGACGCCTCGGCGACCAGCATCGACTCCTCGACGGTGTGGTCGCTGTCGAGGGTCGCCTCGAAGGTGGGAAAGGAGTCGGATTCGACGAGAAAGAAGAACATCCCCGTCTCGGGGTCGGTCGCGGTGTGTGAGACCACCTGAATCGACGCGTCCACCGAGCGGATGGTCGGCGTGAGCGCCAGATCCGGATGGTCGAGTTCGACGACGGCGATGAGACTCATCCCACCACCCCGGACCGCGGAGTCGTGGCCGCGTGGACGGCAATCGACCGCCTCCCGGTGCCGGCGCACCCGTTCATATCCACTCTCGCGAGACGGACCGACTTTACCGTTTGGGAGTCGTCCACGGCGGGACTTCCGACACCGGTGACGGGGTACGGAGCCGCGCGATCCGTCGCCGCGTGGACCCGGATTCGGCGGGGACGCCGCCCCGATGACTGCCACTAGTAGCGACGTCGACGAGGCGGCGGCACTCGTCGCGGTCAGCGCGAACGCCGTCCTGCCGGACGTCAACGAGACACCCCGGGTCGCCGTGCTCAAGTTCGGGAGACACCTCGACGGGGGATGCCATCCCCGTCGACGGCGGGACGGGGCGTCGAACCTGTGGGATGGGATTTATGTAGCGGTGGGCGCATCCCCCGTCAACCCTCATGGTACTCGGACTGTCGGGCGAACTGGTGTCGGTCGCGTTGTTCCTGATCGGCGTCGTCGTCGTCATCGTCAGCGTCGAGGCGTTCATCGAGGCCGTCGCGGAGGGGGCGCTCGCCCTCGGCGTCTCCGGGTTCTTCCTGACCGTCGTCCTCGCGGGGACGGACCTCGAGAACGTGATCCTCGGCATCGCGGCGGCGTACGACCAGTTACCCGACCTGGCACTCGGCACCGTCTTCGGCGAGGCGCTCTTCATCCTCGGGGCGGCCGTCGGCATCGCCGGCGTGCTGGTTCCCTTCGAGACGGACGTCCCCCGAAACTACCTCGGCATCACCCTGCTCGCCCCGTTCCTCTTTTTCGGCCTCGCCCTCGACGGTACCCTCTCCCGGTTCGACGGCGTCGTCCTCACCGCGACGTTCCTCCCCTACCTCGCCATCATCTACACGCTCGAACGCTACACGGACACCCGCTACCTCTCGGCCGAGGAAGTCGAGATCATGGAGGAGGAACACGAGACCACGGCCGAAAGCGGTGACGAGGGAGGGGAGGAGGGCGGGGAGTGGTTCGACCTAGACGTGGATCTGGACCTCGACGTCGACGAACTCGTCGAGGAGCGCGTCCCCGAGAAGTACGAGGGACCGGCGTTTCTCGGTGTCGCCGTCGTCGCCATCGTCGGCATGACCGTCGGCTCCGAACTCGCCGTCGAGGGGGCGAAGGCGCTCCTGACGCTCCTCGGCGTGACCGGTCTCGCCTTCGGCGCGACGGTGATGAGCTTCATCGCGTCGCTCGAGGAGCTGTTCCTGACGGTCGAACCCGTCCGGCAGGGGCACCCTCACATCGGCGTCGGCAACGTCGTCGGGAGTATGCTGTTTTTCGTCAGCGCCAACGCCGGGCTGATCGCGATGGTCCATCCCCTGAACACGTCTGGGACCGTCGTCACCGTCCACTGGCCCTTCTTTTTCGGGACACTCCTCGTCGTCGCCGTTGCCTTCTACCGCGGGAAAGTGGGCCGGCCGACGGGCGTGATCCTGCTCACCGCGTACGCCGCGTACTGGGTGGCGAACTACGTGGTGTGACCGAGCGGTCGCTCACCGACGGATCGGCGTCAAAAAAGCGTCGACGAACCCGCCTTACTCCCCGATCGGCACGCCGCTGAACACGACGAGCGCGATGACCCAGTAGGCGACGTAGAGGCCGCCGAGCAGGTAGCCGTGCCAGCGCTTCATCTCCCCCTCGTAGAAGAAGTAGGCCGCCAGCGCGGTCACGATGATCATGGCCGGGAGGTGGAACGTGAGCACGGACGACGAGATGTCCACCTCGCTGAGGAACATGATGACGCCGATGTTGCCGGTCACGGAGAACAGCACGCTTCCGATGACGTTGCCGACGCCGATCTCGGGGAAGCCACGGCGGACCGGTTCGATGGTGAGCATGATGTCCTCGAACGTGAGGATCAGTGTGAGGAACGTCGCCCCGAAGACGGTCTCCTCGATACCGAACCCTTCGATCACGACTTCGGACCCGCCTTCGAGCAACATTGCAGCGAAGACGATACCCGCGAGCGCGAGGATGGAGAGGCCGATCCAGACGATGCCGGAGTTGGCGAGGTCACCGAGGAGACGGTCTTCGGGAATCTCCTCGACCGAGTTGGGGCGTGCCATCCCACCGTCGGTTCGCAGATCCTCGAGTTCCTGTCCGAGTTCGGTGTTTCGGAAGACCGGGATGTCGCGCTGCCGTTCGCGGACGATGAAGTACGCGAACGCGAACACGAAGAAGGCGGTCAGGACGACGCCGTGGACGAACGTCAGCGTCCCGAGCAGGACGAACGGGACGAGGATGAGCGGCGCGAGTCCGAAGATGACGATGTAGTCCGTCGGCAAGTCGACCGGGAACGGTTTGATGATCGCGGCCACCGCGAGCGTAATACCGATGATCGCCAGGCCGGTGCCGAGTGCCGTCCCGAGTGCGGCCTCTTCCAGCCCGCCGCTGGAGAGAACCAGCGCGAGGATCGTGTCGTCGAACTCGAAGCCGGTGAAGATGATCGCGAGCGCGAACAGCGACATCTTCATGTTGAGCGACGCACGGGCGAGGTAGCTGATGAGTTTCTCCGTACACGCCGTCAGGAGGAGGATACCGCCGAGAAGGACGATCACCGCGCCGATGGTTCCCTGCGCCTCGATGAAGCCCTCGATGGCACCCTCGATCCCGCCTTCTTCCTCTTCACCCGCTTCGCCTTCCTCGCCCCCTTCGCCCGCGTCCTGTGCGACGACCGTCCCGGCCGGGCCGTCGACCCCGAGATCCTGAGCGACCGCGGACGCGGCCGGAGAGGCGACGAGCAGCGACAGTAACAACACGATACCGACGACCATCCGCGTTCGTACCATGCCCCGTCGCTAGCAGTCGACTGTTATGTATGTTAGTACGCGAGTAGTAACGTCCATTGAATTATTATACATACAGCTGGGAGCGTGGCGTCCGGGAGCTACCGGGACCGCTCGGCCTCGTCGACGTCGTCGGCGTGCAGGAGAAACATGGGGTCCGGTTCGGGTGAGGCGCGGAGTTCGATGCGCTTGGTCAGTCGGTAGTACTTGCGTCGGCTGGTTCGGTAGCTCTCGACGATGCCCTCGTCCTCGAGCGTCGAGAGGTGGTGGACGGCCGTCTTGCCGTCCATCCCCACGCGGTCGGCGAGTTCGGAGACGTACCGTGGCTCCGTAGCCAGTTCGCGGATGATCTGCAGTCGCGCCTTGCTCCCGAGAACGTCGAACAGAGACATCTGTCGTCCGACCTTGGGACGCACACTATTTTACCTCTCTCCTCTTACAGCACCCCATGGCCGATTTGCCGGACGCGAACGACGGCCCACGAACCGTCACCGACGGCTACTTCGAACGGGAGGTTCGACTCTCCCGGGAGTCGACGGCGGCGTTTCTCCGTGACCTCGCCGACCAGATCGAATCGGAACCCCGCCTCACCATCTCGACCGACGAGTGGAAGATTCCCTTCGAGTTCGACGAACCGATCGAGGTCGAAGTGGAGTTCGTGGGCGAGACCCACCGCCAGCTGAACTCGAACTGGAGTTCGAGTGGTCGCCGCCGGAGGACAAGATCGGAGTTAGTTAATAAATATTTCACCGGAATTTTTATCTTGTGCGTGTCCTGATAGCCGCGTATGCAATCCACACCGACGAGACGGTCGTTTCTCGTCGCGGCGGGTGCGGCGGGTGCGACGGGGCTGTCGGGGTGTCTCGGCGGGACGGACGACGCCGGGGCCGGCGGGGAGGCGACGCCGACGGGCACCGCCACGGGGACACCGATTCCGGGGGAGTCGTCGCTACTTCTCAACTGGAAGCCGAGCGGTCTCCACGTGCCCTACTTCACCGCGAAGGCCAAGGGCTTCTACGAGGAGGAGGGATTGACGCTCGACACCATCGAGACGGGCGAGGGGTCGACCTTCTCCGCGAAGCAGACCGGTCTGGGCAACGTCGAGTTCGCGGTCACCAGCAGCGACCAGGTGCTGAACATCAACAGTCGGGACCTCTCGCCGCAGTCGGTTGGGGTCGTCATGCAGAAGAGTCCGGCCGTGGTGTTCTCGACCCGGGAGACGTTCGGCGGAGAGCTGACCGACGTCGAACAGCTCGCGGGCAAGACGGTCGGTACCGGTCCGGGGATGGTCCGGAGGCTCACGGCCCTGCTCTTGGAGGAGGCGGGCGTCCGCGAGGACGTCGAGATGGTCGATACGGGCTACGACACGGTCCAGCAGCTCCTGTCGGGCAAAATCGACGCCGCTGGCGGCGTCTTCGGCGACGCCATCAGCGCCGAAGCGCAGGATTACACCGTCGACAGCGTCCCCGTCGCGAACGCGATACCCTCCTACGGGCACGTGATCGCCACGAACCGGGACTGGGCCGAATCGAACCCCGAGGCGGTCCGGGCCTTCCTCCGGGCGACCGCTCGGGGGGCCGCGTGGGCACACCAGCGCCCGGACGAGGCGACGGACCTGCTGATCGAGGCGAACGGCGTCCTCGCCGAATCGCGCGCGCAGCAACGACGGAAGTGGGAGACGATGGCCGCGGAGTTCATGCTGAGCGACGCCGTCAGGGAACACGGCTGGGGGTGGAGCACGGCCGAACCGTGGAGCGTCGTCCACGACGCCCTCGCGGACGCCGACGCCCTCGGCGACGACGTCGACCCGAACGCGGTCTGGACGAACGACTACCTCGACACCGACTCGGAGTACGTGGGTTCCTACGCCGACGTGATCTGATGGCCACATCCGACCGACGACTCACGACCATCGGGACGCCGACGGCGAGCGGCGGTGCCGTGCGGTCGGCGCTCGCACACGTCTGGCCACCGACGGCGGTGTTCGTCGTCGTCGTCGGCTGCTGGCAGTGGTTCGTAACCGCGACGGGCGTGCCGGCCGTGGTCCTGCCTGCCCCCGCGGACGTGGCGACGGCCGTTCTCGCGACCCGCGACACGCTACTCGGGGCGGCGAGCGTCACGGCGACGACGGCGGCGCTCGGTCTGGTCGGCGGCGTCGTGGTCGGTCTCACGCTCGCCTTCGCCATGGTCGGATCGCGGGCGGCGGCGGCGGTACTTCACCCCTACCTGATCGCGCTTCGCATCGCGCCGCTGATCGCCATCGCCCCCCTCGTCTTCCTCTGGATCGGTGACGGCGTCCTCTCTCGTGCGGCCCTCGTCACCACCATGACCGTCTTCCCCGTCGCCATCGCGTCGGTCGACGGCCTTCGGTCGGTTCCCCGGGAGTACACCGACCTCGCCCGGTCGGTCCGGGCACCACCCGTCCGAACGTTCCTCCGAGTGCGGGTACCCGCGGCCGCACCGAGCGTCTTCGCCGGCGTGAAACTCGCGGCGGCGCTCGCCGTCGTCGGCACCGTCGTCGCGGAGTTTCTCACCCTCCAGTCCGGCCTCGGCTACCAACTCTTCCACACCGCCGAGTTCCTGCAGACGAGTGCCACCTTCGCCTCGCTCGGTGTCCTCACGCTCCTCGGCCTCGGGTTCTACCTCGTGCCCGCGGCGGTCGAGCGGCGACTGGACTGGGGCTAATCTCCCTGCCACGTGACCGCCCGGTAACAGAGCGTCACGCCGCCGTAGAGGAGTAGACCGATGGGGAGCAACACTGCAAGCGCCGCGAGCATCACGTCCACCTGCACGTTCTCGGAGGCGACGAGGATCAGCGAGCCGAGGCCGTCGTTCGAGAGGATCCACTCGGCGACGACGGCGCCGACGACGGCGAGGGTGACGGACTGCTTCAGGCCGGCGAACACGTCCGGGAGGGCGTGGGGCAGGCGGACCGCGAGGAACGTCCGCACGGGGTCGGCGTCGACGGAGCGGAGCAAGTCGAGGTGGGACTCGGGCGTGCGGGAGAGCCCGGCCGTCGTCCCGACGACGACGGGGAAGAACACGACGAGAGCGACGAAGAGGACGGCCGTGCCGAAGCCGACGCCGAAGTAGATGAGGAAGACGGGCGCGACGGCGATTTTCGGGAGGACGCGCATCGCGACGAGGTAGGGATAGATCGCTCGCTTGAGGACGGGGACGGTGGCGACGAGCAGCGCGATGGCGAAGCCGGCGGCCACCCCGACGACGCCACCGACGAGCACCTTCCGGAGCGTCTCGGTAGCGTGGGACAGGTAGAGTTCGGGACTGCCGGCGAGGCGACCGGCGACGTCGGTCGGCGCGGGGAGGAGAAAGGGTGGCACGGCGACGGCGACGGTGACGGCCCACCAGCCGACGACGGCGGCGACGAGGCCCGCGACCGGCAGGGTGACGTCCGGGAACGGGACGCGTTCGGCGACGCTCATGCGTCGTCGTGGAGCGCCCGACGAACCCGGGCGACCTGCGCGCCGAAGGCCTCGGAGCCGAACACCGACTCGTCTCGGGGGCGCGGAAGGTCGACTTCGAACTCGGCGACGATCCGACCGGGTGCGTCGTCGCCATCCGTCGGATCGGCGGGATCGGCGGCACCCGAGACGACGACACAGCGGTCGCCGAGGAACACCGCCTCGGGGACGCTGTGGGTGACGAACACGACGGTCTTGCGGTTCTCGCGCCAGAGACGGAGGATCTCGACGCTCATCTCGTCCCGCGTAATCTCGTCGAGTTCGCCGAACGGTTCGTCCATGAGCAACACGTCGGCGCCGAGGTGGATGGCCCGGGCGATGGCGACCCGCTGTTTCATGCCGCCGGAGAGTTCACCGGGGCGAGCGTCCTCGAACCCGTCCAGTCCGGTCGTCGCCAGCAGGTCGCGAGCCCCCTCCGGATCGGGGTCCTTGCCCGCCATCCGCCGAAGGAAGGTGACGTTCTCGATGGCCGACTTCCAGGGGAGGAGGGTGTGTTCCTGGAAGACGAACCCGAGGCGGGCGTCCGCCTGGGCGACTTCGGGCGGGTCACCGTCGACGGTTACCTCGCCAGTCGTTGGCACTTCCAGTCCGCCGATGGTCCGCAGGAGCGTGGTCTTGCCACAGCCCGAGGGACCGAGGACCGTGACGAACTCGCCGTCCGCGACGTCGAGGGACACGTCGGCGAGGGCGCGCAGATCGCCGTAGGAAACCGACAGGTTCTCCACCGAGATCATAGTGCGTCCGCCTGTTTCAGGGCGATCCGGAGGCGTTGCCACGTCTCGGCGGAGTGCCATCCCCAACCGTTCTTCTCGACGTCGTCGCTCCCGGCGAAGCGGTCGAGGGCCTGTTCGAGTTTGCGGCGTTCCACCGCGGCAGACTCGTCGCTACGGTCACCCAGGTCGGCCACCGCCGCCGCGGGGTCGAGTCGGGCGGCGGTCCACCCGGCCATCGCCCCCTCGAGGAACCCCGGAGTGCGTGGGGGCGGTCCCGGAGCGTCTCACGGCGGACGACGAAGGCGGGGCCGGGGACCGGGAAGTGGTCGGCCACGAGCACGGAGTCCACGTCGTGCCCGTCGGTTTCCAGTTCCAGGGGGTCGGTGAAGACGCCGGTCGCCACGTCGGCGTCGCCGTCGAGCAACGCCGCCCGCTCCTCCCCGTCGGCACGGACGATTGTCACGTCGTCGACGACGCCGGCCTGTGACAGGAACAGGCGGCCGAGCGCACCGGTTTCGGAGCCGTCGGGCATGGCGACCCGGCGCCCCCGAACGTCCTCGACGCTCCGGAGTGGCCCGCCGAACGTCTCCCGCGTGGTGTAGAGGACGACCATCGCTCGCTGGTAGTACAGGGCGAGCGGAATCACGTCGTGGCCGTCCGCGTTCGCGCGGAGGAACGTCGCCGCGCCGGTGAGTCCCACGTCGACGTCGCCGTCGGCGACGGCCGACAGGGCGGCATGGGACCCACGACGCCCGGAGAGGGTCACGTCGACGCCGCGGTCGGCGTACGCCCCCGCGAACAGGGGGGCGTGGAGACCGTTCGGCTCCCAGTTCAGCCCCACGTCGACCACTCCCGCGTCCCGGTCCGGGGCGGGAGTGCCGACGTCCACGTCGACGTCGTTCCCGAGGGTCGCGGCGACCGACGCGGCCCGATCCAGCAGCGCCGCGGAGTGGAGGGCGCGCACCCGGGCGAGCGTCTCGTCGTGGCCGGCGTCGGCGCGCCATCCCTTCGGGGGGCGCCCCGGCGCTTCGCTCTCGACGGTCGTTTCGGTGATCAGCTCACGGTCCGTGAGCGTAGAGAGCACGTCGGAGACGCGGCCGCGGCCCAGGTCGACGCCGACGCGGACGGCCAACCGCGACGCGGCCTCGCCGGAGAACCGGTCGGAGTCCTCCCGGCCGACCAGGTAGGCGAGGACGCGTGCCGCCTCGCGGTCGAGTCCCGCGGCGAACGCCTCGACCACTCGTTCGTCCTCGTCGCCGAGGACCGGAAACTCTCGAACTCGCACGGTCGACCCTTGGCACCGAGCCATATATAAACTGCAGGCGAGCGAGCGCGATGGTGTTTCGTATCCCACACGTTCGGCCGTATGCGTGGGAGTCCCTGCCGCGACTTCATTAGGTTTATTAGATGCAAACCGAAGTTCGAGCCGATGGTCTCAAAGCAGCCGAAGGAGTTCCTGTCGCGGCGAAAATTCGCAGCCACGTTCAGCAGTGTCGTCCTCGCCGGGCTAGCGGGGTGTTCCGGTGGAAACAGCGGCGACGGCGGCGACGGCGGCGACGGCGGGGGCGAGGCGACGGCGACGGCCACCTCGACGCCGGAGCCGACGGCCACGGCGACGGCGACGGCCACCTCGACGCCGGCCGGCGAGGCGGACGCGACCATCGCCGTCGGGCCGGGCGGGAGCCTGCAGTTCGAACCGGACAACACCGCCGTCTCTCAGGGTGACACCGTCGAGTTCGTCTTCGAATCCGGCGGCCACAACGTGTCGGGCCACCCCGACGCACACTCCGCAGTCTCGCTGCCCGAGGGGGCGGAGCCGTTCGCGAGTTACGACATCTCCGGCGACGACATCAACCACGTCTCGCTCAACGAGGCCGGTACCACCTATCGGCACACCTTCGAAACGACGGGTGAG
The DNA here is from genome assembly GCF_045690335.1 of Haloplanus litoreus. GTDB lineage: Archaea > Halobacteriota > Halobacteria > Halobacteriales > Haloferacaceae > Haloplanus > Haloplanus litoreus. The sequence continues at coordinate 1,086,021 of NZ_CP147874.1, read as the reverse complement.
TACACGCGTCTGCGTGCCGCACGCGGCGTCGGGCATGATCGGCACGATCGTCGTCCGATAGCCCGAACAAATTCGGCAACGGCGGGTAGACGCCGCCATTCTATCGCCAGCGGATGTTTGCGCTATAGACACATACTCAATCATATTTAATTTACGTTTTCAATTGTGAAATATATCACAAAGTTAAATATAGACAATTCCTACGCTACTTACGGAGTGGTATGGCATGTCGCAATATGTAAACGGAATGCCCCAGATCGACCAGGAGGATCGCCGACAGTTCCTCAAGGTCGTCGGGTTGACCGGCGCAGTGGCAGCAGGTAGTGAGTTCACCCTGAGCGACCTCAGGGGAGAAGTAGAAGGGGAAACGGCGGGGGAACTCGCCGCGATGGGCGAGGCCATCAGCGAAGACCTGACCGGGGAACTGGACGCAGGTCTGCTGAGTAGCGAACTCGCCGCCCTGGAAGAACAGATCGCTCAGCTCGAGGAACTCCGTGCGATGGGGGTCCCGGCTGAGGACAGTACAGCGTATCAGGAACTCGCCGAGCCCGGTTGGGCGATCCACGAGCATCTCGTCGAAGTCGGCTTCTTCGAGAGCGCCGAGGAGCACCTGCCGGAGTTCACGCCCGAGCACATCGGTGCGACGGCTCGCGAGCTCATCAACACGGCACCGCTCGCGTCCGCGCTTCTCGAGATCGGGTACACCGAGGCGGAGCTGACCTCGACGATGGTCAACGTCGTCAACAACAAAGAACGCCTGGCCATGTGGGTGCCGACGAAGAACATCCCGGCCGGCGTCGAAGGGTTCGACCCAGCGAACGTGGCCCCGCTCCAGCAGCGAGCGGCGGCCGGCACGCTCCTGTGGACGGACTATCTCGACACGTACCTCTGGCAGAACGAGGTACTCCTGACGGACACCATCCTCGACAACAACTACGGGGACCTCAAGCAGATGTACGCCGGACTGCATCTGCTCGCCAACGCCGCCGAAGATCTCGCCGGCGCCGGCGAACTCAGCGACGCACAGCTGACCGCCGCGCTGTCGGCTGGAGCGGCGATGATGATCGTCGGACAGGAAGATCTGACGAACGACGTGATGCGCATCACGGACGAAATGCGCGCCCCGCGCACGGGAGGTGCGTAACGCATGGCTAGCATTCACGAACACGACAAAGCGGTACAGGCGGCACAGAACATCGAGATGGTGGAGGTCGAGGACGGCTACACGCTGACCAATCTCCCCGACGAGTCGATCACGCAGCAGTTCGACATCGACCAGATCCCGGAGAAAGACGTCACGCAGGAGATGCGGGAGGCCTCCGCGAAGGAGGACCCGACGTCCTGGCTGATGTACGGCGGCGGCTATCAACAGCAGCGCCACACGACCGCCGACGTCATCACGCCAGAGAACGTCGAGGACCTCGAACTCGAGTATCTGGTCCAGAGCGGCGTCGCCTCCAGCATGGAGGGCGTGCCGATCGTCGTGCCCGGCGACCCGCCGGTCATGTACCAGACGAACGGGCCGAACCACGCGAAAGCGATCAACGCCCGCACCGGCGAGACGCTCTGGAGTTACACGTACGCGAACCCGCAGGGGCTGCTTCTCTGCTGTGACGCGAACAACCGGGGCTTCGCCGTCCACGGCGACAAGGTCTACATGACCACCCTCGACTCCGGCGTCGTGGCGCTCAACCGCTACACCGGCGAAGAGGAGTGGTACACCTCGACCGGTGACCACGAGATCGGCTACTCCGCCACGTGGGCCCCTATCGTCCACGAGGGCAAGGTCATCACCGGCTCCGCCGGTGGCGAGTACGGGGTCAGCGGCTTCGTCGCTGCCCTCAACCCCGACGACGGCAGCGAGATCTGGCGCACGAACACGACGCCCGCCGAGGAGTGGGCCGGCGACTCCCACGAGCACGGTGCCGGTACCGTGTGGATGACGCCGACGCTCGACCCCGAGAGCGGCATGATCCACGCTCCGGTCGGCAACCCCGGTCCGGACTTCGACGGCACGGTCCGTCCTGGTCCGAACCGCTACACCATCGGGACGCTCACCCTCAGCGCCGACGACGGCTCCGTCCAGTGGCACTACGGCGAGTCGCCCCACGACGTGTGGGACTACGACTCCTCGGCGCCCAAGATCCGTGTCAACGACATGGAGATGGGCGACGGGACGCGCGACGTCGTCATCAGCCCCGGCAAGACGGCCTGGGTCTACACGATGGACGCCGGGAACGGCCGCCTGCTCGAGCGTTCTCAGGAGACGACCCAGCACATCAACATGTGGAAGATGGTCCCGCACGCCGACGAGGACCGTCGGGTCGCCTTCGTCCCCGGTGCGCACGGTGGGAACGACTGGCAGCCCCGTCCTACAACCCCGAGACGGGGCTGGTGTACATGAACCAGAACAACGCGCCACACGAGATCTTCTGGCAAGAGGCGCAGTACGAAGCCGGTCAGACCTACTGGGGCGGCGGCCTCAACGACTGGCCCGACGTCGACGCGCCGGACAACTGGAACGGCAACCTCAGTGCCATCGTGGCCGTCGATCCGGTCTCCGGCGAGCGCGTCTGGCGCGACTGGATCTCCTCCGACCAGACCAGCGACTACCTCTGGGGCGGTTCGATCACGACCGCGACTGGCCTCACCTTCACGGGTACCCAGAACGGCAACATCGTCGCCTACGACGGCGAGAACGGTGACCGTCTCTGGCAGTTCCAGCTCGGTGCGCCGATCTGCTCGTCGCTCTCGAGCTGGTACGACCCCGGCGAGGGCAAACAGTACGTCGCGGTTCAGGTCGGCGGCTCCGGCTGGCTCCACGGCGGTCGCCGTGGCAGCACCGTCGCCGTCTTCGGCCTCAGCGAGTAGAGTCCCGCCACGATCCCGTTTTTTCACGGTGCGATGACAGCGTATTTAGATACTGTGAGAGTGAAACTCAGGGATAATATCCCGTAATTTTATTTGATGTGGGATACACGGATCGGACATGGCGACGCGAAGAACGTTCCTGATCGGTGCTGCAGCAACGACAGCTGGACTGGCTGGGGCCGTCGGATCGGCGACAGCGCAGGTAGACACGACCTTCGAACTCGAACTGACCGAGGACGGCTTCGTCGGTCGTGCGCCCTCCAGCATCGCGGGGACGACCAATCCGACGCTCGAGGTCGAGGCTGGAACCCGCTACGCAATCGAGTGGACCAACAGCTACAACCCCGAGAGCGAGGGGCTGCCAGCGCGTCACAACCTCGTCGTCACGACCGACGACGGCGTCGTGCGCCGCGGCGAGTACGTCTTCGAGACGGGACAGACGCGGACCATTCAGTTCCAGGCACCCGCCAACCTGGCGGAGTACTTCTGTGAGGAACACATGGGCGAAGGCGGCGAGTTCAACGTCTCCGGCGGCGCGACGGCGACGGCGACGGCGACGCCCACCGAAACCTCCGACGGTGGCGACGGCGGCGACGGCGGCGACGGCGGCGACGGCGGCGACGGTGGCGACGGTGGCGACGGCGGCGACGGCGGCGACGAGACGAGCGGCGGCGGCCCCGGCTTCGGCGTCGGCGCGGCCGTGACCGCCATCGGTGCCGGCGCCTACGGCGCACTGCGGCGCAACAGCGACGAGTAGTCGGCTTCGCACACAGCTTTTTTCGAGGTGTACACCCTACCGGACAGCGATGCGTAACGAACTCACCGCCGTCGGCGACCGTCTGCGCCGTCCGGAGTACACGGGCGAGAATCGCTGTCTCCCGTGTACCGTCGTGAACGTCTGTCTCACGCTCGTCGCCGCCGCCGTCGCCACGTTCGTGTTCACGCCACTCGGCGGACTGGTCGTCCTCGTCGGCGGCCTTGGTGCCATCTACTTCCGCGGCTACCTCGTACCCGGAACGCCGACGCTCACGGTGCGGTACTTCCCACCGTGGCTCTTAGAACGGTTCGGGAAGGAACTCGAGTTGCGTGAGACGCTACGGCCGGTCGAGGGGGTGGCCGTCCGGGCGACACCCGAGGGTGGGCGTCTGATCGACGGCTTCGCGTCGGCGTGGGACGACCGGATCGCGTCGATGCGAACCGACGGGGTGAGCGACGACGACGTCGCGGCGCTACTGGGCGTCGACGAGGCGTCGAGCGTCCCCGGCGACGTGGCCTACGTCGTCGACGGCGGCCTGCGACAGTGGCTCTCGGAGTCCGCGCTACTGGCCGACGTCGCGGCCGCGTCGGTGCTCGAGGAGCGAGGCCGGGAGCCGTGGACGTCGCTCGACGCCGACGAACGGGAAGCGACGCTTCGGGACCTCCGAAAGTATCTCGGCTCCTGTCCGCTCTGTGGCGGGTCCCTCGACGATCAGGAGACAGAGACGGTCGAAACCTGCTGTACCGAGTCCGAACGGGTACTGATGGCGACGTGTGAGGACTGCAACGTCCGCCTGATCGAAGACCTGAACGAGCGATAAAAAACCGCGTGGCGCCGTTGTACGGATCGTCGCAAGCCAGTACTGGCGACTCACCGACACGCGACGGCGACCGGTCGGGAAACGGTTACAACGCTCCGTATTAGTCGTCCGCCGGCGCGTCGGTGGAGTCGGCGTCCGCCTCGACCGTGACCTCTATCTCGGCGGCAGCAGCCTTGTACTCCGGAATCTTCGCGCGCTCGTCGAGAACGTCGTTGGTCAGCCGGTTCCCCGCGGAGTCGGCGAAGTGTGGCGTCGTCCAGACGGTGCCCTCCTTGATGTCCTCGGTGACGCGAGCCTGGACCTCGATCTCGCCGCGACGGGACTTGAGCGTCACGTAGTCGCCGTCCTCGACGCCGTACGTTTCGGCGTCGTTCGGGTGGACGTCGACGAAGTTCTCGGGTTCGACACGGTTGAGCGTCTCGGACCGCCGGCTCATCGTCCCCGTGTTGTAGTGTTCGATGATGCGGCCCGTAGTGAGGATGAGCGGGTACTCCTCGTCGGGCGTCTCCTTCGGCGGCTGGTGGCGGACGCCCTCGATCTGTCCGTAGCCGCTCTCGGTGGTGAAACCGTCCGCGTAGAGGTACGGATCGCCCTCGTCGCCGGGTTCGAGGCAGGGCCAGTGGATACCCTCCTCGCCGAGGCGGTCGTAGGTCATCCCGTGGAAGATGGGCGCGACCTGGCGGAGTTCCTCGAACACTTCCTCGGGACCCTCGAAGTCGAAGGACCCGTCGTCGAAGAGCCGCTGACCCACGTCACAGAGGATGTCGAGGTCGTGTTTCGTGTTCGGGTGGACTTTGTCGACGCCGCGCATCCGCTGGGTGCGGCGGTCGGTGTTGACGACGGTCCCGTCGCGCTCCGCCCACGAGGTCGCGGGCAGGATCACGTCGGCGTACTCCGCCGTCTCGGTCTCGTAGATGTCCTGAACCACCATGAAGTCGAGTTCTTCGAGACGCTTCTCGACCTGGTTGGTGTCGGGTTCGCTCATCACGGGGTTTTCGCCCATGATGTAGAGCCCGTGGATCGTGTCACCGATCTCGTGAGACATCTCGACGTTCGTCAGACCGGGTTCGGATGGAATCTCGAAGTCCCAGACCTCCTCGACGTCCGCACGAATTTCGGGGTCGTCGACCTGTCGGTAGCCGGGGAGAACGTTCGGCATCGCACCGACGTCGGAGGCGCCCTGGACGTTGTTCTGGCCGCGCAGCGGGTTGACACCCGTTCCCGGTCGGCCGAGATTGCCCGTGATCAGGGCGAGGTTGATCTCGTTTTGCACGTTGTCGACGCCACAGGTGTGCTGGCTCATCCCCATGCCGGTGAAGATGGCCGCGTTGTTCGCCATCGCGTACTTCTCGGCGGCGAGTTCGATGTCCTCGAGGGGACGCCACACTCCTCGGCGGCGGCTTCCTTGTCGAAGTCCTCGAGAGTCTCCTTCAGATCGTCGACGCCCTGTGTGCGCTCCGCGATGAACTCCTCGTCGAGCCAGTCGTTCTCCAGAATCGTCTTGATGACGACGTTCAGCAGGGGGATGTCGGTGCCCGGCTCCAGCTGGAGGTGCATGTGACGGTCGGTCTCGTCGATGTCGAACGACCGCGTCGTCTTGTTCGCGTGCGGGTCGACCTGAATGACGGTCGCTCCTCCAAGACGGCCTGGCGGAAGTACTGGCTGTTGGCGATGGGGTGCTGTTCCCCGGGGTTGGCGCCCTGAATCCAGAAGACGTCCGCCGCCTCCTCCAAGTCCTCCATGCTGTTGGTCATCGCACCCGCGCCGAGGCTGTTGCGCAGCGCGTACACCGTCGAGGAGTGGCACATCCGCGTACAGGTGTCGACGCTGTTGGTTCCGTAGCGGCGGGCGAGCTTCTGGATGAGGTAGTTCTCCTCGTTCATGGCCTTCGAACAGCCGTAAAAGCCCATGCCCTGTGCGCTGTGCTCGTCGTGGATGCGCTCCATCTCGTCGACGATCAGGTCGTAGGCCTCGTCCCAAGAGGCTTCACGGAGTTCGCCGTCGTCGTCGCGGATGAGCGGCTCGGTCAGTCGGTCCTCGTGGTTGACGGACTGCGTCGCCGCGCCGCCTTTGATGCAGATGCTCCCCTCGTTGACCGGCGCGTCGCCCCACGGACGGAAGGTGACTTCGCCCTCGTCGTCCTGTGCGATCTGGATCCCACAGCCCACCCCGCAGTACGGGCAGATCGTCTTGGTCGGCCCGTCCGATTCGTCGCTTGATTCTGATGACATTGTGTGTAAAAATCAGGACGGTCGAACATCAATGTTGTCATCGAGTACCGTGCGAAAACCGCTCAGTCGGCACTTCGAGTCGGTACACGTAGATATTTGGGAAAACGGAAACGTTCACCCGTCGCGGCGAGTACGGACCCGTATGAGCGACCGAGACGGACCGACCGTCGACGAAGACGTCGCCCCCCTCACGCAGGCGACCGTCGACGAGTTGGCCGACGAGTACGGACGCGAAGAACCGTTCGACCTGGTCGAACGGGAGCACACCGAGACGCTACCCCGGGCGTTCGCCGCCGGGGAGTACGGACGACGCGACGCCGAGTGGGTCGTGCAGTGGTACTACCGCCGCCGGTCGATTCCGGACGCTGAGCGACGGCGCGCCGAGGAACGCTTCCTCGACAACGACTACGAGGAGATGGTCGACGCCATCACCGGCGCGGCGGCGGCAACGGATCGGGAGGGTAAACTTCGAGCGTTAACGCGGTTAACTGGCGTCGACATCGCCGTCGCGTCGGCGTTTCTGGCCTTTACCCACCCCGAGGAGTACGTCGCCGTCGGGGGCCGGGAGTGGCGCGCCCTGCGTGCCGCCGGCGAACTGGCCGAACCGTACCCGGCGTCGCTCACGGCCGCCGCGTACGGGCGGTATCTCGACGCGGTGACGGCCGTCGCGAGGCGGGTCGACCGCGACCTCTGGACCGTCTACCGCGCACTGTGGCGGATCGGGGCCTAGCGGCCGATCCGCTCCGCGTAGTCGGCGATCACCGGCTCCGTGTCGTCGACGTACTCGTTCGTCCAGGCCGCCTCGGGATCGACCGGCGATTCGAGCAGGTCGGTCTCGGCGAGCATCTCGGCCAGGTTCTTCCATCGCCCCGCGTCGAAGTGCCCCCAGCCGGACTCGCGGACGAACTCGGTGAACTGGAGGTCCTCGGCTGACGCGAGGAACTTCATGTGTTCGACCTCGCGGTTGTGTTCGAGCTGTGCGTTCCGGTCGATCAGGGCGTCGACGGCCCGGTCGGGGTCGTTCGTCGCCAGTTCCCAGCCACGGGCGGTCGCCCGGAGGAACGATCGGATCGTGTCGGGGTTGTCCGCGGCGAACTCGGGATTCGTGACGACCGTCATCCCGTAGACGTCGAGATAGTCGCCGATGAGAAGCTCGTCGGCCGTGCGGTCGTACTCGCGTTCGAGTTCCTTGCCGTTGGTGACGACGCCCACCGCGGCGTCGACGTCGCCGTCGAGCAACTGGTGTTCGACGCGGTGGTGTGTGTGCTTCTGGACGTCGTTGACCGTCACCTCGTCACGGATGCCCCGGTCTTCGAGCAGTTGCAAGGTGAGGATGCGGGTCTTGGTCGCCGAGGGACCGACGGTCCGACCCCGAAGCTGTTCGGGGTCGGTGAACGGTTCGCCGAACACGTCCCGGAGGCTGTAGATGGTCGCCGGCGTCTTCTGACTGACCGCGGCGACTGCCAGCGGTTCGAGGCCACGGCTTCGGACCGAGAGGACGGCGCTCCCCGGCGAGGCCGAGGTCGCTCCGGCCCTTCGCGGTCTGTTCGGCGGCGAACGGCGAGCCGTGCCCCTCGACGAACTCCACGTCGAGGCCCTCGTCCGCGTAGAACCCCTCGCGACGCGCGAGGAAGTACGGTGCCTGAAAGCCGTTCGGTTCCCAGTTCAGCTGAAAGGTGACTGTCTCGGTCATGGATCGGTCTCGAAGGTTCCCTCGGGGATTTCCTCGACGCCCAGTGCCTCCGCGCCGGCGACGGACTTGAGGTGATCGAACAGCCGGTACATCCCGTCGACGCTCTCCGCGTCCCAGTCTCGGACGACCATGTCACGCCAGCCGTCCCGCACCGCGCGCATCACGTCGGGGTCGTCGTACGTCATGAGTTTCTCGCTGATCTCCGCCCAGAGGTCGTCGTCCGCGACGAGGCGGTCGACCGCGTCGCGGTAGGCGTCGGCGAAGGCCCGCACCGTCTCGGTCTGCTCGTCCAGGTACTCGCCGCTGGTGAGGAAGGCCGCGATGGGGAGTTTGTTGTCGGTCTCCGAGAGCCGCTGGACCAGTTCGGAGACGGGCAGGACGTTCTCGTAGGGACCGGTCTCCGTGATTTCGGGGATGATCTGCCAGAACTGGAAGCCTGCGTCGACCTCACCCGCTTCGATCATCCGCGTGAGTTCCACTTTCGAGCCGGCCTCGACGGGCGTCGCCGTCTCGTCGGGGTCGAAGTCGTGGAACTCCCGGCAGGCCGCCCGCGTCAGGATCCAGTTCTTGTCGAGACGACGCACCACGCCGATGCGCTTGCCCGAGAGGTCCGCCAGTCCCTCGATGTCCGTCTCCTCGGGCGCGACCAAGCCGCCCACGGTCCGCCCGTAGGGGTGAAAGGCGACGATGTCCGCGCCCTCGGCGCGTTCGCGGGCGATGGAGATGTAGTCGATGTCGATGAGGTCGGCGTGGCCCTCCTGTAGTTGGGCCTCGACCGTCTCGATACCGTCTTCGAGGGCGTCAGAGACGAGTTCGACGTCGAGGTGGAAGCCGTGGTCCCGGTCGAACCCGAACCGCTTGATCGTGTAGAGCAGGTAGCGCGGACTTCCGTTGTGTTCGAACCGTGCCCGCATGGTCGGCAGGGCGCCCGGATCGTCGTGATACTCGTCGAGGGCGGCTTGCTGGGCGTCGATATGGCTCCGGTTCATCGGTCACCCGGTGTCGAAGCGGCTGTCCGGAGCGACGACTCGAAAACGGCCTCGGCACGCGTGGCGTCGCCGTCGGGGCGCCCCCGATGGCCCGCCGCGATGCGCTCGTCAGTCGGCATACCGCAGGGTACGACTGAACCCTGATAAAATTTCCTTGGAAACTTTCATATATATCGCTCACGGCTCGGGGCGGAACGTCCCGTCGGGAATCTCCGCGACACCGAGGGCCTCCGCACCGGCAACGGACTCGAGGTGGTCGAACAGCCGGTACATCCCCGCCACCGTCTCCGCGTCCCAGTCGCGGACGACCATGTCACGCCAGCCGTCCCGCACCGCCCGGGCGGTGGTGGGGTCGTCGACGCGCATCAGGCGGTCGGCGATGTCGACCCAGAGGTCGTCGTCCGCGACGAGGCGATCGACCGCGTCGCGGGCGGCGGCGGCGAACGCCCGGACTGCGGCCGGGTTCGCGTCGAGTGACGACTCGCCGGTGAGAAACGTCGCGATGGGGAGTTTCCGGTCGGTGCGGGACAGTCGCTGGACGAGTTCGGAGATGGGCAGGACCTCCACGAACGGCCCGGTCTCGGTGAGTTCGGGCACGAGAGGCCAGAACTGGAAGCCGGCGTCGACCGCACCCTCGCGGATCATGCGTGTGAGGCTGTCCCGGGAGTCGGCCTCGACGAGGGTGGCCGTCTCGTCGGGGTCGAAGTCGTGGAACTCCCGACAGGCCGCCCGCGTCAGAATCCAGTTCTTGTCGAGACGGCGAGTGACGCCGAGGCGCTTGCCCGAGAGGTCTTCCAGTCCCGCGATGTCCGTCTCCTCGGGCGCGACCAGACCACCCACGGTCCGCCCGTAGGGGTGGATGGCGACGATGTCGGCGCCCTCGGCGCGCTCGCGAGCCACGGAGATGTAGTCGGTGTCGACGAGGTCGGTCCCGCCCCCGTCGAGCCGCTCTCGAATCGTCTCCATCCCGCTCTCCAGTTCGTCCGAGACGAGTTCGACATCGAGGTGGAAGCCGTGGTCCCGGTCGAACCCGAACCGCTTGATCGTATAGAGCAGGTAGCGCGGACTCCCGTTGTGTTCGAACCGCGCCCGCATGGTCGGCAGGGCGCCCGGCTCGTCGTGATACTCGTCGAAGGCGGCCTGCTGGGCGTCGATGTGGCGCCGACTCACCGTACCGGGGAGACGATGGCGTCGATGTCGGCGTCGGCGTCGATCAGTTGTCGGCGCTTCATCCAGTCGAGGTGGTAGTTCAGGTCGTCGCGGTCCGCGAGTTCCGGCACCTCGTACTCGGGGACCTCGATGGCCTCGCGGACGGCGTCGGTGTCGACGTCCGCGAACAGGTCCGGTGCGACTTCGCTGTCCTTCCAGAGCATGTCGAGGTACTGGTCGCGGTAGGCCGACGGCTCGGCGTTGATCGTCTCCACCGCCCGGCGGTAGGCGCGCATGAAGGCGTCGAGAGTCTCACCCTCCAGACCCTCGGCACCGACGACGCCCATGTGGTTCTCGAACTCCAGTACCTTCTCGAAGCCGAGGTGTTCGGCGAGAGTGATATGCGGGTCGAGCAGGGTGACGGCCGCCACCTCGCCGTCGCGGAGGGCCCGCAGACGGTCGGTCGGCATCCCGTGCCCCTCGATGACCACCTCGTCCTCGTCCATGTGCTCTTCCAGCGCCCGAATCGCGGTGTACTCCTGCCCTGTACGCCGGTTGACGCCGACGGGCGTGTTCGCCAGGTCCGCCGGCGCCTCGATATCCGAGTCGGGATGAACGAAGACGGCGTAGGGCTGATCGGCGAACGTCCCCTTGGCAACGATGCGGCCGTCGTCGAACTCCCACGTTCGCTTGAGGCTCTCCCACTTGCAGATGGGATAGAGGTCGACGTCGTTGTCGCCGGTCAGCGTCTCCTCGGCGGGAATGTACTTGTTCGTCACACAGGTCCGATCCCGCTCGATCAACTCGACGTCGAGTCCTTCGTCGGCGAAGTAGCCCCGGTCGGCCGCGACGCGCTGTGGCAGCATGAACGAGAATGGGAGGTGGAACACCCGAATCGTGTCGTTTCCTGACATACCTGGAGGATACGACTAGTTTAATATAAAAGTTCCTCAGGAACCTTTATTAATGACGCTCCATACCTCGCTGACGGAGACAGATCGAATGAGGCGGATCAACGACGAGACGGCCGACAGCGAAGAGGTCGCCAGCGGAGTGTATCTCGCGGACCTCGCGTCGGGTGAACGGTCGTCGATGAAACACTGGCGAGTCGAACCGGGAGCGCGCCTCCCCGTCCACCGGCACGACAACGAGCAGATCGGCTACATGATTCGGGGGACGCTCACGGCAATCACCGAAGACGAAGAGGTGACGCTTCGCCCGGGCGACTCCTACCTGTTCACCAGCGACGAACTCCACGGCGCCGAGAACCGCGGCGACGAACCCGCCGTGGGTATCGGCGTCCTCTCACCGCCTCGGTCCGACCCCGACTGGAAGCAACCCTGATACGGGTTATTGTACGTCAGTACCGGTGGGTCGCCGAGGCGGTCCAGCGAACCGCTGGGAAACAGTTAGGATACTCCGCACGAGGCCGCCGTAGTACTTCTCTCGAACGCCCGCATCCGTAGCGGCAGCAGTCCGCGGAGGGATAATCTATATCCGGACCCACTCGCCAGTAATGGCATGGACGCCGTCGATCACATCAACGTCGACGTGGACGACCTCGACGCCGCGTACGAATTCTATCGGGACGTCCTCGACCTCGACCTGTTGCGCCCGCCCGAGGACTTCAAGGGCGCACACGTGATGTTCGAGACCGGTGCGGGAACGGTCGTCACGCTCATGGAGACCGGTCGCGCCGAGAAGTGGGACGAGACCGGGCTCGACCACCCGCTCGACAAGGCCCACATCGCCTTCGAGACCGACCGCGAGACCTACCAGTCGCTGATGGACGAACTCGACGACCAGTTCCCGAAACAGGGGCCGTACGACTGGGGTGAGTTCGAGGGGTTCTACTTCCTCGATCCCTCGGGGAACCTGCTGGAAATCGTCACCTACGATCCGGCCCCCGTGGACCGGACGCGACGGCTCATGGACCACGACGACGTGGAAGAGTAGCGGCCGACGCGATTCGTCGCCAGCGGAACGACGTTAGTCGTCCTCGATACGCGCTTCGACCCCGGCCAGGTCCTCGATCACCTGCATCACGCCGGAGTTGTCGTCCTTCCCGCGGCCCGTTGCGACCATGGACTTGTACATCTCGTGGACGAGTTCCGTCTGCGGCATCGGCGACTCGTAGGCCTCGCCGGCGTCGGTCGCGATGCGCAGATCCTTGTACTGGTAGTCCGCGAAGAAGCCGGGATCGAAGTCTCCCCGAATCATACTGGGTGCGCGGTTGTCGAGTGCCCAGCACCCGGCAGCCCCGCCGCTGATGGCGTCGACGACGGCTTCGAGGTCCGCGTCGGCCTTGTGGGCGAAGACGAGTGCCTCGCTGACGGCCTCCATGGTCCCCGCGACGACGATCTGGTTGCAGGCCTTCGTGACCTGCCCCGCGCCGTTGTCGCCGCAGTACGTGATCGTCTCACCCATCGCGTCGAGGATCGGGCGACACTCCTCGAGGACGTCCTCGTCGCCACCGACCATGATCGAGAGCGACGCCTCGATGGCACCCTCCTCGCCGCCGCTGATGGGCGCGTCGAGCATGCGGGCGCCCCGGTCGCGGACCTCCTCGGTGAGGTTCTCGGTCACCATCGGCGAGATGGTCGAGTTGTCGATCACCACGTCGCCCTCGCTCAGACCCGCGAGGACACCGTCCTCTTTGTGCATGACCTCGGCGACGACGTCCGAGTCGGGCAGACACATGATCGTCACGTCGGCGCGTTCGGCCGCCTCCTTCGGCGTTTCCGCTGCCTCGCCGCCGGCCGCGACGTGTTCGTCGACGGCTCCCTGCGAGCGGTTGTGACCGATTACGGTGTAGCCCGCATCTAGCAGGTTCTTCGCCATCGGTCCACCCATGATTCCGAGTCCGACGAACGCGATCGTCTCGTCTGCCATGTCCAGTTCACTCATCTCGCTCGGGATAAAAGAGTCGGATGCGGGAACCCCGTTCGGCGCCCGTTTGATAGGGGTCGGCGTCCAACGCCGGTGTATGCCCGACGACACGCCGACCGACAGGGGTCCCGCCGTCGACGCCGCCGAACGCCGACTGGGCCGTCGCCTCCGAGAACGCGGCGAAACCGTCGCCGTCGCCGAGTCACTCACCGGCGGACTCGTCGGCTCCGTGCTGACCGACGTACCCGGATCGAGCGACTACTTCGACCGCGGGGTAGTCACGTACTCCAACGACGCCAAACTCGACGCCCTCGGCGTCTCCCGTGAGTCGCTCGACGCACACGGCGCCGTCTCGGCGCCCGTCGCCCGGGAGATGGCCCAGAGCGTGCGCGACACCGCCGGGACGGACTGGGGCGTCTCCACGACGGGCATCGCCGGGCCGGCCGGCGGCACCGAGGAGAAGCCAGTCGGCCTCGTCTTCGTCGGCCTCGCCCACGCCGCTCCCTGGGGTTCCGGCGACTCCTTCGTCCGGGCCGAACGCCACGTCTTCGACGGCGACCGCTGGACGATCAAAGTGAGAGCGCCCGACAGGCACTCGAGAACCTGCTGGCCGCGGTGGACTAGTTCGTCGTGACGAGTTCGACCACGTCCCGGTCGTCGAGTTCGTGGCCGCCGCCGATCTGTCGTGACGACCGGCAGTCGATACCGTGGAGTAGCCCGTCGCCCAGATCCGAGTGGATGTGATAGGCGAAATCCGCCGTCGTCGACCCCTCGGGCAGGAGGAAACAGTCACGAAAGGACCCCTTCTCGCTCGTCGACCCGTCGTCGCTCCCCGGAAACACCGCGATGAGGTCGAGGGCGTCGAACAGCGCTGCCTCCAGCGACGCCTGCACGCCCGTGCCACCGTACTCCGCCAGCAGGCCGCGGATCCGTTCTAAGCCCGTCGCCTGCTCCTCGCTCGGATCACCGACGATATCGAAGTCGTCGTCGCCCGGTCGGTAGTCGATCGTCCCCGACTCGTCCGCGGCCTTCAACGCCTTCTCCGCGTGGGCGCTCGCGGGCACGAACGTCAAATGGTCGTACTCGGGGTCGGCGGAAATCTCGGCGAAGTTCGCCGCCGCCGCGGGGTCGTCGATCTTGTTCGCCGCGATCACCATCGGTTTGGTGCGCTTGCGGATCTCTCGGGCCAGCGACTCGCGGTCGTCGCCGTCCCACGTCTCCGGGTCGAGGTCGAGCCCCAGCGAGAGGATCACCTGCTTGATCTCGTCTTCGTTGGTCCGGAAGGCGCTCATCTGTTCGGCCAGATCGGTCTCGATGGCCGCGTCCGCGCCGTGGTACTTCGTCTCGAAGCGTTCGATACCTTTCTCCAAAATCTCAGGTACCACATGTCGAGTTCGTCCTCGAGGAAGTCGATGTCGTCGCGTGGGTCGTGTCCCTCCGTCGCTTCGCCTTTGCTGTCGGTCTTCCCCGAGAAGTCGACGACGTGAACCAGTACGTCCGTCTCGTTGAGGTCGCTGAGGAACTGGTTACCGAGGCCTTTCCCCTGGTGGGCACCGGGGATGAGACCGGCGACGTCGACGAGCTGGGCGGGGACGAAGCGCACGCCGTCGTCGCAGTAACCGACACTCGGCGTGCAGGTCTCGTCGAACTCCGGGGCCGCACACTCGACGCGGACGTACGCCTCGCCGACGCTCGGGTCGATGGTCGTGAACGGATACGCGCCCTCCGGCACGTCGTTCATCGTCGCCGCGTTGAAAAACGTCGACTTGCCCACCGAGGGCTTGCCGACGAGTCCGATGGCGTAGCTCATACTCCCGGTCCGCGACGGCGAGTCAAAAACGACGCCATCGCGTCGCCGTCTGGCTGTCAGTCACTGCCACGGCGTGCGGCTTATGCCGCCGGGAGGCGGAGCGGGGGTATGACCGACCCCGACGCTCCGGCCGCCGACACGTTCGGCGTCAGCATCGGCGTCGACGACGACGCATTCCAGTTTCTCGTCCACGTTCCCTCCGCCCTCACGGCGTCGTGGGACGACCGCGACGCCTTCCAGCGACTCGTCGAACGGACCGTCTGGGAGCGTCTCGACCGGGAGCGCACCCTCCAAGTGGTCGACCGCGTCGCCGACGCCGGCGAACGCGTCGAACTCGGTACGGTGACGCTGACACCCGACGGGACCGTCGTCGAACACGCCCTCTCCGCGCCGAGCGAATGACGCTGGAGGAGGTCCGGGCGGCCGCCATCGACCGCGCCCTGGTCGGTGAGGACCCCGAACCCGCACTCGCCCTCGCGGGCGTCGTCGACGCCGCCGGCCCCGACGCGACGGATAACCCGTTCGCTGCCGCGATGCTGGCCGTTCGGTCGCTCGCCGGCGACTCCGAGCGGTCGCTCGACGCCGAAGCGTGGGCACCAGGTACCGACCCGGACCCGTTCGTCCTCGCCGGCGCCGCCATCGCCGTTCGGTCGCGGGGCTGACCCTCGACCGGGCCGCCACCCTCGCGAACTGCTCGCCGGCGACGCTCGACGCCGTCGTCGAACGTCGGAAGAAGGGGTGACTGCGTCAGCTATCGACCGTTACCGTTGCCGCCTGCGTTGCCGTTGCCGCCGCCGTTACCGCCCGCATTACCGTTGCCGCCACCGTTACCGGCCGCGTTGCCGTTGCCGCCGTCGGAGTCGGTCTCGTCCGAATCGTCGGAGGCGTCCTCCTCCGAATCATCCGAGTCGTCCTCCTCCGAATCATCCGAGTCGTCCTCCTCCGAATCATCCGAATCGTCCCCCTCCGAGTCATCCGAATCGTCCCCCTCCGAGTCATCCGAATCGTCCCCCTCCGAGTCGTCGGACTGGCCCGGGGCCGATCCGGAGTTGCCCGGCGCGTCCGAGTCGTCGGCGTCGTCCGAGTCGTCCTCCTCCGAATCGTCGGACTGGCCCGGGGCCGATCCGGAGTTGCCCGGCGCGTCCGAGTCGTCGGCGTCGTCCGAGTCGTCCTCCTCCGAATCGTCGGACTGGCCCGGAGCCGATCCGGAGTTGCCCGGCGCGTCCGAGTCGTCGGCGTCGTCCGAATCGTCCTCCTCCGAATCGTCGGACTGGCCCGGAGCTGACTCCGAGTTACCCGGATTCTCGACCGGCGGTCCGGCCGGGACGATCCGGGACTGGTTGCCGTTCTCCTCGGTCTCGTTCCCGTCGTCCTCGTCCTCGTCGTTCGGTCCCGCGTTCGCCGGCGGGCCGCGTTCGCTGGCGTTGGCGTTCGACGGGTTGTTACCCGTCACGAACTCCGACACCTGCTGCCCGAGTGGGCCGCTGAAGCCCGACCCTTTCAGCGCGTCGACGAACGCGGAGACGACCTGTCCGAACGGCCCGACCGGTTCCGGCGGCGACAGCGCCGCCGTGGTCGTCGCCGTCTCGTTGTCGTCCGTCGCCGTCACGGTCACCGTGACGTTCTCCGATGGAGCGGGAGCACGACCGTCCCGCTCTCACTGGTTTCGTACTCACCCGACCCCGCGTAGCTCTCGTTGCCCCCCGTCGCCACCTCGACCGTCGCGTTCGCGACCGGATCGCCGAGGCGACCGACCGACACGGTCACCGTACCGTCGGCGGCCTGTTCGACGCCCACCGCGAGCGTCTGGAGATGCTGAACGACGACCGAGGTGGTCGCCTCGTCACCGTCGTCCGTGGCCGTGATCGTCAGTTCGACCGTCTCGTCTGGGTTGGCGAGCGTGACCGTTCCGTTGCCGTCGGTCTCGTACTCGCCTTCGTCCACGTAGGTCGTGTTCGCCGTCACGTTCACCGTCGCGTTCTCGACGGTTGCGTTTCCGCGCGTCACCGTCACGACGACCGACCCGTCGTCGGCACCCTCGACGGCGACGTCGAGGTCCGGAGCGAGGGCCGCAGTCGTCGTCGCCGAGTCACCGTCTGCCGTCGCCTCGATGGCTACTGTCACCGACTCGTCCGGTTCCGGTAGCGACACCGTCCCGTTCCCGTCGGTCTCGTACTCCCCTGTACCCACGTACGTCTCGTTTTCAGTCACCGTCACGTTCACCGTCGCGTTCTCGACGGTCGCGTTTCCACGCATCACCGTCACGACGGCCGATCCGTCGTCGCCCTCCTCCACGCTCACGTCGAGGACCGGTTCGAGAGTGACGGTCGTCGACGCATTCGCGCCGTCGGCCGTCGCCTCGACGGTCACCGTCACCGACTCGTCCGGTTCCGGTAACGAAACCGTCCCGTTCCCGTCGGTCTCGTACGTTCCCGTCCCCGAGTACGTCTCGTTTTCAGTCACCGTCACGTTCACCGTCGCGTTCTCTACTGCAGTGCCGTTGCTCGCGACGGAGATCGTCGCGGTTCCCGTCTCGTCGTCCTGTGTAACGTCGATCGACAGCGATTCCGACTGTGCGGCTACCGTCGCCGGGGCCACCGCCGACACCAGCAACACGGCTGCCATCAGTATCGCGCCGGTTCGTTTCGTGCTCATTCCGTTCGGTCC
This sequence comes from Haloplanus litoreus, assembly GCF_045690335.1. Classification (GTDB taxonomy): domain Archaea; phylum Halobacteriota; class Halobacteria; order Halobacteriales; family Haloferacaceae; genus Haloplanus; species Haloplanus litoreus. Next base: position 1,068,145 of record NZ_CP147874.1, on the reverse strand, counting down.
CTGGACCCTTATCCCATTAAGTCGGGATTGCGCTGAACCCGGGTTCGGGCCGGTTTTACCCCGATTAAATCGGGTTTAATTCGGCGAACTTGTCGCTCGCGCCACTTCGACGGGACACGAGCCTCGCGTACGACGTCGGGAACGGCCGCTGATCGGCGCGGCCGCTCACCGACTGAAAACCGACGACCCACGCGCTCACACGCGTCGCTCGCCGAGTGAATGTAGTATGAATGGTGAGGCGGCGAATCGAAACTCCCAGAGGGTCGCCCACTCCAGTACTGCTCGATACGCAGGCAGGCTTAACGTCCGTGTTCGGGATGGGTACGGGTGTGTCCCTGCCGCTCTGGCCGCCTTCATGCCGACCGACGGAATCGAACCGTCGCAACACCAGTGTCGGTGAACGGTCGAATGACCGTATGTACGTGCGATCCAGTTAACGCCTGGACCCGATAGTCAAAACCAATCGGGTCACAGTGCGAAATCCAATGAATGTGGCTCGGACTGTTAGTGCTCGCGGGCTGAACGTCTCGTTGCCTCGACGCGTACACCCCGAGTCTATCTAACTCGTCTTCTACGAGTGTCCTCGATGGTACTTCTTTTCCAGGTGGGTTTCGAGCTTAGATGCGTTCAGCTCTTACCCCGCGGTGCGTGGCTGCCCGGCAACTGCCTTCTCAGACAACCGGTACACCAGTGGCACCCAAGCGGAGTTCCTCTCGTACTATACGCTTGTTCCCGTCAAGTACCGTTAACACCCCCAATAGATAGCAGCCGACCTGTCTCACGACGGTCTAAACCCAGCTCACGACCTCCTTTAATAGGCGAACAACCTCACCCTTGCCCGCTTCTGCACGGGCAGGATGGAGGGAACCGACATCGAGGTAGCAAGCCACTCGGTCGATATGTGCTCTTGCGAGTGACGACTCTGTTATCCCTAAGGTAGCTTTTCTGTCATTTACGGCCCGCAACAAGCAGGCTCGTAAGTTCGCTAGACCACGCTTTCGCGTCAGCGATCCTCGTTGGGAAGATCACTGTCAGGCTTCCTTGTGCTCTTGCGCTCTCTTCCGGGTTTCCGACCCGGATGAGGAAACCATCGGGCGCGCTCGATATCTTTTCGAGCGCGTACCGCCCCAGTCAAACTGCCCGGCTACCGGTGTCCTCCGCCAGGAGTGAGAGTCGCAGTCACTACCGGGTAGTATTTCAATGGTGGCTCGGTGGCCGCTGGCGCGGGTACCTGTGTAATGCCTCCTACCTATGCTGCACAGTAGCGACCACGTCTCAGCGACAGCCTGCAGTAAAGCTCTATAGGGTCTTCGCTTCCCCTTGGGGGTCTCCAGACTCCGCACTGGAACGTACAGTTCACCGGGCCCAGCGTTGGGACAGTGGCGCTCTCGTTGATCCATTCATGCAAGCCGCTACTGAAGCGGCAAGGTACTACGCTACCTTAAGAGGGTCATAGTTACCCCCGCCGTTGACGGGTCCTTCGTCCGATTGTACTCGGTGTTCAGATACCCGCACTGGGCAGGATTCAGTGACCGTACGAGTCCTTGCGGATTTGCGGTCACCTATGTTGTTACTAGACAGTCGGAGCGCCCGAGTCACTGCGACCTGCTCTTACCCAGAGCAGGCATCCCTTATTGCGAACGTACGGGACTAACTTGCCGAATTCCCTAACGCCGGTTGCTCCCGACGGGCCTTGCCTTTCGCCGGCAGAGCACCTGTGTCGGATCTCGGTACGATCATCACACTCGTCTTTTCACGGGCTCTAGGTACGGCCGACTTGCGCTGTCTCGAGAGTCGTCCGCTTCCTGCCATTACGGCTTCCACGGAGGTACTCGATTCGACCGGGCGAAAGCCCGGCTCGGCTGTTCCCAAAGCGTCGACTTTTGGCGTGTGATGGTGCTGGAATATTAACCAGCTTCCCTGTTGTCTCGGTCGAGTTACGGCGAGACTTAGGATCGACTAACCCTCGGCTGATTAGCAGTGCCGAGGAACCCTTGCTCGTAAGGCCGTCGGGTGTCACACCCGACTATCGCTGCTACTGTGACCAGGATTATCGTCACCACTCGGTCCATACGAGATCTCTCCCGTACTTCCGCCCGAGCGGTGTGCCAGCCTACGCGATTGTCCGGTGAAGGACACGGGTAGGTCTCGGTGGTAGATTTGAGCCCCGATCATTTTGGGCGCCCCGAACCTCGGCCGGTAAGCTGTTACGCTTTTCTTAGAGGGTAGCTGCTTCTAAGCTCACCTCCCGGCTGTCTAGGGCTCGGGACCACCTTCGATCGCACTTAATCTACACTTGGGGACCTTAACCTACCGCTGGGTTGTCTCCCTTACGGTGCACAGGCTTACCCCGCACACCGGACTCCCTGCGTCTGCGACGTCCGCAAGTTCGGAGTTCGACAGGATGGCCGACTCCTCTCGGAGGCGGGTCATCCAATCGGTAGCTCTACCTCGCGGACTATCTCTGCAGAGGTCATGCTTCGACATGTTTCGGCTGGAACCAGCTGTTGCCGGGTTCGATGGGCCTTTCACCCCTACGCATAGGTCACGGGAGGGTATTGTAGGACACCACCCCTAACGGGCCTCCACGTGCCTTTCGGCACGCTTCACCCTGCCCACGCGTAGATCACCCGGTTTCGGGTCGCACCCGCTTGACTCCCCGCGCTTGAACACGGTGGCCCTGGTCTTCGGATGAAGACTGCGGCCGTATCGGTTTCCCTGTGCCTGCCTCGATGGTCGAGTTAGGCTCGCCAAGCAAGTGCACTCCCTGGTTCGTTTTTCAAAACGCACGACGGAACATCGGCTTCCTTCGAGTCCTACTAGTGGCTCGCGCCACGGTCGTTCGTCGAAGGACCTTGTATGCCCCGTCGCTCGATCGCCAGCTGAGTTCAGGCTCTATTTCAGTTCCCTTCTCGGGATACTTTTCAGCGTTCGCTCACGCTACTTGTTCACTATCGGTCTCGAGGAGTATTGAGTCTTCCCGGTTGATGCCCGGGACGTTCACGAGGAATATCCAATCCCCGCTACTCTGGGACTGATTCCCATCGTACTGCATCCCGATACGGGGCTGTCACCCTGTATCGCGCTCCGTTTCAGGAGACTTCTCGGGTTGGGTCGGATGTTGAAGATCAGCCCGACACCACATGTCTCGTCAGAGATTCGGTTTGGACTGGCCCGCGTTCACTCGCGGTTACTAACGGGATCGCGATTTGCGTTCTGTTCCTGCTCCTACTGAGATGTTTCAATTCGGAGCGTTCCCCATTGCGCGAAGCAATTGCGAGGGGATTCCCATTCGGAAATCCTCAGTTCTTTCCCTCCATGCGGGTCCCTGAGGCTTATCGCAGCTTGGCACGTCCGTCGTCGGCTCTCGAGCCGAGCCATTCACCAGCTGGCACAGTAGCCAGATTGATGGTTTGTCACACTGTGACCCGGTTTGACTGTCGGGTCCAGTGGACGCCTGGATCGCACGTACATACGGTCTCATTACGCTCTCGTGGATGCGAGCGCGTTCGACCCTTCCCACCCGCGCTTTCGCGGGGTGGTGCATCGGTCTTGCGTGACTCAATCGAGCGCCGTCATGCACTTAAGGGGTGCGATTCGGGCGAGCGAGTGAGTCGGCATGGACCCGCTGGGATTCGAACCCAGGGCGTCCTCCTTGCAAAGGAGGTGCTCTACCGCTGAGCTACGGGCCCGGTCCCCGAGAGGGGGACGCGGTGGCGTGGTGTGTGAGCCTTGGTGGTTCTAAGGTGCCCGGTCGATGCGGTGGTCGATCCGTGGACAGCAGTGGGTGTGGTGGGGCCTCCCGTATGGGAGGTCCCGGTCAGTAGGAGGTGATCCAGCCGCAGATTCCCCTACGGCTACCTTGTTACGACTTAAGCCCCCTTGCGGAGCCCAGATTCGACTATCGTGCGATAGCCTCATCCGGACCCCACTCGGGTGCTTTGACGGGCGGTGTGTGCAAGGAGCAGGGACGTATTCACCGCGCGCTGCTGACACGCGATTACTACCGAATCCAGCTTCATGAGGGCGGGTTTCAGCCCTCAATCCGAACTACGACCAAGTTTAGGAGATTACCGTCCTCTTTCGAGGTTGGAACCCATTGTCTTGGCCATTGTAGCCCGCGTGTAGCCCAGCACATTCGGGGCATACTGACCTACCGTTGCCCGTTCCTTCCTCCGTGTTGGCCACGGCAGTCCTCCTAATGTACCCACCCGGCCGAAGCCGGTGCTGGCAATTAGGAGTGCGGGTCTCGCTCGTTGCCTGACTTAACAGGACGCCTCACGGTACGAGCTGACGGCGGCCATGCACCTCCTCTCAACAGCTCTGACAAGGTCATCAACCTGATCGTCATTGCTGTTGTCGATGCTGGTGAGATGTCCGGCGTTGAGTCCAATTAAACCGCAGGCTCCTCCGGTTGTAGTGCTCCCCCGCCAATTCCTTTAAGTTTCATCCTTGCGGACGTACTTCCCAGGCGGTCTGCTTAGCGGCTTCCCTACGGCACAACACCCACTCGTAGTGGGAGTCACACCTAGCAGACATCGTTTACGGCCAGGACTACCCGGGTATCTAATCCGGTTCGAGACCCTGGCTTTCGTCCCTCACCGTCGGATCCGTCTTCCCGAAGTGCTTTCGCCATCGGCGGTCCGTCCAGGATTACAGGATTTCACTCCTACCCAAGACGTACCCTTCGGGTCTTCCGGTCCCGAGCCACACAGTTTCCACCGGACGCCCGCCAGTTAGGCTGGCGGATTTCCCGATGGACTTGTGTGGCCGGCTACGGACGCTTTAGGCCCAATAAAATCGGCCATCACTCGAGCTGCCGGTATTACCGCGGCGGCTGGCACCGGTCTTGCCCAGCTCTTATTCCAGTACCTCCCTACGGTACTGAAAAGCGAGGACTGTATGCCCTCGCACTCGGGGTCCCCTTATCGCACTTGCGTGCAGTGTAAAGGTTTCGCGCCTGCTGCGCCCCGTAGGGCCCGGAATCTTGTCTCAGATTCCGTCTCCGGGTTCTTGCTCTCACAACCCGTACCGATTATCGGCACGGTGGGCCGTTACCCCACCGTCTACCTAATCGGCCGCAGCCACGTCCTCCAGCGCGTGAGCGTTTGCGCGTCTCGGCATTCCAGCGTGAGACGGGTATGAACTATTAGCCTCAGTTTCCCGAGGTTATCGTTCTCTGGAGGGTGGTTTGGCCACGTGTTACGGAGCTATTTGCTACGAGTCTAAGCTCGTACAACTAGCATGGCTAAATCGGACCCCGATAGCAATGGCCTCCGGCAGGATCAACCGGAATGGGCTCACTCCTGTGGGAGTGAGGGGTGGCGGGGAGATTGTCTCAGAGAGACAGTCTCCGCGTCGTGTATAGACCACTGAGGTCCGTGGTTCGAGTCACCGCGTCGACCGGGTGACACCGAACCACCAAGGCTCACATCAGATTCCGGCTTACGGCGGACCGCAGGGGTGGAATCCTCATGTTTCGTCCGGATCTGAACCGACGCAGGCGAACCATATAAGCCCGTTGATCGGGCGATGGGTCGCCCGGGGTCGGCGTGACCGATCCGGGTGTGGTGAGGGCGTCGTCGCCCTCGCCCTTCGCATTACATTCCGATGGGAGGTGAATACTTAACCCCTCTGATCTCCGTCGAGAACGCCTGTCGTGCTGATATTTGCATGGTGATCCCTCCCGTGGGGAGAGGCCACACGAAAAGAACCGGCGATCCGCCGACTCGCCGTGGTGGTTTATAAGGATGGGGACACCAATGAGGCGCATACGATGAGTGACCCGGCAGATTCGATAGAAATTCAGAACGTGGTGGCGTCGACCGGTATCGGACAGGAACTCGACCTCGAGGCGTTGGCCGAGGACCTGCCCGGCGCGGACTTCAACCCGGACAACTTCCCGGGGCTGGTCTACCGGACACAGGAACCGAAGGCGGCAGCGCTCATCTTCCGCTCGGGCAAGATCGTCTGTACGGGCGCGAAGAGCATCGACGACGTGCACGAGGCACTGGGAATCATCTTCGGAAAACTCCGTGACCTCCAGATCCCGGTGGAGGAGGATCCGGAGATCACGGTCCAAAACATCGTCTCGAGCGCGGATCTGGGCCACACGCTCAATCTCAACGCCCTCGCCATCGGGCTAGGCCTGGAGGACGTGGAGTACGAACCCGAGCAGTTCCCGGGACTCGTCTACCGCATGGACGACCCCGACGTCGTCATCCTGCTCTTCGGGAGTGGGAAGATCGTCATCACCGGCGGGAAGCGCACCGCCGACGCCGCCGAGGCGGTCGAAGTGATCGTCTCCCGCATCGACGACCTCGGACTCTTGGGCTAACACACCCCGCCCAACCCGTCGCCGACACACGCCACACTCGGCAGCGACGGCGACACCGACCGGTCACAACGCGTTTCTCCGTCGGGTCCGTACGTCGGCCGATGACCGAGGAGTCCCCCGACGGTGAGACGCCGGCCGTCACGCTGGAGTCATTTCTCGACGCGTTACAGGACGAGGGGCGGCCCGTCGCCACCGCCCAGCAGGTCGCCCGCCGACTCGACTGTCCACAGGCGGCCGCGAGCGAGGCACTCGACCGGCTAGTCGCCGCCGGCGACGTGGAGCGCCTCGACGTGGAGGCGGACCCGGTGGTCTGGTATCCGACCGAGTGGGGGCGACTCGCGGAGCGCGAGCGCGTGATACCGTTCCCGGAACGTCGCGAACTCGTCGTCGATCAGCCGACACAGTACACGCGTGCGCAACTGTCTCGGTTCGCTCACCTCGTCGACACCTCGGGAACGAAGGGGTACCTCTACCGCGTGCGACAGGAGGACGTGTGGGCGGCCCCGTTCGACGACGTCGAGGACCTCCTCGGGACCGTCCGCTCGGTTCTCCCGCGTCGCTCCCCGCACTTGGAAGAGTGGATCGAACGCCAGTGGACCCGTGCCCGGCAGTTCACCCTCTCTACCCACGCCGACGGGTACACGGTGTTGGAGGCGGCGAGCGAGAGCCTGATGGGCAACGTCGCCAGACAGAAACTCGACGATGAACACCTCCACGCACCCATCTCCGACACGGAGAGTTGGGTGGTCGAGGAGCGAAGCGGCGATCAAGCGCATCCTCTACGAGGCGGGCTACCCCGTCGTCGACGAACGGGACCTGGAGACGGGCGACCCACTGGACGTGGACCTCCGGACGAGCCTGCGCGACTACCAGCGCGACTGGGTCGATCGCTTCCTCGATCAGCGGGCGGGCGTGTTCGTCGGACCGTCGGGAAGCGGGAAGACCGTCGCAGCCATCGGTGCGCTCGTCGCCGTCGGCGGCGAGACGCTGATCCTCGTCCCGAGCCGGGAACTCGCCGGACAGTGGCGGGCGGAACTCCTCGAGCACACGACGCTCGATCCCGAGCAGATCGGCGAGTACCACGGCGGGGTGAAAGAGATTCGACCGGTGACGATAGCCACCTACCAGGTCGCGGGCATGGACCGTCATCGGTCGCTGTTCGACCGGCGGGAGTGGGGACTGATCGTCTACGACGAGGTCCACCACATCCCCAGCGAGGTGTACCGCCGGAGCGCGGACCTCCAGAGCAAACACCGCCTCGGTCTCTCCGCGACGCCGGTCCGAGAGGACGACCGCGAGACGGATATCTACACACTCGTCGGGCCACCGATCGGCACCGACTGGGACGCCCTCTTCGACGCCGGCTACGTTCAGGAGCCCGAAGTCGAGATCCGATACCTGCCGTGGGCGAACGACGAGGAACGGAACGCGTGCGCGAGCGCTGAGCCGCGCGCGAAACACCGAATCGCCGCGGAGAATCCCGCCAAAGTCGACGAAGTTCGCCACCTCCTCGCGGAGCATCCGACGGCGAAGGCGTTGGTGTTCGTCGACTGGCTGGATCACGGGCGAGCCATCGCGGAGGCCGTCGACGCTCCCTTCGTGAGCGGGGAGACGCCCCACCACGAACGCGACCGACTGTTCGCGGCGTTCCGCGAGGGCGAGCGCCGGACACTCGTCGTCTCCCGCGTCGGCGACGAGGGAATCGACCTGCCGAACGCGGAACTGGCCGTCGTCGCCTCGGGGCTGGGCGGGTCGCGTCGGCAGGGTGCCCAGCGCGCCGGCCGGACGATGCGCCCCGCGGGGAGCGCAACGGTGTACGTACTGGCGACGCGCGGGACGAGCGAGGAGGACTTCGCGCAACGACAGATGCGCCACCTCGCGGAGAAGGGGATCCGGGTGACCGAGAGCGGCGTCGATTAGCGGACTGCGCGGACGGCGTCCATCGCTCTGGTTACCTTCTCGACGTCGGCGTTGTACCCCATGTGCCCGACGCGGAGCACGTCGTCTTCGAGTCCGCCCAGCCCGGTCGAGAGGGTCACCTCCTGTTCGCGGTGCAGGCGCGCTTGCAACTCCGTCGCCTGCCCCGGCACCGAGAAGGCGGTGACCGTCGGCGAACTTCGTTCGGGGTCGGGGAACGGCTCCAGTCCGAGTTCCCGCCCGCGGTCCCGGCAGACCCGGGCGGCCTCGCGGTGGCGGTCGTAGACGGCGTCGAGTCCCTCCGCGAGGACGACGTCGAGTGCCGCCGAAAGCGCGACCACCAGCGTCGAGAGGTGGGTGTAGGGGTACGGCTGTTCGGCGTCGTGCCACGGGAGGAGGTTGGTGTACAGCGAGTCGGGGTCGCGGGCCTCGATTCGCTCCCAGGCCGCGTCGCTGACGGAACAGACCGCGAGTCCGGGCGGCGCGCTGAAGCACTTCTGTGACGCGCCGAGAGCGACGTCGATGCGGTCGGTCGGGACGGGGACGCCACCGAGCGACGAGACGGCGTCGACGACGGTGAGGACGTCGTGGGCCTCGAACAGGTCGAGCGCGGGACCCAGTCGGTTGAGCGTCCCCGTCGGCGTCTCGCAGTGAACCATCGTCGCGAGGTCGAACTCGCCCTCGTCCAGCGTCCGTTCCAGGTCGTCGATGGGTAGGGCGTCGTCGTAGTCGGTGCCGACGAGGGTGGCCTCGCCGCCGTAGTTCTCGACGAAGTCCGCGAAACCGTCCCCGTAGGGACCGTTCGACAGGCAGAGAACGCGGTCACCGGGGGCGACGGTGGAAGCGATGGCCGCCTCCAGCCCGAGGATACCCTCGCCGCCGAGGACGACGACTTCGTCGTCGGTTCCGAAAACCGTCGCCAGTTTCCGCAGGAGGGCGTCGTATCGGTCGGCGAAGGCGGGGTCCACGTCGGGATTGAGCAGTTCCTCGCTGGCCGCCTCCCTGACCGGCGGGGGGAGCGCCGTCGGGCCGGGTGTCATGAGCATACCTCCGCTAGTCGGCGGGAGGGTTTGTAAATGGGGGCCGCGTGCGGCCGCCGACGGGAAGGCACATGGGCGGGGCGGGCGTACGGATCGAGCATGACCGGCAAACTCGATCCGGCGATCCTGTCGGAACTCGTCCTCTCGCGGACGGGCGCACCCAACGCGAACCTGCTCGCGGGACCGGCATTCGGTGAGGACGCCGCAGCGATCCGGATCGGAGACGAGACACTGATCGCCAGCACCGACCCCATCTCGCTGGCGGCCGAGCGGATCGGCCAGTTGGCCGTCGCCGTCGCCTCGAACGACGTTGCGGCCGCCGGCGGGCGGCCCGAATTCCTCCTGAGTACCGTCCTCCTTCCCGACGCGGACCACGACCTGCTGGAGACGATCACCGGCCAACTCGACGCGGAGTCGAAGCGTCTCGGCCTGACTATCGCCGGCGGCCACACCGAAGTCGTCGCCGGCCTGGCCCGACCGCTCTGTTCGCTCACCTGTCTCGGGACGGCCGACCGCTTCGTCTCCACGGGCGGGGCGACGCCGGGGGATCGGGTGTTGCTCACCAAGGGCGCGGGCATCGAGGCCACGGGCGTCCTCGCGACGGACTTCCGGGAGCGGCTCGACCTGCCCGAGGCCCTGCTCGACCGGGCGAGGACCGCGTTCGACGACCTCAGCGTGATGCCCGAAGCCGCCGTCCTCGCACCGGTCGCGACCGCCATGCACGATCCGACCGAGGGCGGTGTCCTCCAAGGACTGATCGAACTCGCTCTGTCCGGGCAGGTCACCGTCGACGTCGACCGCGACGCGGTTCACGTCCGCGAGGAGACGCGGGCCGTGTGTGATGCGGTGGGCGTCGACCCGCTCCGAACGCTCGGCTCCGGAGCGTTACTGGCGACGGTCCCCGGCGACGAGACGGACGCGACGCTCACAGCGCTCCACGACGAGGATATCGACGCCGTCGACGTCGGTCGAGTGGAGGAAGGCGATCCCGCGGTCAGAATCGACGGGGAGCGCTACACCGAGTCGATTCGCGACGGGATGTACGCGCTCTGGGATTAGAACTCGGGTTCGGTCCAGCGGTCGTCCGAATCGACCGCCGAGAGGGCGTGCGCGACCTGTTCGTCGGTGTACTCGTACTCGTCGAGCGCCAGGAAGAGCCGTTTCCACCGGGCACTCACGTCCGTCTCGCCCTCCGGCCCGACGCGCGCACCGTGAATCCGGAAGAACGGAGAGCTGCGACCCAGTCGTGAGCCCTCGCCGGTGTGGCCGTCGAGGGCGACGTCGTACTCGCCGTCAGCCGAGAGGTCGTCGGCCGTCACCGGGAACGTGTGCGTCGGCTCCGTGCCCTCGGCCCGTGCCTCGGCTCGCTTGTTCGCGACGGCGTGGAAGCCGTTGACCGCGTTCGCCCCCTCGCGGGCCGCCCGGGCGCGCGCGACGACGAGGGCGGCCTGTACCGCCGCCATCTGCCCCCGCCGGGAGTCCATCTCCCACCGCTCGGCCAGCTCCTCGTACCGAGCGACGAGCAGTGGCGCCCGCGTGTCGGCTTGCAGGTCCTCGACGACGAAGGTGTTGAGCCGGTCCCAGAGGTTCCACCCGAAGCCGGAACGGGCGAGTTCCCAGGCACACCACGCCGCAACCTCCTCGTCGCCGCGACGGATCGCCTTCTGGAGCAGGCTGACGACGGCGTAGCGGTTGAAACCGCCGTCCGTCTCCTCGCCGAAGTCGTTCGTGCCCGTCGCCTCCGGGGCCTCCGTCTCCAGTTCGCCGTCCGGCCCGAAGGTGGCCTGTCGCTCCTCGTCCATGCGCCGTGGATGGCGACCGGCCGACGAAAGGGTTCGGGTCCGTCCGCCCGATAAATGGGAATCCTTAAGTCCAGTCTGGCGATTACGTTTACGTGCCCGCCCTTAGCTCAGACTGGTAGAGCAGCCGACTGTAGATCGGCTTGCCCCCCGTTCAAATCGGGGAGGGCGGACTGGTTTTCCAGCCGATTCGAAGTCGACTGGCGGTCGGCTTACGCACCGTCCCCGCGAGCGGAGAACGGCGGGACTCCCGCTGGTCGTCTCGCGCGTTGCAGATCGGGAACCGGACCCGTCTCCGGAAGCCCCGAACGGAGGTACGGCTCCTCGGCTTGACTCGACTCGGAGCGAGTGAGTTCCCGGACATAGCGAGACGTGGCTCCGCCTAGACGTCACGAGAAAGCGGGAGACCGAGGTATCGGCCGAGCGACGAGGCCCGGGGAGCGCGTGTCAGAGGCATTCCCCTCCCCCAAATGAACGTCACCACCGAAGTATATAAATGAGTACATTCACTCGGGACGTGGATACGCCTGTGTTTCTATCCGGAGTGTAAGTACACGTTTGTCACTGGAGTGAAGACGTGACGGCACACCGGTGCGGTGGGCATCGGCCGGGGTGAGAAGAGCGGGCGGTCACGGACCGCCCGTCGCCCCGTCGTCACGCGTAGGGTCGCCACGGAGGGACTCGGTCGGGACGGCGCGGGCGACCGGACGAGCGGCGTTACTCGATGAAGGCCAGTTCCTGTTCGGGATCGGTCGGGAGGTTGTGGAATATCTCCTCCATCTCGCCGTTTTCGAGGATGATGTCGTCGAGGTCGCCGTCGCTCTGGGAGAGCGACCAGACGAAGTTGATCATCGTCGCCTGAAAGTGCGGGCTCGGCTGGTCGCTCTCGCGGATGTGTTTGATGACTTTCGCCGCGGTCACGTCGTCGATCACGTCACTCATACTGCGGAGATGGACCGGATCGGCAATCAGGGTATCGGATACCGGCCGGGGGTCTCCCCCAACCGTGACGGCGGGGGTTCAGTCGCCGCCGACGGCGAAGGCCGCCGCGTCCTCGTCGACCGCCGGGGAGGAGACGAGGGAGACACCGACGGTGAGGATGGCGCCGAGGACCATGAACGCGAGGGCGACGTCCCACCCACCGTAGGCCCTCGCGAGGAGGTCGACGGTCGTTCCGCCGACGTCGACTGACGTGGTCGGCACGAGGACGTGCGCGAGGTAGAGGGCCTGTGGGACGCCGACGCCGACGAGCATCCCGTCGCGCGTGGTCGCCTCCCAGTAGAGCGCGACGATGACCGGGGGCGCGAGGAGGGCAAACCCGGAGAAGGCGGTATCGCCCACTTCGATGAGCGTTCCGGGCCGCGAGAGGCTGGCGACGAAAGCGAGCGTAGCGAAGACGGCGACACCGATTCGAGCGACCCACGCCTCGCGGTGGTCGCTCGCATCGGGCCTGACGAACGGCCGATAGAGGTCACGGGTGAAGTACGCCGACCCCGAGAGGAGCATCGAATCCGAGGAGGACATCATCGCCGCCATCGCACCGGCGACGACGAGGGCCGCGAACCAGGCCGGCGTATACTCACTCAGGAGGACCGACAGCACGTTCGCCCCCTCGGGCACCTCGATGGGGAGGCCGGCGGCCCACGCCCCGAGCAGGAACGCGGGGACGAACAGGAGGAGGACCAGAACCGGCCAGAGCGCGAACGAGCGCTTCAGCACCGTCGCCGACTTGGCGACGAAGAAGCGCTGGTTGATCTGGGGGAACATGGCGACACCGAAGGCGATAGTGATCGCCGAGGAGACGATGAACTGCGGCGTGTAGAGGCCGCCGCCGAGGGCGGCGAAGTCGGGGTTCGCCGCGACCATCCCCCGGGTGGCGGCGCCGACGCCGCCGATACTGCCGACGATCCAGACCACCGCGATCCAGAGGACCGAGAGCATGAACAGTCCCTGCAGCGTGTCGGTCCACGCGACGCCGCGCAGGCCCGCGAGCATCACGTAGACGATCATGAAAAGCGTGATGAGCGCGGCCCCGCCCCAGTAGGGCACGGCGCCGCCGGTCAGCCCGCGGATCGCCTCGCCGGCGCCCATCTGCTGGAGCATGACGTAGGGGAAGAGCCACAGGAGGCTGACGCCGGCGACGAGTCCCCGCAGGCCGGGGGAGGCGAATCGGTCACCGAGCATCTCCCCGAGGGTGACGTACTCGCGTGCGCGCCCGATGAGCCACTGTCGGTAGCCGACGACGTACCAGAGGAGGGCGAAGAGGATGCCGTCCATCACACCCATGACGAGGATCCACTCCGGTCCGGCCGCGTAGGCGAGATTCGGACCGCCGAAGAAAGTGAAGGCCGACAGCAGGGTGGCGAAGGTGGTAAAGAGGAGGACGAGCGTTCCCAGCGTCCGGCTCGCGAGGTAGAAGTCCTCGGCGTCGCTCCCGCCGACGCGGTAGGCCAACAGGCCGACACCGAGGGCGAGCAGGAGGTAGCCGAAGACGATGCCGAGCGGTTGGAGGGTCACCGGTCACCACCTCGCTCCGGCCGTCCACCGGCACCGAGTCCGGCCTCGGTGTCGACGCCCATCAGTCGATCCCACCCGTGTCGGGTGAAAAGCGCGAAGGCGACGGCCGCGACGCCCATCCACCCGACGTGCCACCAGAGCCAGACGGGAAGCCCGGCGACCACCGTGGACGTTCCCCAGAGGAACCAGGGCACCGAGAACGTGACGAGGACGACGAACGTCGCTATCCACAACCAATCACGTATCGAACGCATTGTTGGATCACGCTTGTATCTCCAACTACGTAAATGATGCCAAATTATCCCCCACTGCCTCGTTTGAAGAAAAATTGTCTTCGAAAATCGTCGTGGACGAAATTCGGCCTACGATCCGCGTCGACAGCGGTAAACCGCGTCCCCCCGAGCGGTGTCGTGTGTCCGGGTCAGCCGACAGGGTCGCCGTGTCCCCGCTCGTCGCCCTCGCCGTTGCAGTGCTGGCGATCAGCACGAGTGCGATTCTGGTCCGCTGGAGCGACGCGCCGAACGTCGTCAAGGCGCTGTACCGGGTGACCTTCACAGTCGTCGCGCTCGTCCCGCTGCTCGACGGCGGAGAGTGGACGTCACTGGGGCGAATCGGGCGCCGCGACGGCTTCGTCGCCGTCGCCGCCGGCGTTGCACTCGCGCTCCACTTCGTCGTCTGGTTCGAGAGCCTCGATCACACGACGGTGGCCGCGAGCGTCACGCTCGTTCAGGCGCAGCCGGTGTTCGTCGCCGTCGGTGCGTGGGTGCTCCTCGGGGAGCGCGTGAGCCGACGGGGCGCCCTCGGCATCGCCGTCGCCCTCGTCGGGATGGTCGGCCTGTCGTTCGGGCCGGGACTGCTCGCGGCGCTCGATCCGACCGTCGCCTCGGCCGAATCAGTGGCGGGCGCTCAGTACGGCAACGCGCTCGCTCTCCTCGGCGCGGTGGCGGTGGCGGCCTACTACCTCGCCGGCCGGTCGCTCCGGCGACGGCTCGGGGTGTTGCCGTACGTGACGGTCGTCTACACGGCCTGTGCGCTCGTGTTGTTGCTCGTCGCCGTCGCTCGGGGGCACGTCCTCCTGGCCTACCCGCCCCACGAGTGGGCGCTGTTCGCCGCGATGGCGCTCGGGCCTGGCGTCCTCGGTCACACCGTCGTGAACTGGGCGCTCGGCCACGTCGAAACCCACGTCGTCAGCGTCTCCCTGCTCGGGGAACCAGTCGGGAGCACGCTCCTCGCCGTCGTCTTCCTAACCGAGGTGCCGACTGCGGGGACGTTCCTCGGCGGGGCGGTGGTCCTCGCGGGAATCTACGTCACCGCGTCGGCGCGGCGGTCGGTCAGTGGAGTTTGAGTTCGACCCGACGGCCGTCGGGGTCGCGAACGTAGGCCGCCCAGTCACGGCCGTAGGCCCCGTACCGTTCGTAGGGTTCGCCGGCCTCGACGTCTACGCCCGCCGCCCGGAGGTCCTCGAGGAGGGCATCGAGTTCCGCGCGGGTTCCCGTCCCGTCGGACCGGAGGAGGAGACAGACGTGTTCGCCACCGACGGCTATCTCCTCGTCGGTCGGCACGAGGTGGAGGTGGCGGCCACCGGCGACGACGGCCACGTAGGGAACCTCGTCGTTTTCGAATCGCTCGCGGTCGCGGATCTCCATCCCTAGCAGGCCGTGGTAGAACTCCAGCGCGCGGTCGAGGTCACGCACGCGGAGAGCGACGTGGTCCATGTCGACGACGTCCATATCGGGGCGTTGGTCCGCCGGCGTCAAAACCGTACGGTCACTCGAGGAGTGCTCGCGTCCGGCGGTGGCGGAACCGGAACATGGGTTCGAAGCCGACGCGAGCGAGCGGTGCGACCGCCTCGCCGAGAGACCCGAAGGGGAGCGCGTAGGCGACGCTGTCGTCGACGACCGTCTCGGAGCCGTCGGCGAAGAAGCGGTGGGTGTGCTCCCAGTGTCGGAACGGGCCGTCGGCCATCTCGTCGACGAAGTAGGCCGTCGCGCCGTCGCGCTCGCGGTCGGTGATGACGGAGGTCCAGCGCTGTCGCGGGCCGACGCCGAAGGGGCGGACCGAAGCGTCGATGCGCGACCCAGGGTCGAGAATCTCGGGGTCCGATTCGCCGTCCGGTCCGCGGACGCTCTCGATACGGAGATTCATCCAGTCGGGAGTCAGGGCCTCCAGTCCGCCGACCCGGGAGTGGAAGTCCCACACCTCGTCGAGAGGCGCAGCGACCCGCGTCCGGCGGTGATACACTGTCATAGGGGGCATAGGGACGAGTCGGGGATAAGCCCGCGGGCGGCGATCCGGAAACGAGGGGTTAATTCACCACACCCACGTCGGACTACCCATGTCGATCCCACTCGACCCGGACGACTCGGTCGTCGTTCTTGCCCACGAGAAGTTCCCCGACCGGGCGAAGACGGCCGTCGGCGTCCTCCGATACGCAGACTACGACGTGACGGCGGTGCTCGATCGGAACCGCGCCGGCGAGACGGTCGGCGACCACGTCCCCGACGTGCGCGATGCCCCCATCGTCGAGAGCATGGACGCGGCGCTCGACGTGACGGACCCCGACGCACTGCTGATCGGTATCTCCCCCATCGGCGGCGGGTTCGACGAGTCCTGGCGGCCGGACGTGCGCGCCGCCATCGAGGCCGGCTGTGACGTGATCGCCGGACTGCACTTCTTCCTCGAAGACGACGAGGAGTTCGCCGCCCTCGCCGCCGAGGGCGACGTCGACCTGATCGACGTCCGTCGCCCGCCGGCGGACCTCACCGTCAGCGGGGGACGCGCCCGCGACGTCGACGCCGAGGTGGTGTTGACCGTCGGTACCGACTGTTCGACCGGAAAGATGACGACGACGCTCGAACTCCTGACGGCCGCTCGGGAGCGTGGTGTCGACGCCGGCTTCGTCCCCACGGGCCAGACGGGAATCATGATCGCCGGGTGGGGCATCCCGGTCGACCGCACCGTCGCCGACTTCGCCGCCGGCGCCGTCGAGCGCATGATCCTCGAGGCGGCAGAGGACCACGACGTCCTCTTCGTCGAGGGTCAGGGGACGATCATCCATCCCGCCTACTCCGGAGTCACCTGTAGCCTGCTCCACGGCTCGATGCCCGACGCGCTGGTCATGACCCACAGCGTCGGCCGGGAGGCGATCCACGGCTACGAGGACTACGCCATCCCGCCGGTCGAAACCTACGTCGACCTCTACGAGGGTCTCGCGGCGCCCGTCGCCCCGACGAACGTGGCCGCTGGCGCACTCGACACCCGCACGCTCGACGACGAGGCGGCCCGCGAGGCGGTGGCGGCCTACGCCGACACCCTCGACGCCCCCGCGACCGACCCCGTTCGTTTCGGCGCCGACGAGATTCTCGACGCCCTGCTATGAACGCGGAGTTCGAGCGACTGCGCCTGCCCATCGACGGCGAGTTCACCATCTCCCGGGGCGCACAGACCGAGGCGGAGACGGTCGTGGTCCGGGTGAGCGACGACGCGGGCCAGACCGGCATCGGCGCGGCCGCACCCTCGGCGCACTACGGCGAGACCGTCGACACCGTGACCGCGGTCCTGCCCGCCCTCCTCGACGTCGTCGAGGCGGTCGACGATCCGCTCGCGCTGGATCGGATCGAGCGTCGCCTCCGCGAGACGGTGCGTGACAACCCCGCCGCGCGCACGGCCGTCAGCGTCGCCTGTCACGACCTGGCCACCCGCCGACTGGGCGTGCCGCTCTACCGATTCCTGGGCCTCGACGCCGGACTGGCGCCGCCCACCTCCTATACGGTCGCCATCGACGACCCCGAGGCGATGGGCGAGGCGGCGGACGCGGCCACGGCCGAGGGCTACACGATCCTGAAGGTGAAACTGGGCACCGACCACGACCGCGAGCGCGTGGAGGCGGTGCGGGAGGCCGCGCCCGACGCGACGATCCGTGTCGACGCCAACGAGGCGTGGACGCCCCACGAGGCGGTGGCAAAAAGCGAGTGGCTAGCCGATCTCGGGGTCGAGTTCGTCGAACAGCCGGTGCCCGCGGAGAACCCCGAGGGCCTGCGCCGCGTCCACGAGCGGAGCGCCCTCCCCGTCGCCGCCGACGAGTCCTGTCGAACCCTACCCGACGTGGTCGCGGTGGCCGACCGCGTCGACATCGTGAACCTGAAACTGATGAAGTGTGGTGGCGTCCGCGAGGCGGTCCGGATGGTCCACACCGCCCGCGCGCACGGGCTGGAGGTGATGCTCGGGTGCATGATCGAGTCCACCGCCTCCATCGCTGCCGCCTGTCACCTCGCCCCCCTCGTCGACTACGTCGACCTCGACGGGGCGCTCCTCCTCGCCGAAGACGCCTACGAGGGACCGAGCTACGAGGGCGGATCGCTCTCCATCCCGGATCGGCCGGGGACGGGCGTTCGACCGCTCTGAACGGTTGCGGCGCCCAGACTGGTGTTGTAAGTCGGTTCCGTCCGCCCCCCTCGTCGGCGACGGCCGGGACACAGTGACACCAATCCGTATCAGTCCGTCACCTGGAGGTCACCCCAGCCGTCCGTGGCGCGTCGGCCGCCGTCGCGGGTCAGGAACAGCGCCGAGAGGCCACCACGGTCGGCGAGGACCGACGAGGCCCGATCGTCGTCCATCACGAACGCGGCGGTGGAGTAGGCGTCGGCCGTCTCGGCGTCCGGTGCGACGACGGTGACACTCGTGTCCTCGGTGGGCGACCGCCCGGATCCGGGCGTGACGATGTGGTGTTCCGTGCGGTCCGCGTCGTAGTAGAGCCGATAGCTGCCGGACGTGGCGACGCCGCCGCTGTCGAGACGGAGGGTCTCGGCGAGGCCGTCGCCGCGGGGATCCTCGACGCCGACGCGCCAGCGCGACTCGGAGCCGGCCCCGTCCCCGCCGAAGGCCCGCACGTCGCCGCCGGCCTCGACGAGGCCGGCGTCGACCCAGTCGCGGAGGGCGGTCACGCCGGCGTCGACCACGGCCCCCTTCGCGACGCCGTCGAGGGTGACGGGGGTCGGAGTGCGGAGTTCCGATGCGGAGACGTCGACCGCGTCGAAGGACGTCCCCTCGACGCGCCGACGGGCCTCCCGTGGGTCGTTGCTCCCCGACTCGTAGGCCGACACCACCGGGAGAATCGTCGGGTCGAACGCGCCGTCAGTGCGGTCGTACACCCGCCGACACCGTCGGAGGAGGGTAACCAGTTCGGGCGACGGCTCCGCGAGGACGCCTGCCTCGTTCAGACGGGCCACCTCCCCCTCGGAGTCGTGGCGTGTGAACACCGACTCCAGACGCGACATCTCCGCGAACGCGCGTTCGACGCCGAGTTCGGCCCGGTCGGGATCGCGGGTGACCGCCGTGACGGTCACGAGCGTCCCCATCATGAGGCGGGTGCTCCGAACCTCCGTCACCCCGCCGTCGACGAGGAGTGTCTTTCCGAGGAGGCCGGCCCCGGCGACGCCGCCGGCGACCGTCGACAGGAACGACCGACGGTCGAATTCACGCATCGTCCTCACCACCCGTCGCGTCGGGCCACGCCGCATCGTCCGATCGGTCGGCCGCCTCGTTCGTGTCGGCCGGCGACGCCTCGTCCCCGGCCGCCGACTGGCGAACCATGTCGACGACGCTTCCTCGGGAACGAGGTCGTCGCTCCCCTCGTAGAGTGCCGTCTCGCCGCCGTCGGTCACGGCGCGTTCGGCGAGGATGCGCTGTTGTTCCGTCGTCCGATCCTCGGGGCGGATGCGCTCGACGAGCGCGGGGTCTCGCCAGGCGTCGACCGTGAACCCGTGTTCGTTGTCGTACTGGAGGACCACCGGACAGCCGTCGGGGTCGTAGTAGTTGTCGACACAGACCGAACACTGGAAACACTGGAATCGGTCGATCGAGCCGTCGTCCTCGATGGCCTGGAAGTCGCAGTCGGTCTGGCACTTCACGCAGTCCCCACAGAGGTCGTACCGCTGAATCGGCTCCCGCTGGAGGACGTTGCCGAGCGCTAGGCCGGCGCCGAGTGGGCAGACGTACCGGCAGTACGGCCGGAACATGAACGCACCCGAGACGACGAGTACAGCCGACCAGGCGATGTAGACCGGGTCGGATACCAGCGAACTGTAGAAGGCCGCCTTGAACGGCTCGACCTTCGCCAGCGTGGCTCCGAGATCCGTCGAGACGACGAAGCCGATGACGATGGCGACGAAGAGTGGATACCGGACTTTCTCGAGTTTGACGTGGTACTCGCGGGGAGTTCGTAGGCCCAGGGCGTCACCTTGTAGAGCAGTTCCGAGAGCGCGCCGAACGGGCAGATCCACCCACAGAACACCCCGCGACCCCACTTCGGGATGACGAGGGCGATACAGATGAACGTGAGCGCGACCAGCGGCGCCGAGAAAAGAGCGCCCAGCGGAACCCGCCGGTCGTCGCCCACGAGATGAGTTCGCGGACCAGAATGGCTATCTGTTGGGTGGTCGGCTGAGTCGGGTGGTACCACCCGAGGAAGACGAGCGTCACCCCGAGGGTCCCGATCCGTAGCCGGTTGACCGTCATCCCCGCGTACCGGCAGATACGCGAGCGGAAGGCGAACACGCCGACGATGCCGCCGAGAAAGAGGACGAGCGCCATGGCACTGGCCCAGTTGTCCTCCCACGCCGACTCGACGGTGCCGACCCACGCCGGCAGCGCGCGGGCGGCGGCGGCGTCGACCGGGCGCCGAACCGCCAACCCCCCGGGTGCGTAGGTTCGTCGAATTCGCTCCCCGTCGAGCGTCAGCCCGAGGACGAACGGCCGGGACGGATCGAGGCCCTCACGAACCACCAGCGCGGCGCTCCAGTCGATGCCGTCGACCTGCGTCTCGTGGACCGGGGGGGCGTACGATCGGGTCCACTGGTGGAGGCTGAGGCGGTCGGGGCGGGGCGACCCGGGGGCGTCGAGACCGATCCAGAGGACCGTTGCGTTGGCGTCGGCGGCGCTGGCGTTCGTGTCGCCGAGCAGGCTCTGCCTGACGGGGTCGGATTCGATCGGGGCCGCGTAGAGCTGGATCGGTGCGGAGGCGTTGGGGTCGGGGGGCGTCCCGACGCCCCAGCGAGCGAGCGCGGTTCCCCGACCCAGGTCGCCGAGCGTCATGCGTCGCTCCGACGCCGACCCGTTCGCCGCGGCCGTCTCGTTCGCCGACTCCCCGTCGATTGCCGACGCCGAGACGATGCCCTTCTCCCGGGCCACGAGACGGGCGGACCGCGTCACCGTCTCGATGGACGCGCGGGTAGTCACGGACGCGCCGGTGAGTGCGTCGACGTGGTACTCGTTCGACCCGGCGTCGCGGAGGGTGACCTCCTCGGTGACGGACATGCCGACCATCTGGTAACCGAACTGACGTAGGCGCTGGATGGCCGAGATGCGGTCGAAGAAGGGTTCGTGCTGTTCGACGAGTTCGACCCCGCGGATGGTGCCGTCGGTGTCGATGCTCACCAGATACTCGATGGGCTCGTTGCCGTAGCCCTCGACGTCGACGACGTTGCTCGTGAGGAAGACGTAGCCGGCGAGTTCACGTTCGCCGTCGACCTGTCGGTAGGCTTCGACGGTTCGGTACTGACCGGACGGCTCCGAGAAGGAGTCGGCACCGGGGTAGACCTTCGACAGATTCCGTTCCGAGAACGGTTCGTCGATGGTCGTTCGGTCGACGGCCGCCACCGTGGCGGGCATCGAGAGGAGGAGCAGGAGGGCGAAGCCGACGGCGATCCGTCGTGAACGGGTCACGGTCGGCACCACCGAACCGGCACGGTGCGAGTGACCGTCGGAGTGCGAAGCGAGAAGACGCCCGAGGGGCTTTCCTCGGCGGAACGGGCCGTTATCTCTGACACGGTATCCATCCACACGCCATCTGTCTTAATTATATGGGACCGTTCCGTCCCGTCCGAAGGGGTGTCGGGGGCGTCGGCCGGTCCCGCTCACCAGTCGACGAAGACCGTCTCGCCGCCCGCCCGGTCGACGTACTCGCGTTGCATCGCCTCGATGGCCTCTGGGAGGGTCGCGCCATCGGCGACTTCCGCGCGGACGCGTGCCTTCTTCCACGCGCTCGGGACGGTCCCGTCACGGCGGCGCTCGACCGGATCGAGGTAGTCGTCGATCACGTCGTCGGCGAGGCCCGCATCGCGGAGGCCGCGGCGGGCGTACGCGAACAGCTCGTCGTAGACGGTGCCCCGGTCGTCGGTCCGGGCGCCGGCGGCGGTCACCCACGCGAGGTTCGCGTCCGGACCCTCGTCGACGGCGTCGTAGAAGCACTCGCGCGCCGCTTCCCAGGGGAGGTCTGTCAGCGGGTGATCCGCCGCCACCAGCCCCCGCAGGAGGCCGACGACGAGAACCTGGAGCGAGACGGTGTCGCGGACCGTCGGCTGGGTTGGGAGCGGACGGTACTCGATGCGGAGCGACGCGCCGTCGCGCTCCGTGCCGACGGGTTGTCCGCCGACGACGCCGCGCACCCAGCGCCAGTGGACGCCGCGTTTGTGGTCGTACTCCGGGAGTGTCGACCGGTAGGCGCTGGCGTCCGGATCGCCGTCGCCGTCGGAGAGAATGGGGGCGTACGTCTCGTCGGCGACGACGCGGTCGACCACGTCCGTCGCCCGCTCCACGTCGGCCGGAAACCGGACCTTCCCGTCGTCCCGCGACGCGCCGGCGTTGATGCTCTCCTCGAAAACGGGGATGCGGAGTTCGTGGGGTGTGGCGTCGATGACGTCGGGGTCGTCGTCGTAGCAGTCCGCGGGGAGGAAGGGGGCGTTGCTCGCCAGCGAGAGCACCGGGCCGAGCGTGCGCAGGGCCGCGTTGAAGTACCGGGGGAAGGTGTCGGTGTCGGGGATCTGGAGGTGTGGCTGAATCGACGTGGCGAGTGACTCCATCAGGATGGTTCGATACGAGAGCGTGGCGCCGGGCACGCCGAGTGTGATCGCCCCGCCGCTTCGGTCCAGAATCTCGTTGTCGAGGGCGACGTAGCGGGGGTGGTGGCGCATGTTCGCCGCGACGACGACGCCGTTGCGTTCCTCGACCGTGCCGAGGTAGGCGTCGGTCCCCTCGGCCGGCGGCACCGTCCACATAGCGTCGAGGACGGGCGTGAGGTCGACCGTCGCGAGCGCCTCGGTCGCCGCGTCGACGCTCGCACGAATGCGGTCGGCCTGTTCGGCGATACCCGCCGCGTCGAACACCGTCGCCGCCGAGTTCACCTCGAAGTTGTGGACGCCGAGTTCCTTCCCACAGTCCGCGCGGTCGAAGACGGCGTCGGGAATGCGTGCGAGGCGGCCCTCACCGTCGACCGCGTACCCCTCCAGTTCCATCCCGACCGCGAACTCGTCGGTATCGAGGTGCCCCGAGCGGATGTCCGCGCGGATGCGCTCGGCCTGTTCCCGGACGCGCCGATCGAACACCTCGCGAATCTCGGGATCGGTCGAACGGGCGACGGCGGCGACGAGGTCGAGGGGCTCCCCGCCCATCAGGCCGACTCCTCGTCGTCTTCGCTCTCCCGGAGTTCGTCGAGTTCGGCCGCGATATCGTCGTCGGCCTCCGTCTCGGCCTCGTCACCCGATCCCTCGGAGGCGCCGAGTTCGGTCTTCAGCGTCTCCAGTTCGGCGTCCACCTCACTCTTGGTTCGGCCGGCACCCAACTGGCGGTCGATTTCGTCCTCGTCGGAGAGGGCGTCCTCGAAGGCGCCCGACTCCTGGAGTTCGTCCATCGCCTCCGAGCGGGCCTCCATCTCGTCGGTTCGCTCCTCGGCGCGTTCGAGCGCTCGGCCCACGTCGCTCATCTCGTCGCCGACACCGCTCATCGCCTCCGAGACGCGGGTCGATGCCTCCGCCGCCTCGTATCTGGCCTTCATCGTCTCCTTTTTCGTGCGGAACTCCTCGATCCGGCTCTGCAACTGGTTTTTCTTCTCGACCAGATCGTCCTGTGTGGACTGGAGGTCGGCAATCTGCCCCTCGAGTTCCTCGATCTGGCTCATCTTCTCCTTCTTTTTTTCCAAGGCTCGCCGCGCCAGATCGTCGCGGTCCTGTCGGACCGCCTCGCGTGCCTGTTCGTTGTGCTTGTCGACGTTCTCCTCCAGCCGCCGTTTCTGGATCTCCAGACGCTTTTTCTGTGTCGTCAGATCGGCGATCCCCTGTTTGACCTGCTGGAGTTCGTCGCGCATCCGCTCGTAGGAGTAATCGAGCGTCTCCGTCGGGTCCTCGGCTCGGTTCAGGAGGGCGTTGAGCTTCGACCGGACGACGTAGGAGGCCCGCGAGAGTATTCCCATACCCCCCGTTTGGGACGCGCACGTTAAAATCTCACCCGCCGATCGACGGTATTGAGGGGCGAGGAGCCTAACGTCCGCCGTGCCAACCGAACGCATCCACCTCCCCGGCGGACGGGACGGACGAGCGAGCCTCGACGCCGACGCCGACGCCGACGCCGACGCTCTCGTCGTCGCCTGCCCGCCACACCCCCAGCACGGCGGCACCCGCCACGACGTCCGTCTCGACGCGGTGAGCGACGCCCTCCCCGCACGGATCGACTGCCTGCGCTTCGACTACGGGCCGTGGGACGGGGGCCGCGGTGAACGCGCCGACGCCCGGACGGCCTGCGAGTGGGCCGCCGACCGTTACGACTCGGTCGGCCTGTTCGGCTACAGTTTCGGCGGCGGGGTCGCCCTCCTGACCGCCGCCGAAGTGACGACGCCCGTCGCCGCCCTCTCACCGGTGGCGCATCTCGACGACGGAAGCGACGTCGTCGCCGCTGTGTCCCGGATCGACGCCCCCCTGTGGATCGGATACGGCACCCGGGACGACACCGTCGACGCCGAACGCGTCGCCGAGGCGGCACGGGACGCGGGCGTGGCCGCCGAGATCGAGACGTTCCCCGCCGATCACTTCTTCGTCGGGCAGGAACCGACGGTCGGTGGGCGGGTGGCCGCGTTCTTCGACGATACACTGTGACCGGCGCGACGATACTTGTGCCGTGCCGCCGTAGAGTTGTCCGTGTCACCGACTCACCGCACGCGCCGGGCCGCCCTTTGCCTCGCCGGCGTCGCCGTCGTCGGGGTCGCCGGCTGTGCCGGGGACGGACCCGATACGACGACCACTGGGACCGGCACGGAATCGGCGGACGGCGCCGCCACAGAATCACCCGAACCGACGGATACGGCCACAGCGGAATCGCCCGAACTCGACCTCCGTGAGGCGAACGTCGTCGGCGTGACGGTCGAATCGAACGCCGATGGCTACCGCTTCGACGTGACCCTCCTGCACGACGACGACGGGGAAGACGGCTACGCGAACTGGTGGCAAGTCGAGACTACGGCGGGCGATCGACTGGGTCGACGCGAACTCCTGCACGCCCACGGCACCCGCGAGTTCACGCGGTCGACGACCGTCTCGGTACCGGCGGGGACGGTCTGTGTCGTCGTCCGGGGGCACGACCAGACCCACGGCTACGGTGGGCAATCGATGCTCGTGAACGTAGAGACGGGAGAGACCGAGGCCGTCCGACAGGGTGCCGAGCGGCGGTCGGCGGCCGACCGCGGCTGTCCGTAACTCGCGTTACTCCGCCCCTTCGCCCGCCCGTTCCGCCTCACGCTCCATCCGCGAGATCTTGAGGTAGGAGGCCATCGCCAGAATCGTCGCCGGCCACAGACCGACGAACTGTCCGCGCTGTTCGTCGCCCCTGACGTAGTAGTAGTAGAGCGCGAGGACGATGGACCCGAGGGAGGCAAACACCGCCGGTCCGAGGCCGGTCGATTCTAGTTCGTCCGCCAGTGCGTCCGGTCGTTCGCTGGATGTTTCGCTCACACTACCTGTTCCGTCCACAGACACATATACTAGTTGGTTAGATGACAGTACCGGCGTGGCGAACGGAGACGGTCAGTTGTACTCGCGCCAGCGATAGCCACACTCCTTGCATTTGAAAAACCGCGTCGGCGGTTCGTCGGCGGCGCCGGTCTGTTTGATCGTGTACCACGCCTCGCCGTGCCCGCAGTCGTCACAGGTCACGTCGGTGGCGGTGGGTTTCCCCTCGAAGTTCGCGCCCTCCTCGGTTTCGATCAGTTCGTCGTCGCTCTGGGCCTCCGTCGACACGAACTCGGCGGCCCGCTCCTCGTCGCGTTCGCTGGTGGCGCCACAGGAGGTACAGACCATCTCGCCGTCGCGGGTGACCATCATCGACCCGCAATCGTCGCAGAACTGCATACCGCCGGTAGCGGGTCACCCCACAAAGCTTCCTCGGCCTCGGACTACTACAGTGGCCGTTGGAAGTCGTCGCACATCCGATCGCGCGCAGTCCGGCGACGGAGTGTGCGAACAGTGCCAAACGCGACGATAGCTCAGGGCCGGGAGTCCGCTGTGACGGTCCGCCGGCCCACCGGAAACCGGTCGCGGCCCCACAGCTCACTCGATGGGCGAGGACTCGCGTTCCTCCGCGACGACCGGACAGTTCCGCACCCGGAAGTGCGTGGCGTCGACGACCTCGACGATGCTCGTCCCCTCGTGGGTACAGGCCGTCTCCGGGGGGTCGGTGAAGTGTGGGCAGCGCTGGCAGAACTGCCGCTTCGGGACGACGGCCTCGCCGTCGGGCGACGTCTCCTCGGGGTCGGCGCCCAGACCGACCTGCTCTTCCGTCCCGGTCTCCTCCGCTGTGAAGGCCTCCCACACGACCTCGTCGTCGACCTCGTCGACCTCGACCGGCTCGAAGAGGTCGGCGTCGATGGCGGCGTCCGCGCCCTCCTCGCGCGCCGCCTGCTTGGCTCGGATCTCCCGAACGAGGTCACCGAGGGGGGCGTCGTCGACACCGGGGCCGGGGTCGGCTCCGTCGTCGCCGTCGTCGCTCACCGTTCTCCCTCCCCACCGTCGACACGCGTCTCGGCGCCGAAGAGGTCCGCGGCGTCGTCGAAGCCGTCCGTCGCCGACTCGGTGCCGTCGGTCAGCGCGGGGCGATCCCCGGTCGCCAGGGTCGCACTCCCGAAGAACCCGGCGGGGGGGTCGAAGTCGACGTAGGTCGCTTCGCAGTGCGGACAGCGGGGACGGGAGAGCAATCCCAGATCGACCGTCGCGCCACAGTCACCGCACGCCGCCGTGCGCTCGCCGTGTCGGTTCGCGGCCGTGCGCAGGTCGTCGACGGCCTGCCGGTCGTGTTCGGCGGCGGAGACGCGGTGGAGTTCCGACCGCACGTCGACGACGGCACCGGCCAACTGGTCGACCTTCCGGTCGAGGTCCTCGGTCACGTCGGTGAGATACTCTAGGATCTCCTCGTAGTTCTCGAAACCACGGTCGAGCCGGTTGTCGAGTTCGTCGACCCGGGAGTCGGTGTCTTGGGCGGCGTCGAGGGCCGCGTCCACGCGCTCGTCGAGGTCCGGATGCCCGTGGTCCCTGGGCGCCTTGGCGTCCGTCTCGCGTTTGATCTGAATCACCCGCTCGCGAACGTCGTCGATTTTCGCGTCCAGGTCGTCCTCGACCCCGGCGACCCGGTCGGTGAGGGCGTCGACCTGGTCGTGCACGGTGGCGACCTGCTCGGGGTCGGCGTCGAGAGACCCGGCGTCAGCCTCGGTCTCGAGTGCTCGATAGATCGCCACCGCTCGGGCGAGAACCGTCTCGGGAGACGCGTCGCGTTCGGCCGCCCGCCGCTCGACCCAGTCCCGGAGTTCGTCCGGGAAGGCCTCCGACTCCCCATCCATGCTGTTGTGCCATTTTCCGCGGCGGCTTAAGTATTGGTCGGCCAGCGGATCTTTCGGACGCCGCTCACGTCGAAACCACCCTCGTGGACCTCCGTCTCGAAGCGGATGATGTTCTCGTCCTCCAGTCTGGCGAGGACGCCCCGGAACTCCTTGACGAACATCGTCCGGGCGCGTTTCGATCCCCCGCTCTCCCACTCGAACTGAAAGGTTCCGGAGGCGGCGTCCATCAGATGACCCAGTTCCGTCGGTTCGAGCGTCTCCGACTGCACGAGCAGGAGGATGAGCCCGCCCCAGTCGCGCCGCCTTCTGGATGCCCTTCATCAGGAGGGCGATATCGCTCCAGGACATCTCGTCGCTGACGGCGGCGACGAGGTCCGTAATCGAGTCGACGACGACGAGGTTCCCGGGCGCGTGTTCGCCGAGATACTCCCCGAGCGCACTCAGTGCGCTCTCCACCCGCTCCCGGGTCGCCAGGTCGTTCACCGACTGCGCCTCGCCGGCGTACCACTCCCGAGGGATGGGGCTCAACTGGAAGTACTCCGGCGAGAGGTCGCGGAACTGGATATGCTCGACCGCCGTCCGGACGAGGTCCTCGTCCATCGTGTAGGAGAGTTCCCGTTCGAGGTGGTCGCGGCCGGCGGTGAAAGAGACGTAGTGAATCTCCGGCGGAGGTTCGGCGGCCGCGCCCACGTCGCCGTAGTGGAGTTCGAACGCCTCGCGGTCACCGTGGTATAACCCGTTCATCGCGGCGCTGGTGTGGAGGAACTCGCGGGCACCCGCACCGGCTTCGCCGGTCAGGAGGACGACGCTCCCCGGCGGCGCACCCCCGCCGATGATCGAATCGAGACGGGCGATCCCGAACGGAATGCGGGCCATGCGCGACGTAGGACCGGTCGTGGGTTAGTCGTTGCGGCGCTCGGCGCCCCGATTCCGTCCCGCAGCGACGAAGACGCGACCGTCGACGCCCGCCGCGTCGAGGGCCGCCCGTCCCGCGGTCCGCGCCGCCGCCACCCGGTCGGCGTCGGTCACGCCGTAGACCGCCGGCCCCCACGAGGACTGCCCGGCCCCGTAGACCGACGGGTCGTCGTCGAGGGCGGCGACGAGTTCGCCCGCCGGCGGCCGGTACACCCCGCCCTGTTCGTCCGCGTACCAGGTACCGTTGAGTCGACCGACCTCCGCGACGGCGGCGCCGAACCGCTCCGCCGATCGCTCCGTGATGGCCGGCAGGACGCGGCGGAGGATCACCCCGGCGAGGCGGTCACTCGGCGCCGACGACGCCGACTCAACGGTAGAGCGCATGCTCCGGTCTTCGGCGTCGCCGCTCGGTCCCGCGGGGGTGTCGGGGACGACGACGAGAAAGCGCCAGTCCTCGGGAATCGCGTGCTGGGCCGCGACCGGCGGTACCGACCACTTGCCGATCGCGGGCCGATCGGTGGTGAAGCGCGCGGTCGGGTGGCCGACGTCGAGGACGATCCCGCCGTCCTCGAAGGTGGCGACGCCAACGCCGGATCGGCCGCCTCGTCCCAGGTCCGGCGCCCGATCCCGGACGTCGACCGGTCGGTCGTGAGCGCGCGCGACGGCAGCGAGCGTCGCGAGCGCGAACTGCGTGCCGCTCCCCAGGCCGACGTGGCGGGGAAAGCCGCCCTCGACGGACACGTCGGCGCCGTCGACGCCGAGCAGTTCGACCGCCCGGTCGGCGTACTCGCGGACCGTCGGGTGGTCGGCACCGACCGCGTCGGCCGGCGCCGCGGTGACGGACACCGACGGCCGGTCGAGGCCGACGCCGAGACTGCCGTAGAGGCGTTCGTGCGCGAGACTCAGGTTACAGAAGCCGAAGTGGAGTCGAGCGTGAGCGGTGACCGTAGTGCGAGCCATGGTGTCTCACCGGCGAGCGATGGTCGTCATCCGGACCCGGGCATCGGACAGAGGCTGGCGGTGAACACCGCCACCTCCCCCGTCTCGTTCCGGGCGCCGTGGACCACGCCACGGTCGTGGTGGACGACACCGGGCGCCGCGATGGCCTCCGTCTCGTCGCCCTGCACCACCGTCACCGTTCCCCGGAGAACGTGGAAGACGTTCGTGCTGTCGCCGTGTTCGTGGGGGCTCAGTTCCGCGCCGGGACCGAGGGCGAAAGCCTTCACCAGTACGTCGTCGCTGACCACCAGTTCGGCCGTCAGTACCTCTTCGGGGTCCGGATCGGGCGACTCCAGTCGATCGAGCGTCATGGGGTGAAAATCGACCGCCTGCGTCTTAACGGTGCGGCTTCGGTGATGCGTGACCGCCGACGGAACCGCGAGCAGTTCGTGCCGGCGGGCAAGGGGGCGTGCGGCCCCGAACCGGTCACCTCGACGATCCGGCGTCGATTAGCGGGCGGCACCGCTCGTCGCGGGACCGAACGCCCCGAGATTACCCGAGAGGAACGATCCGAGCAGATCCTGAATCGCCGCGACGTGGCCGGGGACCCGTTCCGAAAGCGACGCCGGTGGCCCCTGCTGGGCGGACGCGCCGGCCCGGGCGTTCGCCGAAGCGTCGGCCTCGGCAGTCGCGTTTTCGTCGTCCTCGTCGGCAGCGCCCTCTTCGCTCTCGTCCGCTTCCTCCTCACTCTCGTCTTCCTCGCTCTCGTCCGCTTCCTCCTCGCTCTCGTCTTCCTCGCTCTCGTCCGCTTCCTCCTCACTCTCGTCTTCCTCGCTCTCGTTCTCTTCCGCGTCGTCTTCCATCTCGAATTCGCTCTTCTCGAGGGCGAGCGAACCGTTCTCGACGACGTACTCGCCTTTCAGTTCGGCGCTAGCCGTCTCGACGGTCACCTCGAACGAGTCGTCGTCCGGACGGTCGACGGTCACGGTTCCGTTGGCGTCCGTCTCGCCGACGGACTCGCCGTCGACGGCGACGCTGACGTTCTCGACGCCCGCGTCGCCGCGGGTCACGGTGACCGAGACGGTCCCGTCGTCGAGCGTCGTCTCCATTCCGTAGGCGTCCCGACCGGTGTCGTACGTGCTCCCGGCCGCTGCGCCGACGCCGGTGGCGGCCACCAGCACGGCGAGCAGAATCGCGAGCGGTTTCGTGGCGGACATTGCACTCGTCACCAGTGGTGCAGCCCACTTCAACCGTACAGAGCGTAAACCCGAATTTCGGCGTTTCGAACGCCATAAACCCAATTTAAGTCGAGTTAAGCGTCCGATCTCAGGCCAGTTCCTCGGCGACCATGTCGACGCCAAACAGCGCCGGGTCCATCGCGAGGTCGGCCTGTCCGCGCACGAACTCCGGGAGGGAGTCGTGGCTGTAGACCACGACCCGCACGTCGGGGTTGCGGTCCTTCGCGACGGTGATCGCCGTCGCTTCGTCGAGGTCCGTGAGGACGAACAGGTCCGCGTCGGCCAGACCGGCGTCGTCGAGGACCGCGGCGGTGAGGACACCCTCGACGCGGGCCACCTCGATGCCCTGTGTCTCCAGTGCCGTGCCGAGACCGGCGTCGTCCGGACCGGCGAGGATGGCTCGAGTCACTCGTACTCGATGGTCGCGGGCGGTTTGTGAGTCACGTCGTAGACGACCCGGGCGACGTTGTCGTTCTCGCCGGTGATGCGGCTCTGGATGCGCTGGAGCGTCTCCCACGGGAGATTCTGTGCGCGCGCGGTCATGCCGTCGCGGCTCTCGACCGAGCGGACGGCGACCACCCAGCCGTGGACGCGGTTGTCCCCCTTGACCCCCGTCGCCTTGCCGATGACGGCCGCGAAAGCCTGCCACGGGTCGTGTTCTTCGACCTCCTCCTCGACGACGTGACACGCCTCGCGCGCGACGTCGAGTTTCTCCTCGGTCACTTCACCGAGGATGCGGACGGCGAGTCCCGGTCCGGGGAACGGCATCCGCTCCGAGACCACCTCTTCGAGGTCAAGCGCGCGCGCCACCTGGCGAACCTCGTCCTTGTAGAGGTCACGAACGGGTTCGACGATGCCCTCGAAGTCGATGACGTCGGGCAGGCCGCCGACGTTGTGGTGGGACTTGATGTTACCCTCGCTCTCGATGCGGTCGGGGTAGATGGTCCCCTGGACGAGGTAGTCGGCGTCGGCGTCCCGAGCCTCGCGTTCGAACTCGCGGATGAACCCCTCACCGATGGCGTGGCGTTTCTCCTCGGGGTCGGTCACGCCAGAGAGGGCGTCGAGGAACCGGTCCTGTGCCTCGACGATCCGCAGGCTGTCCATGAAAGAGAACGTCTCGCGGATCCCCTCGGTCTCGCCTTTCCGCATCAGCCCGGTGTCGACGTAGACGGGCGTGAGGCGGTCGCCGATGGCGCGGTAGGCCAGTGCGGCCGCGACAGAGGAGTCGACGCCGCCCGAGAGGGCGATGATGGCGTTCGCATCGCCGATCTCGTCGGCGATTTCCTCGGTGGCCTCCTCGATGAACTCGTCGACGTCGACCATCAGGCCTCCACCTCCCGTTCGTCGGCAACACGGTCGAGAACGGCGTCGACGAGTCCGACGAAGGGCGGACTCGCGCGGTCGGGTCGCGAGCGGAACTCGGGGTGGAACTGTGTCCCCAGGAAGTAGGGGTGGTCGTCGAGTTCGACGATTTCCATACGGTTCCCTGCGCGCCCGGAGAAAGTCAGTGCACCGGCTTCGAGGTCGTCGATGTACTCGGGGTTTACCTCGTAGCGGTGGCGGTGGCGCTCGGTACAGGAGTCGGCGTCGTACACCCGGTGGGCGAGGGTGCCCTCGACGAGGTCCGTCGTGTGGGCGCCGAGACGCATCGTCCCGCCCAGATCTTCGAGGTCGTACTGTTCGGGCAGGAGGTCGATCACGGGATAGGGCGTCTCCTCGTCGATTTCCGCGGAGTGAGCGCCGTCGAGACCGAGGACGTTCCGTGCGTACTCGACGACGGCCATCTGGAAGCCGAGACAGAGCCCGAGGAAGGGCACGTCGTTCTCGCGGGCGTAGCGGATCGCCTCGATTTTTCCTTCGGCACCGCGCGAACCGAAGCCGCCGGGGACGACCACCGCGTCGGCCTCCCGGAGGCGTTCGGTGTGATGGTCGCGCATCTCGTCGGCGTCGACCCAGAGCACGTCCACGTCGACCTGTTTCTCGATGCCCGCGTGCTTCAGCGCCTCGTGGATCGACATGTAGGCGTCTTCGAGGGCGTACTTGCCGACGAGCGCGACCTGAATCTCACCGGTCCGTTCGCGGGTGACGAGTTCGCGCCACCGGCTGTCCCGCTCCGCTTTCGGGAGCGCCTCGTCCGCGATGTTCAGGCGCTCCATCACGTACTCGTCGAGGCCTTCTTCCTCGACCATCAGCGGAACGTGGTAGATGTCCTCGACGTCGGGGTTGGAGAAGACGG
This sequence comes from Haloplanus litoreus, assembly GCF_045690335.1. Taxonomy (GTDB): domain Archaea; phylum Halobacteriota; class Halobacteria; order Halobacteriales; family Haloferacaceae; genus Haloplanus; species Haloplanus litoreus. Next base: position 1,035,556 of record NZ_CP147874.1, on the reverse strand, counting down.
CGTCGGTCGGGACGTCACAGAACAGCGCGATTTTCTCCTTCGTTTCCGGGTCGAGGCGGTCCTCACACCGGCCGACGAGGATGTCGGGTTGGAGACCGATCGAACGCAGTTCTTTCACGCTGTGCTGGGTGGGCTTGGTCTTCTGTTCCCCGTTTTTCGAGTACGGGACGAGCGTCACGTGGGTGAAGAGGACGTCGCCTTCCGCTTCCTCGTGGGCGAACTGCCGGAGTGCTTCCAGGTAGGGCATTCCCTCGATGTCGCCCACGGTCCCGCCGACTTCGACGAGACACACGTCGGTCCCCTCGGCGGCCTCGCGGATGCGCCGCTTGATGTCGTCGGTGATGTGCGGGATGATCTGGACGGTGTTGCCCAGGTAATCGCCCGCACGCTCCTTCTCGATGACGTGTTTGTACGTCTTCCCGGTGGTGACGTTGTGGTCGAAGGTCATGTCGGTCCCGAGGAACCGCTCGTAGTTCCCCAGGTCCAGGTCGACCTCGCCCCCGTCTTTCAGCACGTACACCTCCCCGTGCTGGTAGGGATTCATCGTCCCCGCGTCCACGTTGAGGTAGGGGTCGATCTTTACCGCAGTCACGTCGAAGCCCGCGTTCGACAGGAGACGGCCGGTGCTGGCGGCCGTGATTCCCTTGCCGAGACCGGACATCACCCCGCCGGTCACGAAAACGAACTTCCGACCCAGTTCCGGGTCGTACCCTGTCTCGGGTTCCGTCGGCATAACGACCCTGCGCGAGCGCGCATCAAAATCGTTTCGCCTGGCCGGTCGGCGTGCGGTCGACTCGCACGCCTCGGCGACGGTGGCCGGGCGTCGCGGCCGCAGGATTCGAGACGATGGGCACCGACGACCACCTGTAGACCTCCCCCACTTCGGCGGCCCCCGGCCGCCCACCAGGTAGAACTCCACCCGCTATGACAGCAGAGGGTGCGCCGGGAACGCGCCCGACGGCACGACTACTGGGTCGTCGCCTACGCACCCATCGCGCGCAACGCCGTCGCGGACGTCCCCGAGAGTCGGGCGGTGGCGGAGAAACACGACGCCACGCCGGCACCGGTATCGCTCGCGTGGGCACTCTCGAAGGAGCACGTCGCCGCCGTACCGAAGTCGGGAACGCCGAGTCACATCCGAGAGACCGACGCGGCGCGCGAGTTCGAACTCGACGACGAGGACGTTGCTCGCATCGACGGTATCGAGGCGGAAGATCGGGTCGTCGACTTCCCGAACGCCCCGTGGCACTGACCGGAGTGCGGCCACGCTGACGACGGCGATTTTCGGTCGACGGCGGGCGTTGCCGGGCACTTCGTCATGCTTTTCACTACCCGCTCCAAGGTTCAGATATGAGCGCGGACGACAAATATCCCGAAGAGAGCGGCCGGCGACGGTTCGTGAAAGGGGTCGTCGGTGGCTCGGCGCTGGCCGGTGTCGGTGCCGTCGGGACGGCCACCGTCAACAGCGCGACCGCCTCGCCAGGTGCCGGTGGCGGGAGCACCCAGGCGTGGGCCATCGAGAACACAGGGGGGCCGGCACCGCGTGGAATGCCTCAGATCCCCATCGAAATCGACTCGGAGGGGTACATCAAGGGCGTCTGGCCCACCGTCGAAACCGTCACGCAAGGGGGGCGACAGGTCCAGATTGCCGAGATGGAACTCGGCGGCTCGACGTACTCCTCGGAGTGGTTCCAGTACTGCGGTGTCGAGGGGTACGCGGGCATCCAGCCAGGGTACGAGAGCGACAACTACTTCCGCTCCGGATCGAACCCCGCCTACGACTGGCAGTCCGCCAACAAGGAGGAGGGCGACCGCCTCCACGTCGACGACTTCAGTGACTACGAGGAGTGGGGTAACGGCATCGGCGACGCGGGCACCGGCAAGCCCGCGACCGGTCGGTGGCGCTCGGAGGACGCCGACGACGTCATTCCGATCCAACTGCTCCGCAGTACGCGCATCGAGGAGGCCGCCCAGGACGACGAGTGGCTGCAGGCGAGTACCTCCGAAGGGTTCATCGCGTGGCTCAACAAGTGTACCCACTTCTGCTGTGTGCCGGGATACAAGCAGTCCGGCGACGTCGCCCGGTTCGGGGACCCGAACAGCGTCTACTGTCAGTGCCACCAGTCGACGTACGATCCGTTCAACCTCGTCCAGACGCTGTTCGTCTCGCGGCCGCGGCCCGACTGATCCGCTCTTTTAGCCGCCGCTCACCGGCGGGAACAGCGCGAGTTCGTCACCGTCGGCGAGCGTCGTCTCCAGCCCGTCGGCCGTCTGCACGTTCTCGCCGTTTCGAAGGACGTTGATGTGATCGGCGACCGCTCCCGAGTCGTCGAGGACACGGTCACGAAGCGCCGGCCGCGACTCGAACAGTTCGTCGAGTGCGTCGCCGACCGTCGCGCCCGGTCCGGCGTCGACGCGGATCTCCCGATCACCGGCCACCTCCGCGAGGTCCGCGAACAACTTCCACTGCATGCGCGTGTCTCGCGCCCCGTCGGTCAAAGGAGTTGCGTCTAGGCGGGGGTACTGCGCGCGTCGAGGCGGCGGAAGGTCTCGGGGCGACCCACGAGATACACCTCGTCGCCGACGGCGAGCGTCCGGTCGCGGGCGAGCGTGTCGATCCCTCCATCGAGAGCCTTCACCGCGACGACGGTGGCGTCGAGGTCCCTGACGGCCGTGCCGACGAGGTCGCTTCCCTCGTCGACCGTGACGGCGTACATCGTCTCCTCGGCCGCCCGGAGGAGCGAGGCGAACTCGCGTTCGGCCTGCGGTTCGGACGGGAGCGTCACCAGTCTGTAAGTCTCGGCGGCGGCGAGTAGCGACGCATCCTCCTCGTCGACGGCGATGGTGGCCACGTCGTCGACGTGCGCCCGAAGTTCGGCCGTGAGCAGCCGTTTCGGCTCGGGATCGGTCCGCCACACCTGGACGCGGTCACCGGGGCTGGCGCCGTTGGCCGGATCGGCCCGGACGGCGACGGCGACGGTACCCGGCGCGAGCGTCGGCCCGATGCCGGTCGCCCGACTACCCAACGCGAGATACGCGACGGTGCCGTCGACTAGGTCCACGTCGACGTGACCCACGTCGTAGTCGTCCTGCAGGCGGGAGACGAGGCGGGCCTCCAGATCGGCGACCGTCAGCCGCCGAGGGAAGATGAGCGTCTTGCCCGCGAGCGTCTCCTTGGTCGCGCGAGCGACGGGATCGTACCCCTCGATGTCCTCGATGTCGTCGGGGTCCTCGGGCAGTGTCACGTCGGTGATCCGGCCGACCGAGCGGACGAGACGGCTCACCTCCACGTCGAGTTCCCTCGCGCCGGTGAACGCGAACACGTCGGTAGCGACCCGGTCGCCGACGAGTCGACCGACCGGAGCGGCGACCGCTCCCACGCCGAGCGAGAGGGCGTTGAACACGATGCGGGCGGGCGAGAAGATGGTCGTCTCGCCGCTCAGGAGGTCGGTGAACACACCGACGGTGTTGAGCGTCAGCGCGACCACCGAGAGGCCGAGCAGCATCGACAGCCAGAGTGGGAGACGGAATTTGGTGTACCAGCGATACGCCAGCGCGGCGATAGCGCTGACGAGGGCGGCACCGGCGCCGAGCGCGAGCAATCGCGTGACCGTGCGCACCAACGAGGGATCGACCGCCGGTACCGACACCTGGAGGATCACGGTCACGCGACCGCCTCCCGGAACGCGACGACGGCGTCGAGTTTCCCGACCACGAACAGGTCGTCGTCGGCCGCGAGCGCCTGCGCGCCCCGGGGAGCGAACTGCCAGCGCCCCTCGTGGCGCACGGCGAGGACGGACACGCCGTAGGTGTCCCGCAACGCCACGTCGCCGATGGTCCGACCGGCAATGGAGGCACCCTCCCGGATCGTGACCTTCCGGACGCGGTTGCCCGCCTGTCGGAGGAGGCTGAGGAGTTCGTACTCCCGCCGCGTCCCGCGGGAACGGACGACGAGGCGGTTCACGGTCGACCCGAGCAACGACTCGGCCCCGCTGGCGTCGACGGCGGCGGTCAATCGCCCCTCGCCGCCGTCGGCCACGGGGAGCGTCGGCGACGGGGACACCGAAGTCGTCCCGGCGTCGGCCTCGCCGTCGCTCTCGTCCGGTCGCGCCGTGGCGGCCGTGGCAGCCGTGGCGGCCGTGGCGGCGTCGCGGGCACCGTTACTCCGGAAGCTCACGACGCTACCGTCGTAGGGTCGGTCGGCCGTCACGAGCGACACGTCGTCGCCGCGTGCCATGCCGGTCGGCAGGAGGGCGCGCACGGACACGCCGCGCTTGCCCGGCGGAATCCGCTTCGAGAGGCCACCGAGCGGCGGGGCGGCGCTCACCGTCGCCCGCGCCCGTTCGTCGAGCGTGACGGCTACGTCGGCGAGGTCGAACTCCGTCCGGAGGCGATCGGCCACCCGCGACTCCAGTTCGACGACCGGCAGATCCGCGGGGAAGGGGGCCGTCCACTCCCGGACCTCCCGGCGCAGGTCGGCCGGGACGGGCGGGTACCCTTCCACGTCGCCCACTTCGCCGGAGACGGAGACCCGAACCTGCCCCCGGCCGCCGGCGAGTTCGACGACGTCAGTCGAGAGAGTCCGCTCGGTGAGTTTGCGAAGCGACAGTCTTCGGGGGAACTCAACGCCCATCTTGTCGCCGGCGTTGTGGGCGTACAGCGAGAGCATCAGGACGACGACGACGGCGACGGTCAGACGGATCTGGTTCGCGGACTGGGTGAATGTGGGGTCGTTCAGCGCCAGCAACCCCCCGTTGACGCCGGCGATGGCCACCGCGAGAACGACCACACCGAAGGCGGGGACGGTGACGCCCGTCACGTACTTGAACACGAATCCCAAGGCCCACGAGACGAGGGCGGGGATGATCCCGGTGAGAACCCCGAGATAGATGCCGAAGAGGACTTCGACCGGAAAAGATGCCATAGTCGGGGCACGACGCCGATGCCTAAATCGCAAGGGGAGCGTGGCGTGACACACCCTTTATCAATCCAGTCCGCGAGAACGTAGGCATGGCTGTGAGTCGCGGCGAGCGACTCGTCGGCGTTCGGGCCGCGGTGGGGTTGACGCTCCTCGCGGGCGCGCTTTCGATGGTGACGGGCATCGTGCATATGGGCTCACCCGTCGGCCGACCGCTCGTCCCCTTCGTTCCGCCGGTGGCCCGCACCACCGCAGGGTTCACCGGCACGCTCACCGGCTTCCTCCTCCTCGGGAGTGGCCTCGGCCTGCGCCGGGGGTTGCGGGCCGCGTGGTACGCCACGCTCTGCTTGCTCGTGGTGTCGGCGGGCCAGGGGCTGGTCCAGGCGAGCGAGACGTCGATTCCGCTGGTCGCACTGTCGGTGCTCGCCCTGCCCGCCGTCGCGCTCAACCGCCGCCGATTCGACCGCTCGGTCGACCTCTCGGCGACCCAACTCGCCGCCCTGTTGGCGCTCGGGGGGTCGCAGGTGTACATCACCACGGGCGCCTACGCCCTCCGCGAGGAGTTCGGGGGCGTCGAGACGCTCGTCGACGCCATCTACTTCGCCGTCGTCACCTCCAGTACCGTCGGCTACGGCGACATCACTCCCCAGACGGCGGTGGCCCGACTGTTCGGCATCTCGGCGCTCGTCGTCGGGACGGCGAGTTTCGCCATCGCCCTCGGTGTCCTGCTGACCCCCGCCATCGAAGCCCGACTCGTCAAGGCACTCGGAAAAATGACACAATCAGAACTCGACTTGCTCGACGACCACATCCTCGTTCTCGGCCACGGCGACCTGACCGAGGCGATCATTCAAGAACTGCGCGGAAAGGCGACGTTCCTCGTCGTCGTCCCGGACGGGGAGAAAGCCCGGGCGCTCGGCGAGCGGGGCATCGATACGCTCACCGGCGACACCAGCGACGAGGGAACGCTCCGGCGCGCCCAAATCGAGGAGGCACGGGCCGTCGTCGCGGCGACGAACGACGACGGGGCTGACGCGCTCGCGGTGTTGACGGCGCGGCAACTCGCACCCGACGTCCACATCGTCGCGGCGGCGACCCAACGCGAGAACGTCGACAAACTCCGTCGCGCGGGAGCGGATACGGTTATCAGCCCCGCGAGTATCGGCGGCCACCTGCTCGTCGAGTCGGCACTCGGGGGACGGGACGTGGACACGGAAGCGATCGCGGACCGCTTGCTCAAGGAGATTTAGGGAGCTACCGGAACGAACCGAGCGCCGTCGAGTCACGTCGGCGGGAGCGCTAGGGCCGCCCTCGGTCGACGACCGCCACGTCACAGTCCACGTCGCGCAGGCGTTCGAACGTCGGCGGCGAGAGGAAACGGGAGGCGCGCGAGCGGTCGCCCGAGGAGCCGACCACCAGCAGGTCGTACGCGGCGGCGTTGGCGCCGATGAAGTCGGTGACGGCGCCCCGCGCGACGCGTGTCTCCACGTCCACGTCGACCGTCTCCGCGAGGTCGGCCAACCGCGATTCGGCGCTCCGTCGCTCCACTTCGGCGTCGATACAGGTGCAGACGCTCAGACTGCCGCCCCGACCGGCCAGCCGCGCCGCGAAATCGAGCATGGCGTGGGCGGTGTCACCGGGGCGAGCGACCGTCACGAGCACGCGCCGCCAGCGTCGCTGTCCCGTCGTCGACCGGAAGGCGACGGCGTCGAACCGACTGTTGAACACGCCACGAACGTAGGTCGAGAGCAGGCCGCGGTCCTCCTCGTACGGCGTGACCACGAGGTCGCAGTTGGTGTTCGTCGCCGTCTGGACCGTCGTCGAGACGGGGACGCCCCGCGCGACGACCACCTCGCAGGGGACGCCGGCCCGCGTGCGCACCGTCCGCGCAGTCTCTTCCAGTCGCTCCGCCATCTCCCGCGTCTCCACGGGGTTCTCGGGCGCGTCGACGGGCGCATCGTCCTCGTCGAGGATACCGAGCAACACCACCTTGCCGGCGTCGTGGGCGGCGGCGAGGGTGGCACCGAACAGCGCCGTCGCCTCGGCGGCCGGCGGGTCGCCACGCATCGGCACGAGGACGTGGTCGTCGCCCCGTGCGGTGTCGTAGAGGTACTGTGCGCGTCGCTCGTAGAACCGCGAGCGCCAGAGGGTGAAGACGCCGGCGACGAGGGCGCCGAAGACGGCGACGCTCGTCACGTAGGCCTCGGGAGTGGCGTCGTCGGTGGCGAGGACGAGCAGTGCCGTCGAGAAAGCCGCCGGCTCCTCCACGTCGAGAAGCCACGTCGCGACACCGGTCAGGAAGATAGAGAGGGCGGCGCCGGTCGGCGAGACGACCGCGCCTGTGGCCAGAAACGGCGTCGAGAGCCGGAGTGCCGCCCAGCCACACAGCGCGCCGACAACGAGGCCGACGGTGAACTTCCAGGGGGAGGCGTAGCGGCCTTCGGGGTCGGCAAAGAGGGTGTACGCACCGGAAGCGAGCGGTGGGAAAAGCAGGAAGGAGAGTTCGGCGAGCGCGTTCGAGATGACGGTGACCAGCCCGATGAGCAGGGGAACCGCCACCAGCACCGTCAGGTGGAGGAGGTTGCCGGTGTGTTGGATCCAGCGGCCGAACGCCGCGAGTTCGCGCCGTTCGAATCGTCGCAGCCGACGGACGAGGGCGACGGCGCGGGCGAGCACCCCCTCCAACATCGTCAGCCGAGGGTCGCGGCGGCGTCGAGAGCCAGTTCGATCATTCGCTCGACGTTGTTCCGGGCTTTCGGCGGGAGTTCGTCCTCGGCCGTGTCGCCGCTTCCCTTCTGAGTACCCTTCACGAGGTTACCGTCGACGGTGCAGATGGCGCCGGCGCGCAGGCCCTTCCGGCGGGCGAGGGCGAAGAGCGCGGCCGCCTCCATCTCCACGGCGAGGAGACCGGCCGCCTCCCAGTCCTCGACGTAGTCGTCCGTCTCGGCGTAGAAGGCGTCGTCGGTGACGATGGGACCGACGTGAACGTCCTCGCCGGCCGCCTCGGCGGCGTCGGAGAGGGCACGCACCACCTCGAAGTCGGGGACTGCGGGGTACTCCACCCGCTCGTATCGCTTCGTCGTCCCCTCCTCCTTGGCGGCGCCGGTGGCGACCACCATGTCGCCGATTTCGACGTCCGCCTGGAGCGCCCCGGTGGTCCCCGGCCGAATCACGGTGTCGACGCCGACGGCCGCGAGTTCCTCCAGCGCGATGGCCGCCGAGGGCGAGCCGACGCCGGTCGAACAGACCGTCAGGGGGACGCCCGCGTACTCGGCGTTGAGCAGGCGATACTCCCGGTTGTGAGCGAGTTCCACCACCGCGTCGCAGTGGTCGGCGATCCGCTCGACGCGCCCCGGATCGCCGGGCAGGAGCGCCACGTCGTGAACGTCGTCCTCGTCGACCCGCAGGTGAGGCTGGATGGCCATACCGGGTCCATCCGCGCCGTGGAGAAAATACCCTCGGCTCGGTTGGAGCGGCGACCGGAGGACTCAGGCGACGGCGAACAGCAACACGTTGTGGACGCCCGGGCCGAGTCCCACCGCGGCGACGAAGCCGAGGAGGAGTCGGCCCTCCGTCGGCGCCTCGCGGACCGTCTCGGTCAGCAGAGCGACCACCGCTCCGGCGACGACGAGTTTCACGAGGACGAACAGCCACCCGCTCCCGAAGAGGTCGGCGGTCGGGAGCGACGCCGAGAACTCGAGGATGGCGGCGGAGAGCGGCGTTCGCTCCTCGAATCCGAGGAGGTCGATGCCGACGGCGGTGGAGACGCCGTCGAGGGCGTGGCCGAGGACGGCGAGGGCGCCGATCCGTCCCGTGATCGACACGCCGGGACGAACCCGTCGGAGGAGGAGCCACCCCGTCGCGGCGAGAATTCCCGTGCCGACCAGGATACCGACGGTCGGCCCGAGGCGGAGCGATCCGCGAGCGACGCCCACGGCGGCGACGGCGGCGACGACGGGCAGGAAGATCGCGGCACCGACGGCGCCCAGGAGTGTGGGGGTGTCGCGGGTCGTCGTCGTGGCGCCGAGCCACGTCGCCCCGGCGAGGACGGCGACGGTGAGATACACCGCCGGCGTGCCGGCCAGCGGGCGAATCGGACCGGGAAGCGTCTCGAGGGCGTAGAGGACGTGGAGGGCGGAGCCGAGGACCATCCACGGCGTCGCGGCGAGGACGAGTCGCTCGGTCACCGGCGGACTGCGGCGGGAGAGGAGGAAGCCAACGGTGGCCAACGCGAACAGGAGGGCGAGCAGGTAGGGCAGGGGCGGCAGGGCGAACCCTTCGGGGAGGAGCGCCATGGGGAGTAGGCGGCGAGTCGCCGGGAAAGCCTTACGCTCCGCGGGCGTGAGTCGAAGTGTATGGACCGAGCCGACTTCGCCGCCCGCATCGACCACACCGTCCTCGGCCCGGAGACGACACTCGCCGACGCCCGGGGCGTCGTCGCGGCGGCGGCCGAGTACGGCACGAACGCCTGTGTACCCCCGTGTTACGTCGCCGAGGTGCGCGAAGACGCCGAGGCGGTGACGCTGATGACGGTGGTCGGCTTCCCGCACGGACAACACGCCCCGACGGTGAAACGCGAGGAGGCAGTCACTGCCTGGGAGGACGGCGCGGACGAACTCGACGTGGTCCTGAACGTGGGACGAGTGAAAGCGGGCGAGTACGACGCGGTGATCGACGAACTGGCCGAACTCGTTGCGGCGGTGCCGGTGCCGGTGAAAGTCATCGTCGAGGCGCCGCTGTTGACGGACGTCGAGAAGCGCCGCGCCGCGGAGGCGGCCGTCGAAGCCGACGCGGACTACCTCAAGACGGGCACGGGCGTCGCCGGGCCGGCCACGGCCGCGGACGTGGCACTGCTCGCGGAGTACCTGCCGGTGAAAGCGAGCGGTGGCATCGGGACGACGGAGGAAGCGCGGGCGATGCTCGACGCGGGAGCGGAACGGATCGGCGCGTCGGCGGGCGATTCCCTCGTCCAGGGCTTCGAGTAGGACCGTCGCGCTTTTCTCCGCGCGCACGCAAGGCCGGATACCGAGATGGCCCGCTATCACATCGAGACGTACGGGTGTACGGCCAACCGCGGCGAGAGCCGCGCTATCGAGCGTCGGCTTCGCGACGGCGGCCACTACCCCGCCGACGGACCGGCCGACGCCGACGTGGCCATCCTCAACACCTGTACGGTCGTCGAGAAGACGGAGCAAAACATGCTCCGGCGGGCCGAGGAACTGCAAGACGAGACGGGTGACCTCGTGGTCACGGGCTGTATGGCGCTGGCACAGGGAGGAGCCTTCGCCGACGCCGGCGTCGATGCACAGGTCGTCCACTGGGACGGGGTGCCCGAGGCGGCGATGAACGGCGAGTGCCCGACCACGACCCCGGACGCCGAACCGATCCTCGACGGCGTCATCGGCATCCTCCCCATCGCCCGCGGCTGTATGAGCGACTGTTCGTACTGCATCACCAAGCGCGCGACGGGAAAAATCGACTCGCCGCCCGTCGAGGAGAACGTCGAGAAGGCCCGGGCGCTGGTCCACGCGGGCGCGAAGGAACTCCGCATCACGGGCCAGGACACCGGCGTCTACGGGTGGGACGACGGGGAGCGAAAGCTGCACGTCCTCCTCGACCGCATCTGCGACATCGACGGCGACTTCCGGGTCCGCGTCGGGATGGCGAACCCGAAGGGCGTCCACGGTATCCGCGAGGAACTCGCCGACGTCTTCGCCGAGAACGAGAAACTCTACAACTTCCTGCACGCGCCGGTCCAGTCGGGGTCGAACGACGTCCTCGGCGACATGCGCCGCCAGCACCAGGTCGGCGAGTTTCTCGACGTCGTCGAGACGTTCGACGACCGACTCGACGAGTGGACCCTCTCGACGGACTTCATCGTCGGCTTCCCCACCGAGACGGACGACGATCACGAGGCGAGTATGGACCTCCTGCGCCGGATCCGCCCCGAGAAGATCAACGTCACTCGCTTCTCGAAGCGCCCGGGAACCGACGCCGCCGACCTGAAGGGCCTCGGCGGGACGGTCAAGAAGGAGCGCTCGAAGGCGATGTCCGAACTGAAACGCGAGGTGGTCGGCGAGGTTCACGAATCGATGGTCGGCGACGAGCGCGAGGTGCTCGCGGTCCGACCGGGTACCGGCGACTCGGTGAAGTGCCGCGACGGGGCCTACCGGCAGGTGATCGTCCGGAACGCCGACGAGCACGGGATCGAACCCGGCGACCGCTTCGAGGTATCGATCACCGCCCACGAGACGATGTACGTCTTCGGCCGCCCGGTATGAAGTGGCTCCGGAGCGGCCTCCGCCGGGACATCTGTGTCGTCGTCGCCGCGAGCGAGGAGCCACCGACGGCACAGGAGTGCAAGGCGACGCTCGAATCCCAGTACGGCGACCGGATCGATCCGTCGACGTTCTACGGCGCGCTCGGGACGCTGACCGACACCGGTCACCTCGCCGAGACGGCCGACGGCATCCACGACCGGTACGAACTCACCGAAGCGGGGTCGCGGGCGCTCCGCGACCACTACGACTGGGTCGAGGAGTCGCTGGACTAACGAGCCGTCGTCGACGCCGAGGAGCGGTCGGCGGCATCCTTCCACTCGCCGAGTCCGGCGGGGTCGAGGTGGACGTGTACGTCGGAGACGGGTTCGATTTCACGGACCCGCTCCCGGAGTTCCGTCTCGATGTCGTGGGCGGCCGTGAGGGAGTGGTCGGCGTCGATTTCGGCGTGGAACTCCACCTCGATGACGTGTCCGGAGTAGTAGGCGACGAAGTCGTGAACGCCCCGCACCTCGGGGTGTGAACGAATGGCCCGTTCGATCCGTTCGCGCTCCTCGGCGGGCGGCGCACCGTCGGAGAGATAGCGGATGTTCTCGCGGGAGATGTCGATCCCCTGGTAGATGACGAGGAGGCTGACGACGCCGCCGGCGATGGGGTCGAAGATGGGGTAGCCAAGCGCCATGCCGGCGACGCCGGCGAAGGCGGCGAGCGTGGTGAACACGTCGTTCTGACTGTCCGCGGCGAGGGCGCGGAGGCTGGGCGACCCGACGTCCCGATTGACGAGGCAGGTGTACCAGTAACAGGCGTACCGGTCGACGAGCGCGAAGAGCAGGCCGGCGACGAGGATGGCACTGTACTCGGCGCTGGGACCAGTGAGGAGGGCGTGTCCGGAGTCGTAGAGGAGTTTCAGTCCGAGGAGGACGAGGACGCCACCGACGAACAGGGCGGAGAGGGGTTCGAACCGCTCGTGGCCGTGGGGGTGGGAGGCGTCGGGGTCGTCGTAGACGAACCGCCCCCAGACGAGGACGACGGCGCTGGCGAGGAGGTCGGCGACCGAGTGGGCGGCGTCGGCCATGAGCGCGAGGCTCCCCGAGAACACGCCGAGCGTCCCTTCGACGGCGATTTTGAGGACGTTCGAGACGACGTTGACCCACGACGCCTTGAGGAACGCGGTCCGGTCCCCTGACATGTACACCGAACGAGGAGCTATATCCACATAAGCAGTGCTATTAGAGGCGTGGAAGGCAGTTTTAGACTCGGTCTAATTCGTGGTCGCGCCCGGAACGGTTCGTCCCCCGTATCGACGGACTGCCGGACCGCGTGCGCTCGGGCGGGCAACGACCACGGGCGCCTACAGCGAAATGACGACCGCTCGGTCCTCGCCGGGGACCGTCGCGTCGGGTTGCGCGGCGAAGGCGTCGTGGAGGTGGTCGTAGGTGTCGTCGACGGCTTCGACGATGACCGACGTGTCCGCGACGACGGGCATGAAGTTGGTGTCGCCCTCCCACCGAGGGACGACGTGGGTGTGAAGGTGGTCGTCGATGGAGCCACCGGCCGCACCGCCGCCGAGATTCAGCCCCATATTGAGGGCGTCGGGGTCGAGTGCTGCCTCCATCGCGTCCACGGTTCGTCCCTTGAGTCGCGCGTGATCCAGCAGTTCGGCGTCGTCGAGCGCGCGGTAGTCGCCGTCGTGGCGGTAGGGGATCACCATGGCGTGACCGGGGTTGTACGGGTAGTTGTTGAGAACGACGAAGGCGTGGTCGCTCCGCGCGACGATGCGGTTGGCCCGGTCGTCGGTCCGGTCGGGGAGGACACAGAACGGACAGCCGTCGACGTCGTCTTCGTCCTCCCGGGACACCCACTCGATGCGCCACGGGGCGAACAGCTGGTCCATGTGTGAGAGGGCGGCGTCCAGCCGTTTATACCACCCGGCACGCGGCCACCACACGGTGGACCGAGGCCGTGGCGTCGAGTGGAGCCCACCGTGTGACACCCGTCTGACGGCCCTGATTCTCACCGGTGAAAATCCGGCTGCGGCCGGATTAACCGGATTTAATCCGGGTTAACCGACTGCCGGGCTTATGCGACCGGCACCGCTAGGGACGGTCGATGAAGGCGAAACGACCGAACCCAGATACCAACCACGAACTGTGTCCCGACTGTGGTCGAGAAACCCGACACGCCGTCAGGGTGGAGATTCGAACGGAGAACCCTGCCTCGGCGAACGCGGCGTTCTCGCGCGAACCCTACCGGGTCGCGGTCTGTGATATCTGCGAGTCGGAGTCGATCCAGCGGATGAACGACGCCTAGGCGGTGGTGATCTCACACCCGTCTTCGGTGACGATGAGGGTGTGTTCGGCCTGACTGACGAGGTGACCGTCCTCCTCTTTCAGAACGGGGTAGCCGTGGACGACGTCCTGTTGTTTGAGTCGACGGAGCGCCATCTCCGCACGCGGCACGTCGAACCACCTGGCGGCGAAGGGAAGGGTCCGGTACTTTTCCGTGACGGTGTCGAGGATCTGTCGAGCCTGTCGGTTGCGCACCGAGCGCTCGCGTTCGAGGCTGTAGATTTCCTCCTTGCTCCCCTCGTTCACCTTGCCGCGGCCGTCGGTGGCGAACGGTTCGATAGCGATGACGTCGCCGACTTCGAGTTCCGAGCCGTGTTCGATGCCGCGGTTGGGGACGCTCGGGCCCGTGTGGGCGTCCCACTGTTCGACGCCGTGGCCGGAGAGATTGAGGACGGGCGTGTAGCCGTAGCCGCGGATCACGTCCTCGATTTCCGCGCCGATCGTCCCCGTGTCGACGCCGGGGGCGACGGCGTCAACGGCCACGTCGAGGGCCTCCTCGGCGGCCTCGACCAGTTCGGGGTTCCCCGAGAGGTCGACCGTCGTGGCGGCGTCGGCGATGTAGCCGTCGACGTGAACACCCACGTCGAGACAGACCATCTCCTCGCCGAACTCGGTGTCGTCGTCGCGGGCGGGCGTCGAGTGGCTGGCCTCCTCGTCGACGCTGATGTTGACGGGGAAGGCAGCACCGTCGGCCAGTTCGTCGATCCGTGCCTCGGCGTGTTCGGCGACTTCGAGGTGGGTCACTCCCGGTTCGATCATCTCGGCCGCCTCGTCGAGGACGGTTCGCAACGCCTCGCCGGCCTGGCGATACTTCTCGACTGTCTCCTCGTCGAGGGGTCCAACGCTCATGGGCGCCCTTGGCGTGAGTCGCGGAAAGAGGTTGCGGCACGGCCGTCGACCTATATAGCCATACGGACGACAATTAGCGCGGTTTATGTGACTCGGCGGACCAATCGAGGATAGCCAATGATCGACACCGCCGGACTGAACGCGGCGCTGGGGGCAGATCACCGACGCGTCGACGCCGACGCCTGGACGAACGTCTACGTCGTCGGCGACGTCCACGGGTGTCTGACCGAACTCGAGGGACTGCTCGGCCGCCTCGACCCCGACGACGACGAACTCGTGGTGTTCGTCGGTGACCTCGTCCGCAAAGGCCCGGACAGCGCCGGGGTAATCGATCTAGTCCGGTCGCGACCCAACTACCAGACGGTCCGGGGCAACAACGAGGAGAAACTCCTGCGCGGGGAGACGGAACTCGACGAACTCGACGACGACGACCTGAACTGGATCGCCGACCGACCGGTGGCGATCAGTTGGGAGGGCGCTCTGGTCGTCCACGCGGGCGTCGACCCGCGCAAACCCCTCGTCCAGCATACGGTCGACGACTTCGAGACCATCCGCGAACTCGGTGACGGCGACTACGAGCCCCCGTTCTGGTACGACGCCTACGGGGGCGACACCCGCGTCTTCTTCGGACACACCCCCCTCGACGCACCGGTCGTCCGCGAGGGCGCCGTCGGCCTCGACACCGGCTGCGTCTACGGCGGCGAACTCACCGCCTACGACTGGGCCGAGGACCGGTTCCTGAGCCTCGCGCCAGCCCGCACCGTCCAGGAGCGTCCCGCCCGGAAGTTCGTCACGCCACGCCGCCCGGCCGTCGACTGTAGTAGCGCTTGAAACGAGTTATACACCCAACCGAACGCAGTTTTGCGACTGGGTGTGTGACGACTGTCAAACGCTCCGATAGCTCTCGGCGGCGCACACCTGCGTCGACGCGGTGTCGAACACGACGCCGGCACCGTCGTCGGCACAGACGATCACCGGTCGGTCAGCAAGTCGACGCCCGTCTCGACGCCGAATCCGGCCGCGATTTCGGCCGCCTCCGCCCCGGCGACGAGGACGGGCGGCGTCCCTTCGGCCACGACGCGGCAGCGCTCACGGCGCCCTCGACGCCCGGAACCACCGTGGACGACGAGGCGCACAGCAGACCAGCGGCGGGGAAGCGGATACGTCCCCCGGCGAGCGGCCCTGCAGCGGGATAACGGCAGGTCTTTCACCTTGGTCGAAGAATGCGACGACGATATGAGCTACGACAAAGTCGAGGTTCCCGACGACGGGGCAGTCATCACCGTCGACGAGGACACCGGCGAACTCGCCGTACCGTCGAATCCGATCATTCCGATCATCTACGGCGACGGCATCGGGAAGGACGTCTCGCCGGCCGCCCAGCAGGTACTCGACGCCGCCGCCGAGGCGACGGGGCGCTCGATCAACTGGATGCGGCTCTACGCCGGCGAGTCCGCGCGCGAGCGCTACGACGATAACCTGCCCCAGGAGACGGTCGACGCCATCCGCGAACACCGCGTCGCGATCAAGGGGCCGCTGACGACGCCCGTCGGCTCCGGCTTCCGCTCGCTGAACGTCGCCCTCCGAAAGAAGCTCGACCTGTACGCGAACATGCGGCCGACCTACTACCTCGACGGCGTCCCCTCGCCCGTCACCAACCCCGAGAAGATGGACATGGTCAACTTCCGGGAGAACACCGAGGACGTGTACGCCGGCATCGAGTGGGAGGCCGGCACGGACGAGGTCGAACGCGTCAGGGAGTTCGTCGAGGAGGAGATGGGCAAGACGGGGATCATCCACGAGGGTCCCGTCGGCATCGGCATCAAACCCATCTCGGAGTTCGGCAGCAAGCGCCTGATTCGGCAGGCTATCGACTACGCGCTGGCGAACGACCGCGACTCGGTGACGCTCGTCCACAAGGGCAACATCATGAAGTTCACCGAGGCAGCCTTCCGCGACTGGGGCTACGAACTCGCCGAGGAGGAGTACGGCGAGAACGTCATCACGGAGGACGAACTCTGGGACGAGTACGACGGCGAGGCGCCCGACGGGGTCGTCGTCGTCAAGGATCGCATCGCGGACAACATGCTCCAGCAGCTCCTGACCCGAACCGAGCAGTACGACGTGCTGGCGATGCCGAACCTCAACGGCGACTACCTCTCGGACGCCGCGGGCGCCCAGATCGGTGGGCTCGGTATCGCGCCGGGCGCGAACCTCGGCGAGGGTCGCGTGCTGGCCGAACCCGTCCACGGCTCCGCGCCGAAGTACGCCGGCGAGGACAAGGTCAACCCCACCGCGATGATCCTCTCGGGCCGGATCATGCTCGAACAATTGGGCTGGGAGGACGCCGCCGACCTCGTCCGTGACGCCGTCGAGGCGACCATCTCCGCCGGCGAGGTCACCTACGACCTCCACCGACAGATCGAGGGCGGCACGAAACTCGCCACCAGCGAGTACGCCGACGCCGTCTGCGAGCGGATCGAAGATCTGGCGTAGTTCCGATTCCGACAACATCGCCCCGACTTCTTTACTAATTTATACTCGGAGAGGGAGATACGCGTATGAGCGAGCCACACGTGCTGTTGCTCGGCGCACCGGGAGCGGGCAAGGGAACCCAGAGCAAGCGCCTCGCCGAGGCGTTCGACGTCGAACACGTCACGACGGGCGACGCGCTCCGTGCGAACAAGGACATGGACCTCAGTCACATGGACACGGAGTACGACACGCCCCGTGCGTACATGGAGGCGGGCGAACTCGTCCCCGACGCGGTGGTCAACGAAATCGTCAAGACGGCCCTGGCGGAGGCCGACGGCTACGTCCTCGACGGCTACCCCCGAAACATCGATCAGGCCGAGTACCTCTCCGACATCACCGACCTCGACGTCGTCCTCTTCCTCGACGTGAGCGAGGCGGAACTCGTCGACCGACTCACCGGCCGCCGGGTCTGTGAGGAGTGTGGCGCCAACTACCACGTCGAGTTCAGCCCGCCCGAGGAGGCGGGCGTCTGCGACGAGTGCGGCGGCGACCTGATCCAGCGGGACGACGACACCGAAGAGACGGTCCGCGAGCGCCTGCGGGTGTACGAGGAGAACACCGCGCCGGTCGTCGAACACTACCGTGACGAGGGCGTTCTCGTGGAAGTCGACGGCGAGGGCACGCCCGACGAGGTGTTCGAGGCGATCAGCGGGGAAGTCGACGCGGCAACGTAGGCCGAAGCCATACCTTCGTGGCGGTCGGCGGCAGCGTCCTCATCGGTACAGCCCTCCTTCGCACGCCGACGACCGCCGTGCAGGTGGTCCTCATCGGCGCCGCGGGCGCCCTCGACGCCGTCGCCGCCTTCGGGAACCCGATGACCGCCCGGATCGACTGGTTTCGACTCGGTGGGCTTGCGAACGTGACCCTCGGACTTGCGCTCCCGGTCGGCGTCCTCGGCTGGGGGAACGGCGCGGGCGGTACCGCCATCCTCGCCGTCACGGCTCTCGGCGGCCCCTCGCTCGCGGCGATGGGCGTCGACGTCGCGCTCTACGCCGGTGCACACGTCTACGAGCGGCCGCTCGACGCGTCGACCGAGTGACGAGCGCTCCCGCGGACAGAGTAAAAGGTTCATAACCTGTGGGAGGCTACTCGTCCTCAATGGCACGGATCGAGCAGAAGGTGCGGGACCTCGTCTCCGACGACACGGAGATGGAGTCGGTCGTCCGGACGGTCCTCGACCGTGCGGAGGACGGCGAGGTCAAGTGGGTCGACGTCCGCGACGACTTATCCAGCGGGCAGTGGGGCCGCCTCATCGAGAAGGGCGTGCTGATCGACGGGGAGGCTGGCTTCCGGTTGGCCGACCCCGAGGCGACCCGCGACGCCCTCGAAAACGGGACGGCGACGACGGCGACGACCTCCTCGTCGGACGACGACACGGGCGACTCGTCGTGGTCGATGTGGGACAAGGGCGCGGCGGTCGTCAGTATCGGCCTCTTCGCCGGCTACTCGTGGGCGCCGATGCGCAACGTCATCGGCACCATCATGGACGTCGTCCTCGGACCGCTGAACACGGCGCTTCCCTTCTACGCCGTCGTCATGGTCCTCGCAGTGGTGACGGGCCTGTACTCGACGCTCCTGCAGGCGAACCTGATGGACACCGAGATGATGGGCGAGTATCAGGAGAAGATGCAGGAGATCCAAAAGAAACGCAAGGAGGCCAAAGAGCGGGGCGACGACGAGGCCCTCGACCGAATCCAAGACGAACAGATGGAGGCGATGGGCGACCAGATGGGGATGTTCAAAGAGCAGTTCCGCCCGATGGTGTGGATCATGTTCCTCACCATTCCGGTCTTCCTCTGGATGTACTGGAAGGTCGGCATCGGCGACCCCAGTAGCGGACAGTTCGGGACGATGGTACTCCCCTTCCGGGGTACTGTCGCGTGGAAGGACCAGGTCCTCGGACCGGTGCAGGTCTGGATCGTCTGGTACTTCATCTGCTCGATGGGCTTCACCCAGATCATCCGCAAGGGACTGAACATCGACATCAGCCCGACCGGAACCTGATCGTCGCGGCCGGAAGTGAACATACTCTTTTAGACGGCCATCTTCAGTTGCGATATGTTACTCACCGTGTCCGGGCCGGCGGGCAGTGGGAAGAGCACCACCGCCACCGGTCTCGCGGAGGCGCTCGATCTGGAGCACGTAAGCGGCGGCGATATCTTCCGCGAGCTAGCCGCCGAGCGCGGCTACTCCCCCGTCGAGTTCAACGAACTCGCCGAGGAGGACGAACGGATCGACCACGACCTCGACCGACGCCTGTACGAAATCGCCCGTGACCGGGATGGACTCGTCCTCGAATCTCGTCTGGCAGGGTGGCTGGCCGGGAATCACGCCGACTTCCGACTCTGGCTCGATGCGCCCGTCGACGTCCGGGCCGCTCGCATCGCAGACCGTGAGGGGAAGTCCGTCGAACGCGCCCGCGAGGAGACGCTCCGCCGCGAGCGCAGCGAGCGAAAACGGTACGACGACTACTACGGCATCGACATCGGCGACCTCTCCGTCTACGACTTCGTCGTGAACACCGCCCGCTGGACCGCCACGGACGTCCTCGCGATACTGACCACCGCCATCGAACGCTACGATCCTGCGGCCGACGAGGGTCGTTACCCCGTCGACGTCGTCGACGACTTCCAGCCGTGACCCTGCGTGATCCGCCCGGCGACCGCTCGCTCGGGGATCGCCTCACCTTCGGCGTCGTCAACCTCGACAAGCCGCCCGGTCCCTCCGCCCATCAGGTCGCTGGCTGGGTGCGCGACATGGCGGGCGTCGACCGAGCCGCCCACGCCGGGACGCTCGATCCGAAGGTGACCGGCTGTCTCCCGACCATGCTCGGCGACGCCACCCGACTCGCGCCCGTCTTCCTCGAAGGGCGCAAGGAGTACGTCGCCGTCCTCGAACTCCACGGGCGTCCACCCGCCGACATCGAAGACGTCCTCGCCGAATTCGAAGGTGAGATCTATCAGAAGCCGCCGCGCAAGAGCGCCGTCGCCCGCCGCCTCCGCACCCGGCGGATCCACAGCCTCGACCTCCTCGAAACCCGGGACCGACAGGCCCTCATCCGCATCGAGTGTGCCAGCGGAACCTACGTCCGAAAGCTCTGTCACGACCTCGGACTCGCCCTCGGTACCGGCGCGCACATGGGCGACCTCCGGCGGACGGCCACCGACCCATTCGACGACCGCGACCTGGTGACGCTCCAGGACCTCGCCGACGCGCTCGCCTTCGCCGAGGAGGGCGACGAGGCCCCACTTCGCGAGGTGGTTGCTCCCGCCGAACGCGTCCTCGACGACCTGCCCGCAGTCACCATCGCGCCCAGCGCCGCCGAACAGGTGGCGACCGGTGCGCCCGTCTACGCTCCCGGGGTAATCGCAGCCGACGACGCTCCACAGGACGCGCTCGTCGCCGGCTTCACCCCGGACGGCTCGGCGGTCTGTCTGGGACGACTCGTGGGCGATCCGGACGCCGAGTCGGGTCTCGTCGTCGACCTGGAACGCGTGTTGGTCTGAGACGGAAACGACACGCTTAACCCGCAGACAGCCCTGCCTCGAAACGCGGGACCGTGGGGTAGTGGTATCCTCTGCGCATGGGGTGCGTTGGACCCGTGTTCGAATCACGGCGGTCCCACTCTCCTTTCGAGGCATCCAATGTAGACAGCCTCGGCGCCGACGAGCTGACCGTCGGATACTCGAGGACGAGGATAACGTCGCTCACCGGCTCTCGCGTTCGATTCGCCCCGCGTATCCCGACCGGGGGTGTCGCGAGGAGGTGCATCCTGTGTGAGCGAACACACCGAGTGCGAGACTGACCGATCAGACGATCGCCACCTGCCCGAAAAACGGGAGCAAGCGGCTGATAATGAACCAGATCAAGACTCCGACGACGGCCAAGAACGTGAGCACGCTGATAAGATCTCCGATCAGTTTGACGGGGTCCATAGACGAACGAAATTCCGGATAACAAATAATCGTTCGGGGGTAGCGATATCGGGAGAAAAGACACCACCGATAGGAGCGTTTGGAACTGTTGGCACACCCGATCGCACGTCGTCTGCCGATCGGGCGTGTACTGACTTACAAAGGCTGCTGTAGGGTCGAAGTCGATCAGTAATCTCGGGCAGTGAGCGGAGGCAATCGGAGTGAACACGGAGACGAACCTAGAGGACGACAACCCACCAGTCGGCCGGATATCCTCGGCGTTCCCGGGCCGATCGAACACCGGCCGGTGATCAGCCCGTGCCGAGCGATCCCTCGCCCAGCCACGAGAACGAGCGCCTGGGTGGCCACGGTACGCTGTACGATCGCTCAGGGACTGGCGCGAACACGGCGGCCCCATCACTCCGGTGGGAACACGTGGGCGAGCGAAGCGATTCCACGGCGGAGCCGCTATACGGTGTATTCTACCCGTCTTCGCAAAACCCGGATCGCGACTCGCGTCGCTCGTCGGGGCCGGTACCTTATCGAAAAACGGGGGGTCAGGGACCGAAGTTGTATGTCAGAGGCACCCTCTCTCCCCCTCTCGGTCGACGCCCCCCAAGGGGATGAAATGGGGCTGTTCCCCGGATAATCAACAATATCGTTGGATCGAGACGGGACGGACACGCTCACCGCGGGAAAACGATCCGACCGTGAGAGCCACGGGAGCGCACGGAGCCACCGACCGAGTCCGTCGACGCCGGTTGGCCCGTACGACCACGATATCGACGGCTGGCGCCGGCTTCGGCGTGATGTGGCAATTATCAGCGCTGATGTGGACGACGCAATCCATATCATACTCAGGGGGAAGGGGTAGTGTATGGCAGGGGCGAGCGTGCGTGATTCGGGGATGTGGCAACGAGCGCGGGACGAGTACTTGAGATACATTCCGACGGGCGATAAGATCCCGGAGGAGACGTGGCAGGCACGCCACCGGAACATCGTCTGGCTCCTGTTCGCCCACGCCCCCTTCCTGTTCGTCCTGGGCCGGTTCTCCGGGACTGAGCCGTACATTACGGGAGCGACGTTCACGGCCGAACCGCTCGAACTCGTGTTGACCGGCGTCGGAGTTATCGTCGGCATCGGGCTGTTGGCGTGGTGGCCTCGACTGGGGCGGCGCGTGCGGACGGCGCTCGCGGCAGTCGGGTTGATGATGGCGTCGGCCGTCGTCGTCTACTTCTCCGGCGGGTTCATCGAGGCGCACTTCCACTTTTTCGTCATGGTGGCCGTGGTGGCCATCTACGAGGACTGGGTTCCCTTCCTCGTGGGGATCCTGTACGTGGCCATCCAACACGGCGTCTTCGGGATGATGAACCCCGCGGCGGTGTACAACCACACCGCAGCGATCCAGAACCCCTGGGGGTGGGCGTTCATCCACGCGGTCTACATCCTCGCCCTCTCGACGGCGTTGATACAGAACTGGATCTCGATCGAGCGCTCCCGGGAGGAGACGGAACGACAGATCGAGACCGTCGAGGAGAGCGAGGGGTTGATCGAGGATCTGCAGGAGAAACAGGCCGAAATCGAGGAGGCAAGAGCCGAAGCCGAGGCCCGACAGGAGGAAGTCGAACGCCTGAACCGGGCGCTCCTGGCGCAGGCCGACGACGTCGCCGCGGCGATGGAGGCGGTCTCGGACGGGGACTTCACCGCCGACCCGCCGACGGAGACGGACATCGAAGCCATCGCGGAGATCAGTGGGGCCTTCGAGGAGATGACGGGCGAACTCTCCGCGACCGTCCTCGATCTGCGGGCGTTCGCGGCGACTGTAGAGGAGACGACAGCGTCGATCTACGACGAGACGGAGACCCTCGAAGCGTCACAGCAGGATCTGGCGGGCGACGTCCGCGAGTTCGCGGAGTCGCTCCGCGAGCAGGCAGGGGAGCTCGAATCGACCACCGACGAGTTGAGCACGCTCTCGGCGACCATCGAGGAGATTGCGGCGAACTCCAGCGAAGTCTCCGCAGAGGCCAGCACCGCCGCGGACGCCGCCGAGACGGGCACGAAAACCGCCACCGAGGCGATCGAGGCCATCGAACACGTAGAAGGCACCGTCGAGGAACTCGCGTCGCTCGTCGAATCGCTCGACGACCGGATGGACGACGTCGCCGAGAGCACCGACCTCATCGAGGAAATCGCCGACCAGACGAACATCCTCGCCTTGAATGCCAACATCGAGGCGGCACACGCGACGACCGACGGCGAGGGCTTCGCCGTCGTCGCCGACGAGGTCAAGTCCCTCGCGGGCGAGACTCGGGACCACTCGGCCGCCATCGAGCGCACGATCACCGAGACCATCGAGGACGTCGATCGAGTGCAAGCCGAGATGGAACAGACCAAAGCCCAGATCGAGACGGGGAAAACGACGATGACCGACGCCAGCGACGCGTTCACGTCCCTGACCGAGACCGTCGAAGGCGTCGACGCCTCGGTCGACGAGGTGGCCGCCGCGACCGACGACGGCGCCCGAACCACCGAGGAGGTCGTCGACGCCATTCAGCGTCTGGCTGACAGCTCTCGGGCGATTGCAAAGCGCAGCGAATCGCTCGCTGAGCGCGCCGAGGCGGGTGCGACGACGGTCACCGACGTCCGCACGCAACTGGACGCACTCACCGAACAGACCGCGAGCCTCGAAGCACAACTCGACGCCTTCACCTGCGAGACGGCGGACTCCGCGGACGCAATGGCCCCACAGCGCTGAGCGTCGACCTCGATCTCCTGGCGGTCAGTCCGTCCGTTCGAAGCGGTGACGAACGATTTCCGAATCATCCTCCCACTCGAAGTGGTCGTGAGCGCGCTCTAGGATCTGCTTGTAGTGGTCGAGATCACGCGCCCCCTCGGCCCGAGCGTCGGCGTCGGTCATGTCGCCGAGGGTCCGGTCGTCGACGGCGACGACCTCGAACGTCGTTTCGTCGATGGCGAAGGTGTCGCCCTCCTCGGCGTATCGCTGTCCGCGGTGGATCTGTGTCACCTCGCCGTCGAGGGCTTGCTGTCGCATCCGGTCGTTCGGCAACAGCGTGTCGGGATCGAGTTCGCTCATACTGGGGGACGGGGCCGAAGCGTCAAAACCCCTTGGTAGCTCCGATCAGGCCCCCCCGAACGGATCCTCGAACCCGTTGCGGATGAAGTACCGAACGTAGTTCCCGTAGGTCCGGTCACCGGGGTGGTCGGCGACCTGTTCGTACCGGACGGTACCCTCGGCGTCGACGACGTACGTCGCCGCGACACCTGTCGGCCCGTGGCTCGTCGCTTCGGTCCCGCCGTACTGCGCGGCGACCACCCCGTCCGGATCGGCGAGGAGTTGGACGTCGAGGTCGTATCGGTCCCGCATCTCCGTCACTTTGCCGAGTGGGTCGGTGACGATTGGCAGGATATCCACGTCGTCGTGAAACCAGAGATCGTAGGCCACTTCGCTGAACGTCTGGAGCTGTTCGGCACAGAAGCTACACCAGTGGCCACGATTGATCAGTACGACCGTGGGGCCCTCGGTGAGCGTCTCCGAGAGGGAAACGGCCTCACGGCGGTACTCTCTAGTGTGAACTCGGGTGCAGTCGTTCCTTCGAGGGTCACAGCCACTGGTCGTGCTACGTGGTTTTGACACCACGCCGGCTGGGTCTCTCCGAGACACAACCGGCACGCTACCGTGACCCGTACCGGTCGCAGTCGATGGGCTGGCGAATCAGGCCGTCGAGTCGTCGTCCGCGTCGGGGAAGACGAACCCGTTGCCGTCCGGGTCCACAGGGTCGTCGGAGACCCACACCGCTGCGACCTCGGTCTTCTCGATAGGCACCTCCTGTCGGTTCCCCATCGCACCCACCTCCTTGGTCGGGAAGTCGCCGTCGGGGGCCGCAACCGTGAGTTCGGAGTGAGCGAACAAGTACTCGGGGGTGATGCACACGTCGCCCGAGAGGTTCCCACGGATCACGCCGTCCCCGGTGAACGTGATCGCTCGTCGATACTCCCGCTTGCACGCCGGACACGTACCGCCGTAGGGACGCTCCTCGGCGTCGCCAGTCATGATACGATCGGTCATTGGGCACTCCAATCAGCGAACGGTGGGAGTATATCGTTTGTGACCCAGGCGTCGCTGGTGTACGAGCGCCGATAAAAAGTACCGCGTCGAAGACCGCTATCGGCGGTCAGTCGTGGTTCTCGTCGTTAGTCGCGCCGGGTGGCCAGCAGCGCAGCCGCCAGCAGCGCGATGACCGCGACGATGGCGCCGAAGCCGGGACCGCCGCCCTCGGTGGGCGTCGGCGTCTCAGTCGCCGTCGCCGTCGCCGTCGGCTCAGGCGTCGACGTCTCGGTCGGCGTCGGCTCGGGCGTCGCCGTCTCGGTCGGCGTCGGTTCCGGCGTCTCCGTCGGTTCCGGCGTCGCCGTCTGGACGTTCTGGACGATCTCGACTTCGATGATGTCCGTGTTGTAGCTGTCGTCGGCTTCCAGGTCGCACGTGCCCGTCTGCACGTCCTCGAGTTCGAGGGCGACCTGGTAGGTCCCGTCGAAGGACCAGTCCTCGGTCGTCGTCAGTGCGACCGAGTCACCGTCGGTGGTCATCATTTCCACGGTGATCGAGTTGTCGTCCGGCTGGAGGTTCGTGGAACCTTCCGCGACCAGCGTGTCGTCCACGCCGACCGGGTTGACACCAGAGGCCTCCATCCCTTCGGGGTAGACCGTGTTGATCGTCGTCTGCGCGTCCGCGTAGCGGAAGCGCGTCGTGACCATCCGGTCGTCAGAAGCGACTTCCTCGGTCGTCTGGTCGAGGATCCGCGAGCGGACCTGCTGACCCGTCAGACCGGAGTTGTCGTTGTCGAGTTCCGTGACGAATTCCTGGAAGTCCGCACCGGGGTCGAAGGACCCGTCACCGAACTGGTCGTCGCGACCCGGAATCATCACGTGAGCACTGACCTCGCCCTCGGAGAGACCGCTACCGCCCGTGGCTTCCGAGACCGTGAGGTCGTCCTCGTCGAACGTGTTGTCGTCGTCGACGCTGACCGTGTGGTACGCGGTGTTCCCACGCTCACCGACGAAGACGATGGTCACCTGCTGAGCACCGAACGCGGTACCGGAGACGTTGACCTCGTTGTCCTCGGTGGCCACCTGGCCGCCGACGGTCTTGAGGTTCGCCTCAAGTTCCGTGTCGAGCACGCGCAGCGACTGCTGAGCGCTCGTGTTCGTGTTGAACTCCGAGGTCGTGATCGTCTCGATCTCGTCCTCGCCCGTACCGATCGTGCCGGGGACACCGTCGGCGTCGAGGACGCCGAGGCGGTAGGTCCCGGGCTGGGAGAGTTCGTTGTTACCAGCCGCGTCACCCTGGGAGAGGACGACGTCCTCTTCGTCGAAGGTGCCGTCAGCGTCGACGGTCAGCGTGTTGCTGCCGTCGATCTGGAGAAGCTGGTAGTCGTTCTGGCGACGGACGAAGAAGGCGACCTCGTCGATGCCTTCCGACGCCGTGCCGTTCACGTCCACTTCACTCCCGACAACGTAGGTGCTGCCGGGCGATTCGATGGAGAGGTCACCCTGCTCGACGGTCAGAGTTTCGTCGTCCGTCTCGTTGTCCTCTGCGGTCGCGTTGCTCGTCGAGAACGGAACGCCGAAGCCCTGCTCGTACAGGTAGACGTCCACGTCCGAGTCGTCGAGATACTGCGTCTCGATCTGACCGACGCCGACACCCGTGTCGTCGTCGATCGTCACGTTCGCGTACGCGTAGTCGATGTTGCCGGCGTCGTCGGCCGTGTCGGTGTTACGCTCGTCAACGTCGCCGGAGAGGTCCTCCGCGTTGCTGACAGTACCGACTGCACCGGTGTCACCAACCTGGCGGAAGACCTTCTGTGCGTTGCTGGGCGAGAAGCCGTCACGGAAGTCGTCGGCTTCGATCAGGACCGTGTGCGTGTCGCCAGCGTCCGAACCCTGAATCTCGAAGCGGACGTCCTCACCGCGCGTGACTTCGTCCGAGTCGAGGTTGAGGCTCGCGTCGTCGTCGCCGGTGACCGTAACGGTCGTGGTCTGGGCGGCCTCACCGAAGTCGAGGTCGTCCGTCCCGGCGAGTTCGATCGTGTACGTGCCCGTACCCGAGTCAGCGAGGTCGAGGTCGTAGCCGACCTCGTCGTTGCTGAGCTCGTATCCGTTCTGGGTCTCCGCATCCGACGTGACGTCGTCCGAATCTTTGATCGCGTCGGAGGTGACGTCACCGGTCACGTCGAGACCGGAGTCGTCGGTGACGGTCAGTTCGAGGTCCTCGGCCTGCTCGTAGTTCCACGAGGCGACGACCGAGAGGTACCCGGAACCGCTCTCTCCGGAGACACCCTCGGCGACCGAGCCGCCGGCGATGTCGTTACCGTTCGTGTTGACGACGTCCAGCGTGGTGACACGCGGAGTCGTGACCGTCACACCGGGCGAACCGGAGGCGCCGTTGGTCGTGTAGCGACCGGTTTCCTGACTCTGCGGGATGTCGGGGAGTTCGAGGGGAACGCCCTCGGCGTCACCGGCCGTCTTCACGAGCGTCTCGCCTGCGAGCGAGCCGCCCAGGGAGAGACCGGACTCGCCCTGGTAGACGGTTGCGCCGTCGAAGACGGTACCGGTGCCGTTCAGGGTGTCGAACGTACCGGAGCCGTCCACGTTACCCGCCCGATTGGCGCTGGACGGAGCGTTCACGGTTACGGTGTCCAGTGCCTGACCGGAGAAAGTTGTCCCCTCACCGTCGTCGAAGTCGTAATCGACGTTCTGGTCACCGGCCGTGGGCGACTCGACGTTCGTGACAGTGAACGAGATCTGGACAGTGTCGCTAGCGAGTCCATCCGAAGTACTGTCGTTGAACGCCAAGGTTGCCGTCTCAGTGCCGTCGGCCACCGTGGTGTTCGGTGAGTCGATAGTCACGTTGCCCGCGTCGATGCTGGTTCCGGTGATCACGGAACTGGTCGTCAGGTTGAGTGACTTGAAGTCGACGACGAAGTCGCCGTTGACACTCCCGTCAGTGGTGTCCACTTCGGTGGCGTTGACGGTGATATCGTAATCGTTCGTCGTGTCCTGTGCAACTGAAGTCGGGGTGATGGTGTTGTTGCCACTCCCCGCGGACTGCGCTGCAACCGTCCCGGACAGCGCCACGGTGCCAGCGAACACGCTGAACACCATGAGCGCCGCAAGGACGACTGCACGGATTTTCTGTTTTGAGTCTGTCATGTTTTCGTATATGTATGACGACAGTTCCCGAGGGGACCTCTTTCGTGTCGAATTCGTGGTCCGGCTCGATGCCAACCACCGGTAGGGGTATCTCGAACGTACCGCGCATCAATTAAGTGCCTTTTGGATTTAGTGTAGTTTAGGTTACACTAATTCGGATCACGCTCGCGAATACGGTACGTGTCCGAAGCGAGCACGTGGTACCTACTACCACGTCGTCCGGGTCGACGGTCGCCACTCTCCGGACGGTTCCAATAAAAAAGTACCGCGTCGAAGACCGCTATCGGCGGTCAGTCGTAGTTCTCGTCGTTAGTCGCGCCGGGTGGCCAGCAGCGCAGCCGCCAGCAGCGCGATGACCGCGACGATGGCGCCAAAGCCGGGGCCGCCGCCCTCGGTGGGCGTCGGCGTGTCAGTCGGCTCCGCCGTCTCGGTCGGCGTCGGCTCCGCCGTCTCGGTCGGCGTCGGCTCGGGCGTCGCCGTCTCGGTCGGCGTCGGTTCCGGCGTCTCCGTCGGTTCCGGCGTCGCCGTCTGGACGCTCTGGACGATCTCGACTTCGACGATGTCCGTGTTGTAGCTGTCGTCGGCTTCCAGATCGTACGAGCCCGTCTGCACATCCTCGAGCTCGAGGGAGACCTGGTAGGTCCCGTCGAAGGACCATTCCTCGGTCGTCGTCAGTGCGACCGAGTCACCGTCCTGGGTCATCAGTTCCACGGTGATCGAGTTGTCGTCCGGGCGCAGGTTCGTGGAGCCTTCCGCGACCAGCGTGTCGTCCACGCCGACCGGGTTGACACCAGAGGCCTCCATCCCTTCGGGGTAGACCGTGTTGATCGTCGTCTGCGCGTCCGCGTAGCGGAAGCGCGTCGTGACCATCCGGTCGTCAGAAGCGACTTCCTCGATCGTCGCGTCGAGGAGCCGCGAACGGACCTGCTGACCCGTCAGACCGGAGTTGTCGTTGTCGAGTTCCTCGATGAATTCGCTGAAGCTGAGATCCGACTGCCTCCCAACCTCGAAGCTACCGTCACCGAACTGGTCGTCACGACCCGGAATCATCACGTGGGCACTGACCTCGCCCTCCGCGAGGCCGCTGCCACCCGTGGCTTCCGAGACCGTGAGGTCGTCGTCGTCGAACGTGTTGTCGTCGTCGACGCTGACCGTGTGGTACGCGGTGTTCCCACGCTCACCGACGAAGACGACGGTCACCTGCTGGGACCCGAACGCGTCCCCGGAGACGTTGACCTCGTTGTCCTCGACGGCAACCTGGCCGCCGACGGTCTTGAGGTTCGCCCGCAGTTCAGTGTCGAGCACGCGCAGCGACTGCTGGGCGCTCGTGTTCGTGTTGAACTCCGAGGTCGTCAGTCGCGAGATCTCGTCGTCACCCAGACCGATCGTACCACCGACACCGTCGGCGTCGATGACGCCGAGGCGGTAGGTTCCGGGCTGGGAGAGTTCGTTGTTACCGGGGCCGTCACCCTGGGAGAGGACGACGTCCTCTTCGTCGAAGGTACCGTCAGCGTCGACGGTCAGGGTGTTCTGGCCGTCGATCTGGAGGAGCTGGTAGTCGTTCTGGCGGCGGACGAAGAAGGCAACCTCGTCGATGCCCTCGTCGGCCGTACCGTTCACGTCCACCTCACTACCGACAACGTAGGTGCTGCCGGGCGATTCGATGGAGATGTCTCCCTCGTTGACGGTCAGGGTCTGGTCGTCCGTCTCGTTGTCTTCGGCTTCCTCGCTGTTCTGATCGAACGGGACGGGGTAGCCCTGCTCGTACAGGTAGACGTCCACGTCCGAATCCTCGAGATACTGCGTCTCGATCTGACCGACGCCGACACCCGTGTCGTCGTCGATCGTGATCGTCGCGTACGCGTAGTCGATGTCATCGTTGACCGCGTCACCGCGAGGCTCAGCGTTCACACCGCCACCGGAGACAACACCGACCTCGTCGGTGTCACCGACGTTGCGGAAGATACGCTGGGCGTTCGAGTCGGAGATGCCGTCACGGAAGTCGTCTTCTTCGATCAGGACCGTGTGCGTGTCGCCAGCGTCCGAGCCCTGAATCTCGAAGCGGACGTCCTCACCGCGCGTGACTTCGTCCGAGTCGAGTTCGATGTTCGCGTCGTCGTCGCCGGTGACCGTAACGGTCGTGGTCTGGACGGCCTGACCGAAGTCGAGGTCGTCCGTGCCGGCGAGTTCGATCGTGTACGTGCCAGTGCCCGAGTCCGAGAGGTCGAGGTCGTAGCCGACCTCGTTGCTACCGATGGACTGGCTGTTGACGTCGTCACCCTGGTCTTCCTCGGACTTGACCGGGTTGGACGTAACGTCGCCGGTCACGTCGAGACCGGAGTCGTCCTCGACGGTCAGTTCGAGGTCCTCGGCCTGCTCGTAGTTCCAGGAACCGACGACGGTGAGGTTACCGGCACCGCTCTCACCGGGGACACCCTCGGAGACGGAGCCGCCGGCGATGTCGTTACCGTTCGTGTTGAGCACGTCCAGCGTGGTGACACGCGGGGTCGTGACGGTCACACCGGGCGAACCGGTGGCGCCGTCGGTCGTGTAGCGACCGGTGTCCTGACTCTGCGGGATGTCCGGGACTTCGAGGGGAACGCCCTCGGAGTCACCGGCCGTCTTCACGAGCGTCTCGCCCGCGAGCGTACCGCCCAGTTCGAGGTCGGACTCGCCCTGGAAGACGGTCGCACCGTCGTAGATGGTACCTTCGCCGTTCTCGGTGTCGAAGTCACCAGTGCCACCGGGGCCGGCGCGGGTCGCCCCGCCGGGGCCGCCGGTGTCCTGCACGGTAACCGTTTCGAGCGTGGTAACGCCGACGTCCTGAGTACCGTCGTCGTAGAACGCGTAATCGACGTCAGCATCTGTGTCGGAATCCACGGAGCCCCAGTCGACGGTGAGTGTGACGTTGAAATCAACGTCGCCGGTAGCCTCGGGACCCGTGAGGGCCGACTCAGTGAGGTTGACGTACGCGACACCGTTGGCCACGTTCGTGGAGTAATCCGTGCCGCCACCACTGAGAGTCGTCGAGTTGTTAGTTACGGTGGTGTCGGAGAAGGATGCCCCGTTCGCTTCGGATGGGAGCAAAATCTCCAGTCGGTCGTCACCACTAGCTGGGACGCCTTCCGTCACATCTTGGATCGTGACGTTGAACTGGTGGTCTACGCTTGTCTGTTCGTCGGGTGTCGTGGGAGTAAGCGGATCGTTGACGCTTGCTCCGCTGGCCGCAGCAGCCGTCCCGGACAGCGCCACGGTGCCAGCGAATACGCTGAACACCATGAGCGCCGCGAGGACGACCGCACGGATCTGCTTATTATAGTCTGTCATGTTTTTCGATGGGATCGGGGCGGCAATTCCGAGCGGGCCTCTTTCATGCCGAGTTCGTGGCCAGTACGGCATGGCCACCGGTAGGGGTACCTGAAGAGGTTATCCAGACGAGGTAAATACTTTGTGTATCTAACTAATCTCAAGTTACATATCGTTCCGGATATCCGTTACTTTCAGAAAAGCGACACGGTAGGCCGTCTGTGCCCGGATTCGGCGTGGGCGTGATACGGCCGCGTGGACGACTCGCGAACGACGCGTCGGTGGTATCCCTAATATGTGGTAATGTCCCTTGTACATCCCCAGTCCCCCCATACAATATTCCGATATTGATAGCAAAGCCATATATAGATGGACAATTGCACGTAGAATAGACGTGATAGACAGTAATTGGTCGTCGAATGGAGAATATAGTGAAGGGATGCAGAACAACATGGCGCACCTCACCGGTGGCGTCCCGAGCACCACGGACGACTAACCCAATGTTCGACAAAGCGGACCTCGAAGGACCACGGATCGACCGTCGTACGGCGACGAAACTGCTGGCTGCGGGCGGATTGAGCGGCCTCGCCGGCTGTAGCGGCGGTGGCGGCGACGACGGGAGCGAAACCGAGAGTAGCAGCGGCGGCGGCAGTACCGAGAGCGACGGCACCGACACGAGCAGTCCGAGCGGAGGATCGAGCGGGGGATCCATCACCGCCGGCTGGAACATCGACGAAATCGAGTATCTCGACCCGCACTACATCGACAAGGGACAGGAGATCTACGTCTCCTCGAACATCTACAGCGGCCTCGTGAAGATCGGGTCGGACGGCGCCATCGTCGGCGACCTGGCCACCGACTGGACGCTCCCGGACAGCACGACGTACGTGTTCGACCTGAAGGAGGGGGCGACGTTCCACAACGGCGATCCGCTCGACGCCGCGGCGGTGAAGGCGTCGTTCGAACGGCTCATGAGCCTCGACGACTCCCCGCACCTGGGGAAGGTGTCGTCGGTGGAGAGCGTCACCGCGGAGGACCCGACGACGCTGCGGATCAGCCTCTCGGAGACGGTCGGACCGTTCATCTCCTTCTTGACCCGGGGGCCGGGCCGTGCCGGGACGATCGTCCACGCGGAGAGCGCCGAGTCGGATCCCGACGAGTACAACCGGATGCCGGTGGGGAGCGGAGCGTTCGAACTCACCGAACGAGAGACCGGCGAGTACCTGCAGCTAGAGGCCCACGACGGCTACTTCGGAACCGACGAGGAGGGGAACTCGCTCCCGTACCTCGACTCGGTGCGGATCGACCTCATTCCGGAGCCGTCGACCATGTGGACCGCGGTGCGGGGCGGCGAAATCGAGTACTCGAACAGCATCCCGGCCCAGAACGCCGGGCAGGCCGAATCGATGGGTGAGCTGGACGTGGTCGGTACGAACCCCGGTGCGTGGTTCTGCATCGCCCCGCTCTGTAACGACCCGTCCGACGTCGAGTGGCAACAGTACGCGAGCGGCGCCGGCGAACCGACGGACAAGTGGGAGGGACAGGAAATCCCGACGACCGACGTTCGCGTCCGGCAGGCCATCGCCATGGCCATCGACCGCGAGGCGCTCATCGAGCGCGCCTTCTTCGGCTACGCCGAACCCGCCCACTCCGTGTTCAACCCCGCCATCGCGTGGCTCTACGAGGAGGAACCCGATCCGGGCCAGTACTACGACCCCGAGGCGGCCCAGCAACTCCTCGACGAGGCGGGCTACACGGGCGAGCCGCGGATGAGCCTCTCGCTGCTCGGAACGCCGAGCGACGAACGCCGGATGACCGTCGTCCAGCAGATGCTCTCGGAGGTCGGCATCGAGGTAGAACTCAACGTCCAACAGGAGTCGGCGTACTGGGACAACCTCTACCGCTACGAGAACGAACTCGTGATGTACGACGGCTTCGTCGACATCGACCCCTGGATGACGCTGTGGAAACAGCTGAAGACGCCGGTCGAGTCCGGCTCGGCCGGCGCCTGGCAGGCGAACCTCTATCACAACCCCGACTTCGACGAGGTCCTCGAACAGGACTACGGCACCGCCGACATGGAGGAGCGGGCGGAACTCATGCGCCAGGCCGAGGAGCACTTCCTCGAGGATGCCGCCTGGGCCATGACGACGTTCCCCCTGATCCCGAAGGCGAGCGTGTCGACCCTGGTCGGCGTCGGCAACCAGGCCGGCCTGAGCAACTTCCACATGGCGTCGCTCGAATAGATGGGCATCCAACGGTACGTGGCGAAGCGAACGCTCCAGGCGATCGCGGTCGTCTACGTGGTCGCGACCACGGTGTTCGTGGCCGTCCGGTCGATTCCCGGTGACCCGGCCCGCCTGATCCTCGGGGGCGACGCCGACGCCGACGCCATCGCCGCCGTCCGGGCGGAACTCGGCCTCGATCAGCCGCTGCACGTCCAGTACGTGCGGTGGATGAGCGACCTGGCTCGCGGCGATCTCGGGGAGTCGATCTTCACCGGCGAATCGGTGGGGTCGCGGCTCCTCGGTGCCGCCGAACCGACGCTGAGCATCGGACTCGTCGGCATCAGCATCGCCATCGTGGTCGCCATTCCGGCCGGAATCGTCAGCGCAACCCGTCGCGACCAGTGGGAAGACTACGTGGCGACCGGCGTCGCCTTCCTCGGCATCAGCATGCCCTCGTTCTGGATCGGCATCGTCCTCCTGCTGACGGTCGGCACCGCCGTCCCGATGATCCCGTCGTACGGCTACGCGTCGATCAGCGAGGGCGTCGTGCCGTGGCTCTCGCACGTCATCCTGCCCGCCACCGCGGTCGGCCTCCCCTACGCCGGCATCCTCACCCGGATGACCCGGTCGTCGATGCTGGAGGTCCTGGGCGAGGATTACATGCAGACCGCCCGCGCGAAGGGGCTTCCGCCGCGGCTGATCCTGTTCAAACACGGGCTGCAGAACGCGCTCCTGCCCGTGGTAACCGTCGCGGGCATCCTCTTTGCCCTCCTGCTCGGCGGCATCGTCGCCGTCGAGATGGTGTTCGGCATCCAGGGGTTCGGCCGCCTGCTCATCCGCTCCATCGAACGCCAGGACTTCCCCATCGTGCAGGGTTCGGTCATCGTCATCTCGGTGATATTCGTGTTCATGAACCTCTTCGTCGACCTGCTGTACATGTCGATCAACCCGAAGATCAAGTACGGGGGTGAAGCCTGATGGGCGCCGACTACGGCGGCTACGGGAGCGACGACACCCCCCGGCTGTTCGGCGTCCGGATCGACCGGTTCGAACGTCTCCGCAGGACGCTCTCGGGTGACTACAAGGCCACCTTCGGGCTGACGACCGTCCTCCTGTTCGTCCTCGCGGCCATCTTCGCGCCGGAACTGGCGCCCTACGATCCGATGGCCCAGGAGTACGCCATCATGCAGGCGCCGTCCCTGTCGAGCGCCCACCCGTTCGGGACCGACTCGTTCGGTCGTGACCTGCTATCGCGTGTGATGTACGGCGCGCGGATCAGCCTCGGCGTCAGTCTCGGGGCGGTCAGCATCGGCGCCGTCGTCGGCGTGAGTCTCGGCCTCGTCGCCGGCTACTTCGGCGGCTGGGTCGACGACGCCCTCATGCGGTTCGTGGACGTCCTCTGGGCGTTCCCCTGGTTGCTCGTCGCCATCATGCTCGTCGCGGTGTTCGGACAGGGCGTCTGGAACGTCGTCGCCGCCATCGCGTTCGCGTACATCGACGATTTCGCGCGCCTCGCTCGCGGGGAGGTGCTCTCGATCCGAGAGGAGGAGTTCGTCCTCGCGGCGAAGAACATCGGCCTGACCGACACCCGGATCATGATCGAGGAGGTGCTTCCGAACGCGGTGGCACCCCTGATCGTCCAGTTCACCGTCCTCGTCGCACGGGCGATGCTCGCCGAGAGCACGCTCTCTTTCCTCGGCATCGGCGTCAAGCCGACCACGCCGACCTGGGGGGCGCTCCTCGGCCAGGGTCGGAGCCTCATCGGCCAGGCCTGGTGGATTTCGATCATTCCGGGAATCGCCATCGTCGTGACCGTCCTCGGCATCAACCTCTTCGGTGACGCCCTCCGCGATGCCTTCGACGTGCGCGGCGAGGAGGGGTCGCCGTGACCCTCCTCGATATCGAGAACCTGCGAGTGACCTTCCCCGTCGACGGCGGCCCGGACGTCCGCGCCGTCGACGGCGTCGACCTCTCCGTCGAGACCGGCGAAATACACGGCCTCGTCGGCGAATCGGGCTCCGGAAAGAGCGTCACCGCGCGGTCGATCATGCGGCTGCTCGACGGCGCGCGTGTCGAGTCGGACCGCTTCGAGTACCGCGGCGAGGACCTCTACGCCAAATCCGAGGCGGAGATGCGCTCGATCCGTGGCGACGACGTCGGCATGGTGTTTCAGGACTCGCTGTCGGCGCTCAACCCGGTGATGACCGTCGGCGAACAGATCGCAGAGGTGGTCAGACACCACGGCGACGTCGACGAGTCGGCGGGGCTCCTCTCGGAACTCCGGCGCAAGTACGTCACCGGCACGAGCGAGGACGCCCCGTCGTGGCGGCGCGCGGTCGATCTGCTGGAGACGGTCGGGATCCCCGACCCGGCGTCGGTGGCGACGACCTATCCCCACCAGCTGAGCGGGGGCCAGCGCCAGCGAGTGATGATCGCCCAGGCACTCGGGGGCGATCCCTCGCTGATCGTCGCCGACGAACCGACCACGGCGCTCGACGTGACCGTCGAGGCGGGCATCCTCGACGAACTCCGGCGCCTGTGTGACGAGTTCGGCGTCTCGATCCTCCTCATCACCCACGATCTCGGCGTCGTCGCCGAAACCTGTGACAGCGTGACCGTCATGTACTCCGGGTCGGTGATGGAGCGGGGCAGCACCGAACAGCTGTTCGAGAACCCGGCCCACCCCTACACCGAGGGACTGCTGCGGAGCGTCCCCGAGGGCGGCGCGGTCGACGGCGAACTGACGACGATTCCGGGGTCGGCGCCGGACCCGACGGCACGACCGGCGGGCTGTCCCTTCCGGGACCGTTGTCCCGCCGCCTTCGAGGCCTGTTCCGACCCGCTCCCCGAACACGCCGTCGACGAGGGCCACGTCGCCCGCTGTCACCTCTACACAGAGGGCGACGACCCCGGCGAGGTGACCTGGGACGGCGCGACCGACGTCGACGGCGCCGCGACGGGCGTGGCCGGTGCGGCCGACGACCCGGGGACCGCGTCCCCGACGGAGGTGACCGACGGATGAGTTCGACCACCGACGACACCACGACCGACGACGCGACCGAGACCCGCCCGCGGGAACTCCTGCGGGCGGCGAACCTGAAGAAACACTTCCCCCTCGACGAGGGATTACTCGACCGTCTGTTCGGGGACGACCGCGTCGTCAGAGCGGTCGACGGCGTCGACCTGACCGTCCACGCGGGCGAGACGGTCGGCATCGTCGGCGAGTCGGGCAGCGGCAAGAGTACGCTCGGGCGCACCCTGTCCCGCCTCTACGAACCCACCGACGGGAGCGTCATCTTCGACGACGAACACATCGAGACGTACTCGGGACGGGAGCTTCGCCCGATCCGGCGCCGGGTCCAGTACGTGTTTCAGGACCCCATGTCGGCGCTCAACCCGCGCAAGACGGTCGGCGAGAGCGTCGCCCGACCGCTCGAAGTCCACGACATCGCGTCCGGCGACGAGAAGTGGGAGCGGGTCGCCGATCTGTTCGAGGAAGTCGGACTCGGGGCGTCCCAGCTCCGGGCCTACCCGCACGAACTCTCCGGCGGCCAGCAACAGCGAGTCGGGCTCTGTCGGGCCCTGGTGACCGAACCCGACCTCGTCGTCTTCGACGAACCCGTCTCGGCGCTCGACGTGACCCTGCAGGCACAGATTCTCAACCTCATCAACCGCATCCAGCGGGAGTTCGACCTCTCGTACCTGCTGATCTCGCACAACCTCAACGTCGTCCGGCAGGTGTGTGATCGCATCGCCGTCATGTACGCCGGGGAAATCGTCGAACGCGGGCGAACGGCCGATATCTTCGCGAACCCCCAGCACCCCTACACCCGGTCGCTCCTCGGTGCGATTCCCCGGATGGACGGGCGCGGGCGCACCGACCACGAACCGCTCGAGGGCGAGCCGCCGAGCGCGACGGCCCCGCCCTCTGGCTGTCGGTTCCACCCCCGGTGTCCCGAGTTCATCGACGGCTCCTGTTCCGGTCGGGAGCCGGACCTCCAAGGCGTCGAGGGCGACGACGGCCACGAGGCCGCCTGCCACTGGCTCGACCGGAGCGCGGCAGAACGGACGACACACGACCCGCCGTCCCGGGAGGAGCGAGAGATCATCCAGCGGTCCAGCGGCGAATAGCTACCGGCGACCCCGCGGCTCGCCTTCCTCGGCCGCCTGCCGGCGCAGCCGGTCGATCCGCTCGTCCATCGGCGGGTGCGACGCCAGCAAATCCGTGAGCGGCCCCTCCTCGTCCCCGTGGACGACCAGCGTCGACAGGAGGCCACCAGGAGTGGTCGCGCGGTCGATTTTCTCCAGCGCGCGCGCCATCGCCAGCGGGTCGACCACCTGAGCGGCTCGGTCGTCGGCCGCGTACTCCCGTCGTCGGGAGTACGCCCGGACGAGTGCCATCAGGACGAACAGACAGACGACGACCAGACTCGACACGGCTGCGTCGGCAGCGTGAATCATCCGCCGGACAGCGACGGGGTCACGGCCACACACGAGGGCAACGGCGCGGGCGACACCACCGACGAGGAGCGCGACTGGCAGGAGGACGAGCCAGACGCCGCCCGCGATCAGCCGGCCGAAACTGTAGCCGACCGTCTTCACCAGACTGTCCCGCCGTTTCAGGTGTGAGAGTTCGTGAGCGACGATGGCCGCCAGTTCGTCGGCGGACAGGAGCCGAAACAACGATCCGTCGAGTACCACGTCGCCGCCGCGGGCGCCGCCGAGGGCGAGGGCGTTCGGACCGGAGAGCGACGCAATCAGAAGGCGCGGCGTCTCGACGCCGACCCGCTCTGCGAGGTGGTCGACGCGACGATAGAGGTGTGGTGCCTCCGCTCGCGGGAGTTCCACGGCGTCGAGCGCGAACCGAACGCGTGCGGTGCCGATCCGGTAGCCGGCGAACCCCATCACGACCGTCACGACGACGAGGACGACGCCCGTCGTCAGTGGATCGGGGCGCTGTGCCCACAGGACGAGGAGGGCGCGGTAGACGGCGAACGCGAGGGTGGCATAGACCAACAGCGTGACGATAGCCACCGCGACGAACAGCAGTGACGACCCGCGTCGTCGCACGGCTTACGAGGACGGGGAGACGTCGGTGACGGTGCCGACGCCCTTGCTCCGCCCCTCGCGGAAGACGAACCGCTGACCCTCCTCGACCAGGTAGGGGCGGAATTTGAATTCGACCGTCGTCGTGCCGTGGTCGCCGGGGAGGAGGTGCCCGCCCTCGGGGCGGAAGACGGCCGCCTCGCTGATCGTCTCCAGGTGGACGACGGGTTCGTAGCCCGTTCCGATACGTGTCGGGTGGTTGAGAACGACCACCTCGGCCTCGAACTCGCGGACGGGCGTGGGGTCGGCGTCCGCGGGCAGGAGGACCATGCCGCGTTCGATCTCGCGTTCGGCGACCCCCTTGAGCGCGATGCCGACGATGCGGCCGGCCTCGGCGCGGTCGACCCGGTGGTAGTGCATCTCGATGGAACGCACCTCCACCTCGCGGAAGCCGCCGCCGGACATCGGGCCGAGGAGGAGGTCGTCGCCCGCCTCGACGGTGCCGGAGTTGACCGTTCCCGAGGCGACGGCGCCGACGCCGGTGACGGCGTACGTCCGGTCGATGTACATTCGGAAGTCACCGTCGCCGCCGTTGGTCTTGGGGAGACGCTCGAACAGGTCGTCGAGGACGTCGAGGCCCGCACCCGAGACGGCGCTGGTCCGGAGGATGGGCACCACGTCGCCGATCTCCTCGGCGGCGACGCTCACGCCGTGGCGTTCGATGCGGAGCGGCGTCTCCTCGACGTCCCGCAGGAGCCGTTCGACTGCGCGTTCGACCTCTTCGATGCGATCCTCGCTCACCAGGTCCGTCTTCGTGATGGCCACCATCGTCGGCAGTTCCGTCGCGAGCAGGATACCGAGGTGTTCGCGGGTGGTCTTGGTTGGACCGTCGTCTGCGGCGACGGTCAGCAGGCCGTAGTCGAGTTTCTGCCCGACCAGTCCGCGGATGGTCGTCCGGAGCCACGGCTCGTGGCCGACGGTGTCGACGAACGAGACCAGCCGTTCGGACTCCTCGACGACGCGTGCGCGATCCGACTTCCGGTGAGGATTGTCCATCCGCACCGGTCCCGACTCGTCGAAACCGTACACCGCGTAGGAGAGATCCGCCGAGAGGCCACGTTCGACCTCGTGGGGCTGTACGTCGAGATACGACCGGGTTCCCCCCTGCCCGTCGTCGGCCTGGCCCGTCACCAGGGTGCCGACGAGTGTGCTCTTACCGTGGTCGACGTGCCCCGCCGTACCGACGACGATGTGGGTGTCGTCGGTGTCGAGGATGGCACCCTCACACACCGTGGCGACGCCGACGAGGCCGTTCTCGTCGTCGCGACCGACACCCCACGTCTCCACCTCCTCGATGTGTGCACCCGCCTCCTCGGCGAGCAAGGAGAGGACGTCCATCGACTCCGAGAACGCCGACGGCTCGATGCCGGCGACGTGGCCGTCGTCCGTGACGCCGACGACGTAGGTGGCCTCACCGTCGCCAGACAGCACCCGGTGGCGCAACTGCGCCGCCAGACTCTCCATCCGGCCGTCCACGAGGTGAACGTTCCGAGAGAGCCGTTCCTTGAACTCGATTGGGCCACCCTCCTCCTCGCCGCGCTCTAGGGCCTGCTCCAGAACGGCCCGATCGGCGGTCATGGGGCGTGATAGGCAATCACTCGGCAAAACGCTTTCCGTCGTGTGGGTCTTGTTGTCACACGAGAGTCAGTCGGTCAGCGTCTCGTAGGCGCGGTTCACCCGCTTGAACGCCGCTTCGTCGCCGTCCTCGGTGTCGGGGTGAACCTCCTTGACTCTGGTTCGGTAGGCGCGGCGCACCTCGTCCGCGTCCGCACCGGGGTCGAGTCCGAGCGTCTCGTAGGCCTCCCGTCGGCTCGGCCCGGAGTCGGGTGCCGGGCCCGCGGCGGCCCGGCGTCCGGTGCTCCCCGATCCCGTCCCCGCACCGCGGGCCGTCGCGCCGAAGCCGCCGGCCCCGCGCCGTCGCTCGCCACCTCTCGACTGTCGCACCCGGCGTCGGGTGCGCTCCTCCAGTCGCCCGGTCGCGTGGTTCCACATGATATACGTCGTCGCCGCGAAGGGGAGAGCCAAAAACAGCAAGAACAACTGTCGGACGAAGGCGAGCACCACCAGTACTACGGTAACACCGGCGAACACCGCCGCCAGGCCGAGTACGAGTCGGTCCCTGTCCACGTCCCCGGTTCGGTGGCCCATCGTTGTAAGCGTCTCGCCCGTGTCGGTCGCCACGCGTGCGACACGGCGAAAGGTTCAGGACGGTTCGTTGCGGAGTTGTCACTCACATGACCCTCCGTATCGGTGCCGCCCTGAAGAGCGGCGGCTATCGCCTCGCCAGTCGAACCGGTGCCCTCCTCACCGTCGGGTACCTCGTCCTGTACGTCGTCTACCAGACCGGGTTCAACGTCCTGATGAACGCACTCTACGCGCGGGCGGAGATGGCGGTCCAGATTCCCGCACCGGTCGCGCTCTCGCTCCCCGTCGCGGCCACCGTCGTCGTCGGCAGTCTGCTCGCACTCACGGTCCTGAGCGTCGTGGCGATCCGAACGTTCGTCGCCGACGAACGGGACGCCATCCCTCGGGAGTTCTGGACCGAGGGGTTGGGGTGGGCCGTCCTCAACCTCTTCGTCGGCGGCCTCGTGACCACGGTCCTCCTGACCGTCGGCTTCGCCCTCCTGATCGTTCCCGGTGTGTTCCTGCTCGTCGGGCTGGTGTTCATGGCGATGTACGTCGCCGTCGACGGCGACAACTTCGTCACCGCGATGCGGCGTAGCTGGGCGCTCGCCCGCGGGAACCGACTGTCGATTCTCGGACTCGTCCTCGTCGTGGCGTCGCTCGGCTTCGCGGTCGGCATCGGCTTCAGCGTGATGAACCTCGCTGCCTCACTCGCCGGATTCGGCGTCGTGACGCCCCTGCTGGCCGCCGTCCTCGTCGCCCCGATGACGATGTTCAACGTCGCGACGGTGGCAGCCGCCTTCGACCAGCTCCGGAGCCAGCCCACACGCTAAAGCCACGCGGCGCCGTAGCGCCACCATGAGCGTGACGGCCATCTGTCAGATATGCGAATCCGCACCGGCCGCCCACACATGCGATAGCTGTGGGGCGAACGTCTGTGCGGAGCATTACGACCGGGAGACCGGACTGTGTACGGTCTGTGCGGCCGAGGCCCGCGGCGGTGGGACCTGACTATCGATACCGGTTGAGACGCTTTTTCAGTCGTTTCGCCGCCTCACCCGCCGCGCCGAAGTAGGCCGCCTCGTCGCCGGCGGCCGCATCCTCGCCCGCGTTTCCGGCCCCCGACCGGGCGTTCGGTGAGCGCTGCTCACCGGCGAAGATGATGCCCCGCGAGGAGTTGACGAGGCCGACGCCGTCCGCGAGGCCGTACTCGACCGCCGCTTCGGCGTCGCCGCCCTGCGCACCCACACCGGGGACGAGGAAGGGGATGTCGGGCACCTCGGC
This sequence comes from Haloplanus litoreus, assembly GCF_045690335.1. Lineage (GTDB taxonomy): Archaea > Halobacteriota > Halobacteria > Halobacteriales > Haloferacaceae > Haloplanus > Haloplanus litoreus. The sequence goes on along the minus strand of NZ_CP147874.1, from coordinate 993,439 downwards.
CCGGAGCGTCTCCAGTTCCTCGGGCGCCGTCGCGCCCACGACCAACCCCACGTTCCCGTGTTCGTTCCAGAGGTCGGCGAGGGCCGCCACGCGGCGATAGAGCGGTTCGCCGGAGGCGAGTTCGAGATCCTGCAAGTCGGCTCCGCCCGGGTTGGACGGACGACAGAGGACGAAGACGCCCGCGTCCGCACGCGAGAGGAACGGATCCAGCGAGTCCCGGCCCATGTAGGGGGTGACGGTGATGGCGTCGACGTCGTCGAGCAGGGCCGCGTACTGCCGGGAGGTGTTGCCGATGTCGGCCCGCTTTGCGTCCAGGAGGACGGGGACGTCCGTTCCGTGGGCGTAGGCCACCGTCTCCCGAAGCGCCCGCCAGCCGTCGGCGTCCTCGTAGAACGCGGCGTTGGGCTTGTAACAGGCGGCGTGTTCGTGTGTGGCGTCGATGATCCGGCGGTTGAACGCCCACCGCGGCAGGTCACGGTCGGCGAGGAAGTCCGGAATCCGGTCGGGGTCGGCGTCGAGGCCGACCGAGACGACGCTGTCGACGCGCTCGATGCGCTCGCGCAGGCGGTCGAAGAAGGCGGTCATAGGTGGAGTGGTCCGGGCGCGGAGTAGAAGCTTGCGGGACTACCGCGCGTCGTGGACGATTCGGCCGTCGACGACGGTCACCGCCACGTCGATGGCGGCGATGTCGTCGACCACCCACGGCGACTCGTCGAGGGCGACGAAGTCGGCGCACTTCCCCGGTTCGACCGTCCCCAACCGGTCCTCGTCGAAGCCAGCGTACGCACTCCCGAGCGTGTACGCCCGGAGCGCCTCGGTCACGTCGAGTCGTTGGGCGTCCGTCGGCGCGTCGACGGCGTGGTGGACGCCGAACAGGGGGTCGAGGGGCATACAGTCGCTCCCGAACGCGAGGTGGATACCGGCGTCCGCGAGTCGGCCCAGCCGGTTCGTCTCCGTCCGACGGTCACCGAGGCGGTCGGCGTACAGCCCCCCCTCGCCGGCCCAGCGGTGGAAGTTGGGCTGGACCGACGCGACGACACCGCAGTCGGCCACCCGGTCGATGGCGTCGTCGCTGGCGAGTTCGGCGTGTTCGATCCGGTGGCGGGTGTCGGCGGTGGCCGACCGGTCGGCGAACGCGTCGACGACTTCGTCGACCGCCTCGTCGCCGATGGCGTGGGCGGCGACCTGAAAGCCCGCCGCCTCGGCGCCGTCGAGCAACTTCCGGAACGCCGCGGGCGTCACGCTCCACTCGCCGCGTTCGTCGGGAGCGTCCGCGTACGGTTCCGAGAGTTTCGCCGTCCGGCCGCCGAGACTCCCGTCGGTGAACGTCTTGATCGCTCCCACCCGGACCAGGCCGTCGCCGTGGTTCGTCCGCAGACCCGTCTCGACGAGGGCGTCGAGGTGGTCCGCCCAGTAGTTGAGGCGGACCCGGAGCGTCAGCTCGTCGGCGGCGTCGAGGTCACGGTAGACCCGCGGCGCGTGGGACCGCTGGACCATGTCGTGGACGGTCGTGACCCCGCGGGCGTTCGCGTACTCCTGTGCGGCCCGGAGGAGGGTCTCGGTCCCCGCCCGGTCCGGCGCGAGGGCGTCGAGGACCACCTCGGCGGCCGCCTCGACGACGACGCCGGTCGGCTCGCCACCCTCGCGCCGGACGCCTGACGCGGGCAGGTCGTCGCCGAAGCGGGCCAGAGCGGCAGAGGAGAGCGAGGCGACGTGGAGGTCCTCGCGAACGGCGACGACGGGTCCGGCGGCGTCGACGGCGTCCAGATCGGTCCGGGTGAGGTAGGCGTTCTCCCCCCAGGCCGACTCGTCGTACCCGAAGCCGAGGACCGGGTCGCCGGCGTCGACCACGGCGGCGCGGTCACGGAGGGCGTCGAGCGCCTCGTCCCGACTCTCGGCCGTCGAGAGGTCCGCGTGGACGCGCTTCCGGCCCACCACGTCGAGGTGCGTGTGCGCGTCGACGAAGCCGGGGAGGAGGACGCGCCCACCCAGGTCGAGGGTTCGAGTGTCGACGCCGGCGAGGAACTCGAGTTCGTACGCGTCGCCGACGCGGACGATCCGACCGTCACGGACGGCGACCGCTTCGTGGGTCTCGTCGGGTCGGGTCAGGGTGTGGACCTCCGCGTTCGTCACGAGGAGGTCGGCGGCTGCTGTCATGGCGGATGGCCGCGGGCGAGGGCCCTAACGCTTGCCCCTACTGCCGCAGTTTCCGGACGCCGTACGCGAGCATCTGGGCGCTGTAACAGAACACGCAGCCGCGGAATCGGGGGCGAGTGAGGTCGTCCGAGTCGGGGTCGGTCGCGTCGGCGTCGGTAGCGGTGGCCATGCCCCACCCTCGGCGCGGAGAAGGAAATCGCTGAAGCGGTCGTGCGCGTCGAGTGCCCAGCCGTCTACGGGGCGTAGTAGTACTCGCCCTGTCGCTTCTGCTTGCGGTCGAGTTGGCTGTCGGGCTTGTTGATGCGGGGACGACCCGTCCGCTCGTCGCGGCGGAACGTGATGTCCAGATCCGCGAGGAAGTCGTTCATCCCAGAGCGCATGTCCTGCGGCGTCGAGGCGTGGCCCCGCTTGGCGGGTTCGCCGTCGAACACCATCAGGCGGTCGGCCAACAGATCGATCATGTAGATGTCGTGGTCGATGACCATCGCCGTCGCGTCGTGATTCTCGGCGTAACGTCGGATGGCCGTCGTCGCCTGGACGCGTTGCTCGACGTCGAGGTGGGCCGACGGTTCGTCCAGTACGTAGAGGTCGGCGTCCTTCGAGAGGCAGGCCGCGATGGCGACCCGCTGGCGCTCCCCGCCGGAGAGGTCCGTCAACTGCTGTTCCATGATCCGCTCCAGTTGCAGGGGCTTGGCGATCTCCGTGTTCCAGAAGGAGGTGCCGAAGTCGTCGGTGATCGAGGAGAGGAAGGTGTCGACGCGCATCGGCTGATCCACCTCGACGTACTGGGGCTTGTACGCGATATCGAGGCGAAAGTCCATGTCGCCCTCGTCCGGTTCCAGTGACCCGGCGAACAGTTTCGCGAGCGTCGACTTCCCGATGCCGTTCGGGCCGACGACCCCCAGCACTTCGCTCTGGTAGATGGTGCCGCCCTCGACGGACAGCGAGAACTCGCCCTCGCCGTATGACTTCGTCAGATCGGGATAGTCGATCAGGGGTGTGCCGGTGACCGACTCGCGGGGGGCGTGTTCCTCGAACGTGATCTCGTCGGGACGAATCCGCATGTTCTCGTTGTCGAGGTAGCCCCGGAGATACTCGTTGATGCCGTTGCGCACGGACTTCGGGTCCGTGATGACGCCGTAGGCTCCCGGTTCGCCGTAGGCGACGTGGAGACGGTCGGCCAGCAAGTCGAGGACGGCGAGGTCGTGTTCGACCACGAGCATCGAGCGGTCCTCCTCGTCGGCGAGTTCACGGACGAGGCGGGCCGCCGTGACCCGCTGTCCGATGTCGAGATAGGGCGTGATCTCGTCGAGGAAGTAGAAGTCGGCGTCGCGAGCGAGCGTCGCCGCGAGGGCGACTCGCTGGAGTTCGCCACCCGACAGCGTGTCGATCGGCTGACCCATGACGGGACGGATGGAGAGGCGGTCGACCAGGTCGTCGACGACGCCGCGTTCGTCCGTTCCCGCCAGTAGCTCGCGGGTCTTCCCGTCGAACTGGTCGGGGATGCGGTCGACGTACTGTGGTTTGCGCGCGACGCGCACCTCGTCGTTCATCAGGCGTTCGAGGTAGTTCTGGAGCGCGGTACCGCGGTAGCGGTCGAGCACCGTCTCCCAGGTCGGGGCCTCGTCGTACCGGCCCAGGTTGGGGACCATCTCGTCCGCGAGAGCGTGGACGGCCGTCGACTTCCCGATGCCGTTCGGGCCGAGCAGCCCCGTGACAGTGCCCGATTCGGGCACCGGCAGGCCGTAGAGCGAGAAGGCGTTCTCGCCGTAGCGGTGGACGGGGTCCTCGTTCAGTTCCGAAGGGAGGTTGATGATCTCGATGGCGTCGAAGGGGCACTTCTCGACGCAGATGCCGCAGGTCTCGCCGAGACAGAGTTCCTCCGAGATGCTGATCTGGTCGGGACCACCCTCGTAGAGGTCCGGGTCGCCGTGGCGCTCCTCCAGCGTGACGATACACTCCTCGCCCGTCCGGTTCGGCGGACAGAAATTCGCACACTCGTAGTTACAGCGGTCGGGTTGACACCGGTCGAGGTCGACGACCGCGATGCTGTCGTCGGCCATCGTTACAGGGAGACGCCGGTGGTGAGGAGGATTGCGAACGTGATGAACCAGAGCGCGAACGTCATGAACGCCACGTAGAGGTGGTCCTTCGCGCCGAAGTCGGAGACGTCGACGCCGACGGCCTTCAGCACGGGATACTGGCCGGCGACGGCGGCCACGAGGAAGGCGAGCGCCCGAACGTCACTCGCCGACTCGGGGGCGGTCCCGACGACGGCGCCCGCGGCCAGCGCGGCGACGAGGCCGCCGAGGCAGGCGAGCGTGGTGACGGTCACCCCACGGATGTGTCCCGTGAGTCCCGTCTGCGTTTCCGTAGCCATACAGGTCCCTCCGGCACCGGGCGTCAAAAGGCGTTCGATACGGGGAATCCGGCCGGCGGGCTACAGATCCGGCACCGTCAGGTGGCACGTCTCGTCCTGCGCCTCGACCAGACACAGGTGAAAACCCCGCTGCCGCGAGAGCGTTACGAAACTTCGCCTGGCGGTCCGACTGAACAGGCCGCCACGAGTCGCTTCGGCGGCGACTTCCGTCGCGCCGGTGGCGAACCGACTCGTCACGAAAAACGCCGCGGCGAGCGTTCCCGTTGCTTCGGCCACGCGACTGGCACGCTCGACGAAGGAGTCGACCGGCACCGCGCCGGTCGGGGTCCCGTCCTCGCCGAACGTGGCGATAACGAGTGGGTCGGCCCTCTCGTCCCGAACCACCAGATCGAACGACGCCGAATCACGGCCGGTGCCGTCGGTCACGGCGTCGCCGTCGAAGTCGATGCGGTCGATCCGTTCGATCGACGCGTACAGTTTCGAGAGCCCGTCGCTCGTCCCCGTCCGCCGAATCTCGTAGAGGAGCGCCGTCAACAGCCACTCGACGAACCGGTATTCGGGTGCGTCACGGAGGAACGACCCGAACGAGCGTCCGTCGACGGTGACTCCATCCGCCTCGAACGCGGTGTGGGCGGCGAGGTGGAGGTTCGAGCGCAGCGCCGACTCGTCGATGCGCCCCTCGACGGCGTGTTCGAGTGTCCCGTCGGTGGTGTCCTCGTACCGCACGAACAGCGTCGTCCCCGCCAGCGCGTCGTCACGGGACAGGGACGACACCCGGCGCTCGGCGCCCTCGTAGGCGTCCCCCGTGGACCCGCCGGCTGAATCGTCTTCCGGAGCCATCGTCCGTGTCACGGTGACGCCCGTTCGATAAGAAACCGGCGGCGGGCCGTCGACCGCCGGCCCCGCGTCGGTGAACCTTTATTGCGGTGGCCGCGCTTTCCACACACGATGGCTGGAACTGAAGAGGAAGGTCTGGACGACCTTCCCCCGAGCGCGAAACTGGTTTTCAAGGTCCTCGAATACAACGGATCGCTGACCCAGAAGGGGATTGTCGAGGAGTCGATGCTGTCGGCCCGGACGGTCCGCTATGCGCTCGAACGGTTGGAGGACATCGGCGTCGTCGACGAGGACGTCTACTTCGCCGACGCACGACAGAATCTCTACCAGCTAAACGAAGCGGAACTGGCGAAAGACGGCGCCGACGCGGAAGCGCCCTGTGTCGAGTGCGACTAGGCAGAGACGACCGTAATCCGCTGTTTGTGGTCGAGTGCGTGTTCGAGTTCGTCGGCGATGGCGCTCCCGCGTGAGACCTGAATCTCGCCACCGCGGCCCACCGTCGCCGTAAACAGGTACTCGCCGTCCGCCCGTACCTCGACGGTCTGTCCGACGTCCGCCGCGTCGGCGGCGTCGACGACGACGTGTCTGGAGGTCACCTCGGGGGTGACGACGGTGCCCTCGCGGTCGGTGGCGCCACCACTGCCGCCACCGCCGCCACCGTTCGACCCACCGCTCGACGGCCGTTCGTCGAGCGTCCGGACGTCGATATCGATGCCGAGGCGGTCCTCGACGTCGCTGATCCGCCCGCCGCCCTTGCCGATCACGTAGGAGATGTCGTCCTCTTCGACGTAGACGACGGCCTCGTTCTGTCCCTTGAGTTCCACCTCGACGTGACCGCGGGCGATGGAGCGAATCTCGCGTTCGACCTCCTTGCGGGCCAGTCGGGAAACGCCCGTCTCGCTCGACTCGTCGCCGTCGAGGGGGACGGTCACGACCTGCCGGTTGAACGTGTAGATCTCGAAAGCGGGGTCGCCGGTCTCGAAGTCCGAAATCTGGATGACCGGGCGGGCGAGGTCCTCGGCGGTCAGACCTTCGGGCACCTTCACTTCCGTGGTGACGTCGTAGACGGTGTCGACGCGTCCGGCCTCGATGTAGACCACCGTGTCGACCACCTGCGGGATCATGCCGAGTTCGACCCGGCCGACCAGCCGCTGGAGCGCGTCGATGGCGCGGGTGGCGTGGACGACGCCGACCATACCGACGCCCGCGAGGCGCATGTCGGCGAAGACCTCGAAGTCGTCGGTCTTGCGCACCTCGTCGTAGATGGTGTAGTCCGGGCGGACCAACAGCAGGGAGTCGGCGGTCTTCGCCATGTCGCCGCCGAGTGCCGTGTACTGGGTGATGTCGGAGCCCACCTGCAGGTCGCGGGGCTTCTCCATCGTCTTCACCGCGTTGTCGTGACTGGCGAGGAACTCCGCGACCGCCTGTGCGAACGTGGACTTGCCGGCGCCCGGCGCCCCGGCGATGAGGACGCCACGCTGGCGCTCCAGCAGACGCTCCTTGAGGTCCTCGGCGAACTCGTAGTCTTCGAGGTCCGTCTTGACGATGGGCCGGACGGCGGTGATTTCGAAGCCGTCCGCGAACGGCGGGCGGGCGACCGCGATGCGGTAGGAGCGGTACTGGACGATGGTCATCCCCGGTTCGTCGAGTTCGACGAACCCGTCGGGACTGGCCCGCGCCGTCTCCGCGATGTCGTGGGCGAACTCCTTCATCTCCGCCTCGGTGGTCACCTCGTCGCGGATGACCTCGTAGTGCATGTCGCCGATGGCACCGCGTTTGGCTCTCGGCTTCGCCCCCGCACGGAGGTGGACGCTCATCGTCGTCTCGTCGAAGAAGGACTCGATCTGGAGGCCCTCGGCATCGCGGCCACGGGGCTCGACGTACTCCACGTCCAGCCCCTTCGCCCGACTCACCTCGGCTTGCACCACGTCGCTCGTCAGGAGGGTGGCGCCGAGTTCGGCGGCCACGTCACGGACGATGGCGTCGATTTCGCCCTCGTCGGCGCTTCGCTTCTGCCCGGCGTCGGGTCGCTTGCCGTGGTACTCGACGGTGATAGTCGACGACTCGGCCAGGTCGACGAGCCGCTGGAGTTCCTCGATTCCCTCCCAGCCGGTGTCGTGGCCCTCGTTGGCCTGCCACTCCAGTTCGCCGACGACGGCCTCGGGGACGGTGATCGTCGCCCCCTCGTAGGCCCCCGACTCGACGCGTTCGGACACGCGGCCGTCGATGACCGCGCTCGTGTCCGGTACGACGTTCATGGTGGAATTCGGAGGGCGAGACGGATAAGGGTATTCAAGCGGCGGCTCCCCGGCCGGCAGTATAAGACGACGGCTCCCCTCGACCGAGCCATGAGCGAGGTCCGCGACCTGACCCGCCGTCTGGTCTCGATCCCCAGCCACGAGGACGAACGCGCGGCCGGCGACGCCGTCGAATCCTGGCTCCGCGAGGAGACGACGGCGACGGTCGCGCGCGACGAGGACGGCAACGTCTTCGCCCGACGCGGCGACGGCCCCCGGTCGCTCGCGTTCGTCGGCCACCACGACGTGGTGCCCCCGGCCGACGACCAGGTGGGAGCGAACGGCGACGAGTACGTCGTCGAGGAACGGTCGGGGCGCCTCCACGGCCGCGGCACCGCCGACATGAAGGGGAGTCTGGCGGCGGCGATGCTCGCCTTCCGCGACGCGGAAGTGGGTGCGCCGGAGACGCCCGCCGATCCGGTCGACCAGCTCGTCTTCGCCTCCTTCGTCGGCGAGGAACAGGGAGGCGTCGGCGCCCGCGCCGCCATCGACGACGGCTTCGCTCCCGACTACGCAGTCGTCGGCGAGGGGTCGACCGGCTACTCGGCTCCGGGCGTGACGGACGTCGCCGTCGCCCACAAGGGCCGACGTGGGAGCACGATCCACGCACGTGGCGAGGGCGCCCACGCGAGCGAACCCGAGGCCGGCGAGAACGCCGTCTACCGTGCCTGCGACGCCGTCGACGTGGTACGGGACCTCGACGCACCGGAGACGACGGTGCTGGGCCAGCACCTCTCGGGGAGCGTCGCCGTCACCGAAATCGAGGGCGGGTCGGCGTGGAACGTGATTCCCGAGGACTGTGCGGTGACGGTCGACGAGCGAACGGTCCCGGGAGAACGGGCGGCTCTGGAGCGAGTCGAGTCCGCACCGGGCGTCGAGTGGACCGTCGACCAGGACCTCCCGCCGATGGCCTGTGACGACGCCGACTTCGCCGCGACGGTCCTCGGGGCGGCGGCGGGCGTTCAGGACGGATCGCCGGAACGAGTCGCCAAACCCCACGCGACCGACGCGGGGTGGCTGGCGGCCGCCGGGACCACCTGCGTCGTCTGTGGCGCCGCGGAACCGGGCGAGGCACACACCGCGACCGAGAGCGTCGACGTCGAGGTACTGGAGCGGTGCGAACGCCTCTACCGGCGGGTCGCCGAATCGCTCGTCGCCTAGTCCGCCTCGCGGAGTCGCTGCGGGCGTCCAATTGGGAGACGACGAGGACGACGAACGACGGACCGGGCAGTTGGCGGCCGAGCGCAGCGGCGACGAAGCGTCGGTCGAGGAGTCCGGGAATCCGGAGCGTGACCACGTGCCTCGACCGGATCGACGAACGGATACGACTACGCCTCGCCGTCCAGCCGAACCACGCGGTCGACGCGGGCCCGGAACGCCGAGAGCGCCTCGCGTTCGGCGCGCGAGACGGGGTCCGAACCGGCCAGAGCGTCGGCTTCAAGGGCGTTCAGGACTGCCACTTCGGCCCCGGCACAGTAGTCGAGCAGACGGTCGGGGTCGGCATCGGGGTCGGGGGTCTGGAAGGGGATGGTGGCGTCGTTGACGAAGACGGCGCGGGGATCGGGGGGCGCGGCGTCGAACACCTCGGCCGCCCGGCGGGCGTTGTCGGCCGCGAGGGAGAGTGCCTCGTCGTCGTCGGCGGCGGTGGCTCGGGGGGCGTGGGCATCGAGGACGCCGTACCACACGTCGGCCGGCGGGGTGACGAAGCGGTCGAGGCGCCCGCCGAGGACGCGCCCGTCGCGTTCGACTTCGGGGGCGAACTCGAAGATGACGACGCCGTCGGTACCATCACGCTCCAGCCACGCGGTCAGCGCGTCGGCCGTCGACCGGGTCTTGCCGACGTTCGAGGGACCGACGATCAGGGTCGAGCCGGCGAGCGGGAAGGGGAGGTCGGGGTGGGTCACGATCCGAGTTCGTCGCGGGCGTACTTGCCGCCGAGTCCCAGCATGGCGAGAGCGAGGGCGACGGCGAAAGCGAGCACGAACCCGGAGAGAGCGCCGACGCCGCCGGCGACCTGTTCGCGGACGAAGTTGGCGGCGAGCGCGCCCGTCACGAGCAAGAGCGCCACGCCGCCGACGTTCGCGAGGGTCGAGTTACGGTCGGGGACGGCACCCGAGTTGAGCAGGTAGAGGACGATGGCGATGGCGAAGGGAGTGCCGACGGTGCCGAGGGCGAGGACGAGGACGAGTTGGCCGAGCACCGCGCCGCCGATGAACGCGCCGGGCGCCGAGAGGAGCGCGACGGCGACGAGGAGCGCCCGATAGCGGGAGTCCTCGATGGTCGTCCCCCAGCCGAGTTTGTCCGCGAGGAGGAAGGGGGGAACGATGGTGTTGCCGCCGAGGGTCGAGACGGCGGCCCCCCAGAGTCCGAGGAGGAACAGCCACTTGGCGCTCGGGCCGACCAGCGGGCCGAGGGCCTGTGCGGCGCCGACGGTGGAGAGGTCGGCGGAGGTGAGGACACTCGCGGTGACGAGGAAGATAGCGAGGCTATAGACGCCGAAGGCGACGAGCATGGACGCCCCGATGTCGAAGGTCGCCGCGTCGTAGTTCTCGCGGGTCCAGCCGCGCGAGCGCATCGTGTAGGAGTGCATCGTAATGAGGGTGATGTGGACCGCGCCGCCGAGGATGCCCGCGGCGACGAGGGCGCCGCCGGTGGGGACGCTGGGCACGAGGCCGGTCAGGGCCGCACCGGCGTCGACCGGCACGACGAACAGGCTGGCGACGAAGGCGACGACGACCAGTGAGACGAGCAGTTTCGCCGCGAGTTCGAGAAAGCGGTACCCGCGGCCGGCGAGGCCGAGAGCGAGGACGAGCGCCCAGACAACGCCCCAGACCCGGGCGTCGACACCCGTAACCGTCGCGGAGACGGTGGCGACGGTCTTCATGATGACGAGTTGGGCGACACCCGCGGCGATCACCGCGTCCGCGACGAGCAGCCACGCCCAGGACTCGCCGAGGGTGTCCTCGACGACGGCGACGATGCCGCGCTCGGTCAGGAGACCGAGGCGCATCGCGAGGTACTGGGCGAGTGCCCCCGCACCCGCGGAGAGGACGACCACCCACAGTAGCTGGTAGCCGAAGGCCGCCCCGGCGGTGACGAGACTGGCGATGGTCGCCGGCCCCGCCGCGATGGCGCCGGCGACCCACGATGGCCCCATCTCGGAGAGATATCCCTCGATGCGTTCGGTGACCCCAGGTGGTGCGTGGGCCACGTCCGTATCCGTCATGCACCCCGGTCGTCGCCTCGTCCGTATAGGTGTTACCACTCCGTGGTATCACTCGGCGGCAGCAGTCCGGACGCGGGGTTGATTACGGCGCGGACCCACGTCGGGACATGAGCGACACGACATCGGCCGCCTACGGCGACCTGCTCGACCGGGTCGGCCGGCTTTCCAACGTCTCGCACGCCTCCGAACTGCTCTCCTGGGATCAGCAGGTGATGATGCCCGACGAGGGGACGCCCGCCCGCTCCCGGCAGCTCTCGGCGCTCTCCGCGGTGCGTCACGACCTGCTCACCGACGACGAACTCGGCCGCCTGCTCGACGACCTGGAGGCCGCCGGTCTCGACGACGAGAGGCGTGCGGTGGTCCGCGAGGTGCGCCGGGAGCAGGAACGCGCCGTGCGCGTGCCGACGGCTCTGGTCGAGCGCATCTCGGCCGCGTCCTCGGAGGCGCTGACCGCGTGGCGCGAGGCGAAAGCCGAGGACGACTTCGGGACGTTCGCGCCGCACCTGTCGGAACTGCTCGATCTGAAGCGTCGGTACGCCGAGCACGTCGATCCGGACCGGGACCCCTACGAAGTGCTGTTCGAGGAGTACGAACCCTGTTTACCCCTCGACCACGCCGAGGACGTGCTGACCTCGCTCCGGGAGGCGGTGGTACCGCTGGTCGAGGACATCCGGGCCGCGGACGCGGACCTCGCGACGGACACGTTCACCGGGACGTTCGCGGCCGACCGTCAGGATGGGCTGATGCGGGACACGTTGGACGCCCTCGGCTATCCGTGGGAGCGCGGCCGTCTGGACGTCGCCCCGCACCCGTTCTCGACGGGGACCACCTACGACGCCAGGATCACCACCCGCTACGACGAGGACGACCCCATCGGGGCGCTCCTCTCGACGGTCCACGAGTTCGGCCACGCCACCTACACGCTCGGGCTACCCGACGACGCCTACGGGACGCCGCTCGGCGAGGCGCGTGACCTCTCGATCCACGAGTCTCAGTCCCGCCTCTGGGAGAACCACGTCGGCCGGTCGCGGGCGTTCTGGGAGCGGTTCCTCCCCCGTGTCGTCGAGGCGTTCCCGGGCGTCGGCGACCCGAGCGTCCGCGAGGCCTACGAAGCCGTCAACGCCGTCGACCCCTCGAACCTCGTCCGAGTCGAGGCCGACGAACTCACCTACCACCTGCATATCGTCCTGCGGTTCGAGATCGAGCGGGACCTGCTCCGGGGTGACCTGGACGTGGCGGAGGTGCCCGCCGTCTGGAACGACAAGATGGAGTCCTACCTCGGCGTGCGCCCCGAGACGGACGCCGAGGGGTGTCTGCAGGACATCCACTGGTCGCACGGGAGTTTCGGCTACTTCCCGACGTACTCGCTGGGGAGCGTGATCGCCGCGCAGCTGTTCGACGCCGCGGCGGCGGATCTGGAGGGCCTCGACGATCTGATCCGTGCGGGCGAGTTCGATCCACTCCACGACTGGCTGACCGACCGCATCCACCGCCACGGCAAGCGCTTCGAGACGAACGAACTCGTGCGGCGGACGACGGGCGAGGACGTGTCGGCGGACGCCTTCGTCGACTACGCGACGGCGAAGTACGGCGAGCTGTACGGGCTACAGGGATAGAGAGACGGTGTCACGTCACATTTACCCACACCAATACGCCTAAGTGCTGGTATGACATACCATGACGTGTATGGCAGCCGGACCCAGCGAACACGACGACGAACTGTTCGACCAGTTCCTCGCGGACAACGGCCACGAGACGACGACGGTACGCTGGGAACGATCCTATAACAAGCTGCAGTGCCCGGACTGTGGGGCCCTGCACGACGAGTCGGCCACCGACTGCTCGGTCTGTGGGTGGGACCCGGCCGCCTGACCGGCGACGCCCTACAGTAGCGTTTGGAGCGGTCTGCACGCCCGATCGCTAGACTGCGTGTGCTCGGGCGTGCAATGACCTACAACGGCTACTGTGGTTCTCCAACCCGCCGATCCACGTCGTTTATCATGCCTGAGGGCGTGTGACACTACGATGAGCGACGACGCTACGGTCACCCGTCTCTTCGGGGGCCCCGGCAGCGGGAAGACCACCGCCCTCCTCGACCGCGTCGACGAACTGCTGGAAGACGACGACGTGAGCATTCGTGACGTGCTCGTCGTCTCCTATACGCGTGCCGCCGCCGCGGAGGTCCGCGAACGTCTCGCCGAGCGACTCGACGTCTCGCCCCGGGCACTCCAGGGCAACGTCTGTACGATGCACGCGAAGGCGTACGAACTGCTCGACCTCTCACGTGGTGACGTGGTCGGCGAGTCGGACAAAGAGGAGTTCTGCGAGGAGTACGGCGTCGAGTACGAGGACGAGTACGGCGGCGCCGGGCGCCGCACCGCCCGGTCGACGACGCTCGGCAACAAGATCATCGCGACGAGTCAGTGGCTCCAGCGAACCCAGCGCGACGTCGCCGACTGGTACGACGTGCCGTTCCAGTGGGACGTGGAGGCAGTCCGCCTCCCCCCGGACGAGGACCCGAACGCCCAGGAGGGGAACAAGTACACCCCGACGTGGCCCGCCGACGACGAGCGGATCGACGTGCCGCAGGTGATCCGAGCGTGGCGGTCCTACAAGGGCGAACACGGACTCGTCGGCTTCGCCGACATGCTGGAACGAGTGGCCGAACGCTCGCTGGTCCCCCACGTCGACTACCTCGTCATCGACGAGTTCCAGGACATCACCACCCTCCAGTACGAGGTGTACGAGGAGTGGAAACCCCACATGGAGGGCGTCCTGATCGCGGGCGACGACGACCAGGTCGTCTACGCGTGGCAGGGCGCCGACCCGAGCATCCTGCTCGACGCCGAGGTCAGCGAGGACGTCGTGCTTCCCAACTCCTACCGGCTCCCGTCGCGCATCCTCAACGTGGTCAACCGGGAGATTCGCCACATCACGAAACGTCAGGAGAAGGACCTCAACCCGCGCAAGGACGGGGGCGTCGTCGAGGGTATCGAGAGCCCGTCGATGTTCGAGGTGGTGCGGAACGTCCAGCACACCGTCGACAACACGGACGAGACGATCATGGTCCTCTTCCGGGCACGCTATCAGATGTTCCAGTTCATCGACGATTTCCTCCCGAAAGGCATCCCCTTCTCCGTGATGACGGACCAGCGGATGTGGACCGACCGCCTCACACAGTACGTCCGCGCCGTCGAGAAACTCGACGAGGACGATCCGATCACGGGACTGGAGGCCCGCCGACTCGCGGACATGCTCCAGGACTCGGCGTTCGGGACGAACGAGCGCGACGACTTCTACGACTACCTCGACGACGCGGAGGAGGCGGCCGACGCCGACGACGTCGCGGAACTCTCCGTCGACCCCGGCGTCGTGACCGACCACGTGCCGTTCATGCCGGAACCCGCCGCCGCGGGCGATATGGTCCGCAAGGTGACGAGTTTCCAGCGAAAATCCGTCGACGCCTACTTCGGCGGCGACTACGCCGGGATGGACCCGAGTCGGGTCCGCGTCGGCACCATCCACTCCGCGAAGGGCCGGGAAGCCGACCACGTGTTCGTCTGTACCGACCTGACCGAGAAGGTGGTCGAACAGATGGCCGCGAGCGTCGACGACCCCACGGACGTCGACGGCGTCGAGGAGTTCACCGCCCACACCAGCCCCGTGCCCGTCCTCACCGACAACGAGCGCCGCGTCTTCTACGTCGGGATGAGCCGCGCCCGGGAGCGCCTCGTGTTGCTGGAGAACCTGATCGGTGGCGCACCCACGCTCCCTATCAGCGTCCTCCTACACAACGAACTCCGCGAGACGGAGGCCGCGGAGATGTTGGAGGAAGCCCAGGCGACGCCGGCCCCCGAACCGGAGCCGTGACGCCGTGAGCGACACGGCGAGTGCGACGGACGCCGAGCGTGCGCTCTCGACGGCCGCCGCCGGAATTCGGGCCGTCGCGGCACGACTCGACGCCACGGCGGTCGTCGACGGCCGACTCCACGCCGACGGCGCTCCCCTCACACCACCGACCCTGGAGCGTCTCGCTGACGCCGCCGTCACCGACGCGGGCGGCGTGGACGCGGCCCCGCGTATCGAAACGCGAGACGACACGCTCCGACCGGGTGACCCACTCGTCGTCGCCCTCGACCCCCTGGTCGGCGACGTCGCCGGCCCGTGTTCGCGCACGTTCGTCGTCGACGGCGGTGGCGGGTGGGAGCGCCGCGCGGCCGTCGCCGTCGAGATGGCCCACGACGCGGTGTCCCGCGTCGCCGAACCGGGACTGCCAGCCCGACGGATCGTCGACGAAGCGGTGGCCGAACTCGGGGCCTACGGCCTGGGGACCGCCGAGACGCCGGTGGCCCGCGCGGTGGGCGACCCGGTCGACTTCTCCGCGGACACGCCGCTCGAAGTGGGGCAGGTGTTCGCGCTCGCTCCGGCGGCGGTCGACCCCGACCCCGAGACCGACCGCGGACAGGTCCGGATCGGGACGTGTTACGTCATCACCGAGTCGGGCTGTCGGGCGCTCGGCGACCTTCCGGCGTCGCTGTCCCCGGGCGCGTACTGAGACGGACAGTCGTCGGCGCCAGTGCTTCGCCGGACCCGGTCCGGCACGGGGGCCGGGTACACTGCCCGTCCGACTCACTCCTCGTCGGCGTCCGCCTCCGGTTCTTTCACTGCATCCCCGACCACGCGCTCTACGACGGCGCCGGGCAGGTCGGCGGGGGTGGTGAGTCGCCGAGGGAGAACGACCATCAACACCGCGACGACGACGAGGCCGACGCCGAGGGCCGGCCGCCCGGCGAGGGCACTCTCGACGCCGTACAGGCCGACCGGGATGGCGAAAATCAGGGTCGCCGCCAATCCGAGCGTATCGAGAATGCCGAGTCGCATTGGCGGCGGTACGCGGCGACGGGTGAAAAAACGGCCGAGAGCGGAGCGTCGTCGCCGGCGGGGGACGGCGGGCGGACGAGCGGATGCCGTAACCACTTACATCGGCGGCGGCGAAGGGGTGGTATGTTCACCGGCATCGTCGAGGAGACGGGCGAGGTGGTCGACGTTACCGACGCCGAGGGCGGCCGACGCCTCCGCATCGGACACGGGTTCGACGCGGTGTCGGCGGGCCAGTCGATCAGCGTCTCGGGCGTCTGCCTCACCGTCGAACGGTACGACGACGACTGGTTCGAGGTGTTCCTCGCCGAGGAGACGGTCGAGAAGACGTACCTCGGCGAGGTGGGGATCGGCGACCCGGTCAACCTGGAGCGGGCGATGCCCGCGGACGGCCGGTTCGACGGCCACATCGTTCAGGGCCACGTCGACGGCGTGGCGACGGTGACGGCCGTCGAACGCGTGGGCGACGACTGGAGGTTCACCTTCGACCTGCCCGCCTCGCTGGGGCGGTACGTCGTCGACAAGGGATCGGTCGCGCTGGACGGCATCAGCCTCACCGTCGCCGACCGGACCGACGGCCGAATTTCGGTCGCGATCATCCCCACGACCTACGACCTGACGACGCTCTCGGCGAAGGAACCGGGCGACCCGGTCCACGTCGAAGTCGACGTGGTGGCGAAGTACGTCGAGCGACTGGTCGAGTGACCGGGCGGCGACTCCGGGGTGCCCTCCTCGCGGTCCTCGCCCACGACACGACGGTACGGTCGTGTGACTCCGCTGGTGATCGGCGGGGTCGTCGGCGTCGGACGGGAGAGCAGTCGGTGGGAGCTACGACTCGAACTCGGTCGGCTCCACCTCGAAGGCCGACTCCTCTGCCTCCTCGTCCTCGTGGACCTTGCGGTAGGTGTGGCTGTACCGCCGGATCTTCCGGAAGAGGATGAAGCCGAAAAAGCCGTCGTAGACGAGGACGTAGAGCAGGAAGGCGGGGAGCTGTCCCAGCCCGGTCGCGAGCCCGATCAACGCCGAGCCGATGCCGACGGTGGTGTTGTAGGTGGCGTGGACGAGCGCGGCGATGAGCAGGCCCTTGACGATGATCGGCCCGCGGTTCTCGCGGTTGAACTTCGCGAGGCCGAGGTAGTAGCCGGCGAAGGCGGAGTAGATGACGTGCCCCGGGCCGGCGAGCGCGCGGACGGCGGTGATGCCGCCGCCGGCGCCGATGAGACCGAGTCCGGCCGTCGCCGTCGGGGCGTCGAGGTTCTGCGTGATGTAGAGGGCGTTCTCGATGGTGGCGAATCCGAGTCCGGCGACGGCACCGTACACCGCGCCGTCGACGACGGCCTCGAACCGGTCGTGGCCGTAGGCGTAGAGACGCACGGCGAGGAGTTTCACCGACTCCTCGACGGGACCGACGACGAGGAAGAAAAAGAGCGCGCTGCCGAGGAAGCCGAGACCGGCGAACGCCCCCTTGGTGTAGGAGTTGAGAACCGCCGCGAAGTTGGCGGTGAGGACACCGAGGAGGAACGTGGCGACGAGGACTGAGAGCGGTTCGCCGCGGGTCGCGTCCGACCGGCGGACGTAGATGGCGAGAGCGAGCGCCGGGATCGCGGACAGGGCGGTCAGGGCGCCGATCTGAGGGTCCGTCAGCGCGCTCAGGCCGCCGATACCGATCAGGATGAGAAGCGCGATGCCGACGACGAAGATGCGGGTCGACGCGACGACGGTACGGTAGATACCGGACGCAACCCCGTCGAGTAGCCCGCGCCGCTCCCAGGTGGCGATATCGTAGAGGTCGACGTCGGCGTCGGCGCGTTCCTCGACCGGGTCCCGTCCACGCGACATGGAGTACGACTCGGTATCCAGCGGTTAATTTCTTGGCCTCCCAGCACGCCCGACGCCGCCGACCGCCGAGTATTTGTCCCGTCGCGCCGGAACGACCCACATGTACGATTTCGTCGTGGTCGGCGTCGGTCCCGCCGGGGCGCGCCTCGCCCGCCGGATGGCGGCAGCCGGGTACGACGTGTTGGCCCTGGAGAAGGGTCAGGTGGGGTCACCGCTCGCCTGTTCGGGCCACGTCAGCACCGACGTCTGGGACTACGTCCCCGACGACGCGACGGCGGACCTCCGCCAGAACCGGATCTACGGCGCCGACTTCCACCTCGGCGGCCCGGACTCCCGGGGCTACCCCTTCTATAAGTCCTCCGAGGTGTCGAACGTCGTCGACCGCGTGGCACTCGACCGGACGCTCGCGGACGCCGCACGGGCGGCCGGCGCCGACGTGCGCGAGGGCCACACCGTTACCGGCGTCGAGGAGCGAGCGGACGGCGTGACGGTGACCGCCCGAACCGACGGCCGGACGGTCCGGTTCGAAACACGACTGGTCGCCGGGTGTGACGGCCCCGTCTCGCGGGTCCGTCGCGAGGTGGGCCTCCCGGACCCCGACGAGACGCTGCACGGCGTCCTCGCGTTCGACGAGACGCCCGACCACGGCGACTTCGTCGACGTCCACCTGACGGTGCCACGGTTTTTCGCGTGGCGTATCCCCCGCGGCGATGCGGGCGTCGAGTACGGCCTCGCGGCGCCGCCGGGCGCCGACGTGACCGAACGCTTCGACCGGCTGACCGACGCTTACGGCGTCGAGACGGCCCGTCGCTGTTCGGGGGGCATCCCCATCGGCCCCCCGGACCGCGTCACCGGCGACCGGACCTTCCTCGTCGGCGACGCCGCCGCCCAGACCAAGCCCTTCACCGGCGGCGGCATCCTCTACGGCATGACCGCCGCGGACTGTGCCGCCGAGACGGTCGATCCGACCGACCCGTCGACGCTTGCGGACTACGAACGGGCGTGGCGAGGGGAACTCCGACGGGAGATCAGACTCGGCGGCCTGATCCGGCGGGCGTACTCCCTCCCGGACCCGATCCAGCGGCTCGGGCTGGGGGCGCTGTCCGGAGAGATCGGCGTTCACATGGACCGCCCCACGTCTTTCTTCTCGGCGAGCCACCTGCGGGCACTCGCGTCCGGACTCCGCCCGTCGCGCGACGACGAGTCGCCACGGGGCGAGCGCGGTCAGTCGTAGCGGGGGAGTCGCCCGGACCGCCCGCTCCCCTCGACGAAGGGGAGGTCGGTGACCGTCGCGAGGATTTCGTCGCCACCGACGCGGACGGCGAACTCCGTGGCGTCGTCGAGCGCGTTGCTCCCCACGTACGCCAGCGCAACCGGCCGGTCGCACGACGGCGTCCCGGCGGCACGGGTCACCTCGCCAACGGCCGCGTCGTCGCTGAACACTGCCGCCCCCGCCCCCGACTCGGGGACGGCGCCGAGAGTCAGGCCGACGAGCCGTTTGCTCGGCCGGCCCCGGTTCTCGACGCGGGAGACGACTTCCTGGCCGACGTAACAGCCCTTGTCGAAGTCGAGGGCGTTGCGCACGCCGGCGACGTTCGGAATCCGGCCGACGAGTTCCGTCTCGAACAGGGGCGTCCCCGCCTCCAGCGTCAGCGTATCCCAGGTGCGATAGCCGACGGGAGTGGTCGGCGTCCCGCGGGTGAGCAGGGAGTCGAGTACGTCCTCGGCGTCGGCGTCGCGACAGACGACTTCGTAGCCCGTCTCGCCCGTCGGGTCGTCGGTGGCGACGACGGTCACGCCGGCGTCGGCGATGGAGCCACGGACGAACGTGAGGGCGTCTTCCTCGGGGACGCTCGCACCGGCGAGCAGCGTCGCCACCGACTCGGTGGCGGCGGGGCCGTGGACGCCGAAGACGGCGAAGTCGTCGGAGGCGTCGCGGATGGAGACGTCCTGGATGAACACCTTGTCGCTCCAGTCGTCGGCGAGGGGTTCGGCCCGGTCCGGCGGCGTGAAACAGAGCAGGCGCTCGCCGGCGTTGTAGACGTAGAGGTCGGTTTCGATGCCGCCTTGCGGGTCCAGCAGGAGGGCGTAACAGCCCTCACCGTCGACAGCGGGGACGCGATTCGAGACGGCGTTGTCGACGAAGTCGACGGCGTCGGCGCCCTCGACGACGACGACGCCGTAGCCCATCTCGATGACGCCGACGCCGTTGCGAACCGCGAGGTGCGTCCGTTCGGGGCGGCCGTAGTGAGCGACCACCTCGCGCCCGCCGCGTGTCTCGAACTCGGCACCGTAGTCGGCGTGAAGACCCCGTGTCATCGCCCCGAAGTAGGCAGTCTGAGGGAAAAAGCGACGCGGTCCGCGGCGTCGTACGGATCGTTGTAACTGTGTTCCGATGGGCCGCCGTCGCGTGCCGGCGACCCACCGGTGACGACTGACAACGATCCGTATCAGAGACCGAGGCGCTCACGGACCGCGTCGAACAGGCTCTCCTCCTCCCCGGGAGCCTGGCCCGGGTCTGGAACGACCCGGTCGTCCGGGAGCACGACCGTCCGTCCCTCGTCCACCTCGACGGCGATGAGCGAGTCCGCTTTCAACTCCCCGAGCGCGTCCTCGAGCGTGTCGATGTTCACGTCGACGGCCGCACGGAGTTCGAAGACGGTCATCCCCTCACCGCCGCGGTCGACCAGCGCGTCGAGGATGGCCACCTCCACGTCCTCGCGGTCCCGGAACTTCCGTTTGGCCTTCATGCGCGGGACGTACGGACGCGGACGGTTTACCTGTACCGCCACCTCGAATCCCCGCGACGCCCGTCGGACGGGCGTCTGACGGAGGCTTTTGGTGGTGCCCTCGCTACCCCAACACAATGGGACTCAGGTGCCTACTGGGACACGAATACGCGAACCGAGAGGTGGAGCGTGAGCGGGAGGAACGCGGCGACGAGGTGGTCGTGACGTACCGAACCGTCGAGACCTGCGAGCGCTGTGGCGAGCGTCGGATCGTCAGCGAGAACAAGGAAGTACGGCCCGTGCGGAATCCGGCCGACGAGGCGGTGGCGACGGGATTGGGCGGCGCTGGCGCTGGGGGCGTCACCCCCGACCCCGACCCCGACGTCGAAACGGAAGCTCCCGTGGTCGACGAGGCCGACGCGGGCGAGGTTCTGGAGGAGGAGGACGCCGATCCGGCACCGTCGCCGGCGGCCGCCGAGGAGTCGGAACGCGGCGAGGACACGGAGACGGGGACGGAGACGGGGACGGAGACCGCCGCGGCCGCGGCCGACGCGGACGCCGATACCGAGGACGAGGACCACGTCGACGACGCGATCATCCTCGACGACGACGGCGACGACGACGGGCAGAGCGTCGACCGGGGACACGGCGAGTGGCCCGACGCGGACGCGGACGCCGATACCGATCCGGACCCGGCCGCCGAGTCGGGGGCGACCGGGACCGCCGACGACGGGGCGACCGTCGTCAGCGGCGGCGACGAGTGGCCCGACCCCGACGGTGAGGACGAGGGCTTCGACGCGGAGCCGAGCGACGGGTCGGCGTCGGAGGTCACCTTCGGCGGCGGGTTGACACCCGAGGAGGCCGCCGGCGGCGACGCAACCAACGGCGCGACGGCGGCGAGCGGCGGGACGGCCGCCGGCAAACAGTTCGTCGCCGCCGACGAAGTCGAACCGGTCACCAGTGACCGAACGGAAGGCGAGACGGAATTTTTCTGCCCCAACTGCGGATACTCCCGAACCGCGGGTGGGTCGTCGATGCGGGCCGGCGACATCTGCCCCGACTGCCACCAGGGCTACATCGCCGAGCGAGAACGGTAGCCACGGCCGTACACGGAGGACGAAACTGGTAAACCGCCGCCTTCCGAACCAGGGTCCATGAAGGAGTACAAGATGCGTCGCGGGGAAACCCTGGAGGAGAACGCACCGGATCTCAAGGGGACGGTCGAGGGCTACTTCGGTCCGGTCACGGGGACGGAGGAGTACAAGGGCAGCGACCTCTACGTCGTCGAGGAACCCGACAACCCCGTGTTCGAACGCATCGTCGCGGGCGCGTCCGAATACAGCGGCAAGAAGGACAAACTCGCGGTCCACTTCGAGGAGAAACCCGCCGCGCAGGTGATCGAAGAGGGGAACGCCGACGCCGCCGAGGACGCCGTCAGCGCCAAGAACGACTTCCTGCTGGAAGTGACGGGCCGGGACGCCAAATCCCGCCGTGACTCGATGAAACGCTCCGTCGAGGACGACCCCGACGACGTGCCGAACGCCTGAGACGGATCGTTGTAACTGGTTCCCGTCCGCCGCCCGCCACGGGGACGACGACGGCCGGACGTGACGGCCAACGGTCCGTCCGAACGCGCGGGTCGGTCGGTGACCGCAGTGCGACTACAGCGCCTCGGGAATCCAGCCCCCGTCGACCTCTACGTTCTCGCCGCTCACGTACCCGCTGTCCGGGTCGAGGAAGAAAAAGAGCACCTGCCGCAGGTCCGAGAAGGAGGCCCACCGGCCCCGTGGCGCCTCGGCGGGGAACTCGTCCGAGTTCTCGACGACGTAGGGTGAGACGCAGTTGACCGTGATACCGTCCTCGGTGGTGTCGTTGGCGAGCATCCGCGTGAACATGATGACGCCCGTCTTCGCGACGAGGTAGGGGAAGTTCTTGGGGTAGACCAGCGCCCGTTCCGTTCCCGCGTAGCCGACGTTGACGATACGGCCGAACCCGGCCTCGCGCATGGCCGGTAGTGCCCGTTTCGAGCAGAGGTAGGTGCCGTTGAGGTTCGTCTCCAGCACCCGGTTCCACGTCTCGAAATCGATATCCGCCCAGTGTCGGGGCGCGAAGTCGCCGACGTTGTTGACGAGGAGGTCGACGGTGCCCAGGTCGCTCTCGATAGCGTCGAACATCGCGTCCACGTCGTCGGGGTCGGTCACGTCGCCTTGGACCGTCGTCGCGCGGCCGCTCTCCTCCCGGGCCACCGCCGCCGTCGCCCGCGCCGCCTCGGCGCTCGTGTGGTAGTGAACCGCGACGGCCGCCCCCGCCTCCGCCATCGAGAGGGCGAGTTCGCGGCCGATTCCCTTCGCGCTCCCCGTCACCAGGGCGACCCGGTCGGAGAGGTCCGTCGTGAGCATGACTCGTGGATGGGGCGGGGTGTACGTAGGGATGGTGATCGGGCATATGTGGGGACAGGGATTTGTATGCCGCCGTCGAACCCGCGAAGTATGGCGATAGATACCATGCTGGTGGCCGTCGGACCGCGGGATCACGAACGGGTGGCGCGGCTGGCGGAGGAGACGGTCGATATCGCCGTCCCGACCGGCGCCCGAGTCGTTCTCGTGCGCGTGTTCAGCCAGGAAGGGTACGAGAAGACGCTGTCGGCGCTTCACTTCGACGACCCCACCACCGACGACGTGGCGAGACGCGATGCGACGATCCGTGACCTCGAGGAGGTACTCGACGGGGCGGGCGTTGAGTGGGAGGTTCGCGGCCGGATCGGTGATCCGGGCGACGCCGTCGTCGAGGTAGCCGAGACTGTGGACGCCGACGTGGTCGTCGTCGGCGGGCGGGACCGGTCACCGACCGGGAAAGCCGTCTTCGGGAGCGTCGGCCAGCAGATCCTGCTGTCCGCCCCCTGTCCGGTCCTCTACGTCCGCACCGGCACCGAGTGACGGGATGGCGACGTATCTCGGCGTCGACCTCGGGGCGACGACGATTCGTGCGGTCGTCGGCGACCGCGCCGGCCGAATCGCCGGGTCACACCGCGCTCGCACGCCGACGACGACGGGCGTCGCCGTCACCGAGGCGGTCCTCGACGCCGTCCGAGCGGCGTGTGCGGACGCCGACGTCGCGCCCGCGGCTGTCGTCGCGGCGGGCGTCGGCGCCGCGGGACCGCTCGACCCGGGAGTGGGAGCGGTCGTCGAGCCACCCAACCTGCCGAGCGTCGATCACGTCCCGCTGGTCGGTCCGCTCGAAACCCTGTGTTCGACCGGCCGGATCACGCTCCACAACGACGCAACGGCCGCCGCCGTCGGCGAGCGATTCTTCGGCGACGGCGGTGAGAATCTGGTGTATCTGACGATTTCGACCGGCATCGGCGCCGGTGCGGTCGTCGACGACAACGTTCTCTCGGGGTGGGACGGGAACGCCGCCGAGGTGGGTCACATCACCGTCGACCCCGAGAGCCGGCGATCCTGTGGCTGCGGGGGAACGGGTCACTGGGAGGCGTACTGCTCGGGCGCCAACGTCCCGGACTACGCCCGTGATCTCCACGCTGGCGAGACGACGACGCTCCCCCTCGACGACCCCGACCTCGACGCCGCGGCCGTCTTCGACGCGGCGGGTACTGGCGACACGTTCGCGGCGTCGGTCGTCGATCGGGTGGCGCGCTGGAACGCCATCGGCGTCGCCACAGTCGTCCACGCCTACGCGCCCAGAACCGTAGTCGTCGGTGGGGGCGTGGCGCGCAACCACCCCGACCGCGTCCTCGACCCGGTGCGCGAGCGACTGCCCGATCTGGTGGTGACGAACGTGCCCGAACTCCGTCTCACGCGGTTCGGGGCCGAAGCGGTCGTCAGGGGGGCGCTCGCGAGTGCGATCACCGGCGGTACCGGCGAGCGGTGACACCGCGACGCTCAGATGGCGTTCTCCAGACTCGACGCGACCGAGCGTGCCTTCTCGGCGAGCGCCGGCGAGACCCGCCCGGCGTCGACGGCCGCATCGAGTTCGTCGTCGTCGACCCGGCGGACCTCGCCGTCGGGCCCTTTCACCACGTCCACGTGGAGGTCGACGTAACGGACGGCGTCGGGGAAACACTCGACTGGCGTACAGACGTTGACGTAGGTCCCCTTCCGCTCCCCGTCCGCACCACGGTAGACGGTGGGGTACCACCACCGCCCCTCGCGGACCTTCGTGGTCGCGACGTCGCCCGACTCACGGTCGACGCCGAGGGCATCGTAGGTGCCGCCGGCGGTCATCTCCCGACGGAGCGTGAGCGTGCCGTCGGGGTCCCGGTCGGCCACGTCGGCCCGGCCGAGGACGATCAGTCGGCCGTCGGGTTTGCCGTGTTCGAGGCGGACGCTGTCACCGGCGAGCGGACCGAAGGTGTCGGTGACGGCCTCGAAGGGGAAGTCGCCGTCCGCCCGGGCGAACTCGTCGCCGTCGGTCGACAGTGCCTCCACGAGGTCCACGGCGCGGCTCGCGTCCGACGACGCCGCCTTGACGCGGTGGTGCCCGTGCATCGTCGCCGTCACCGCCCGGCGGTCCGCGTCGAGGGCGAATCGGGCTTCGCGGCCGAACCACACCCACGTCGTCGCGCCGGGGGCCGCGACCCGACGAACGGGGTCGACGGGGTCGCCGACGGGTACCGCCTCGGCGCGGTCGACCGCCCGGGAGAGGGCCGCCTCCAGCGCTGCCATGTCGGCGTCGGTCGCCGCGTCGGCCCAGCGAAGCCCCCAGCCATCGGGCGGGTCGATACCGAGGAGATCGGTCATCCCGGCGAGTTCGCGGCCGGCAGCGTCGTCGCGGGCGTCGACGGTCACGCCCGACGCGCCGTGGACGAGCGTCGCCGGTCCCGCCCGCACCCGCACGTCGGTGTCGAGGACGGGCCGACGGTCGATCCACGGGGCCGCGGACTCGGCGACGCGAACCCGGAGTTGGTCGCCGACGGTGACGTGGTCGGCGGCGTTGCCGAACGGGAGGAAACCCTCGGTGTCGCCGAGGTCACAGATCGCACCGCTGCCGAGCGTCTCCGTCACGCGCGCATCGAAGATGGCGTCCCGCGGGGCGGGCGAGTCCCAGGTGAAGGTGTCGCGGGTCGGGGTGAGTTCGTCGACGGCCGTCGCCACCGCGTCGGCGTCACCGGCCACGCCCACGCCCTGTCGGTCCCGGGTCGTCTCGACGCGCACGTCGTTCGGGGCCGCCCCGAAGTTCGCGTCGAACCGCTCGCGGATTGGGTCGGAGGCGTCGACGACGGCGTGGCCGGCGTCGAGGAACCGCCGGGTGAGCGCAGTCGTGTAGATGCCGCGGATGCAGACGTTCATGCGGGGCGGGCCGAGGGGTGGCCGGTCGGCGGCCGGCCGGGGGAGTCGGCGTACATCACACCCGCGATTGGAGCCGAGGGGTTTTCACTGCGACGGACGACGGCGGTCGCACGACGCCGAACTACGAACGTCGACGCGCGGCGAGGAGCGCCGAGAGCGCCGCCACGAGGGCGACCAGCGGACCGAAGCCGTCGCCGGTCGTCGCGGTCCGGGTGGCCCGGTCGGCCGTCCCGCGCGTCTCGCCCCCGATGCCGGCGCGTTCGGCCGTCCGCGTGGCAGTGGCCGCCGTCGTGGCCACGGGCGTCTCCGTCGGGGTGGCCGGCGTCGCCGTCGCCGTCGCCGTCGGCGCCGGGGTCGTCGCGCCCGTCGACGTCGCGTCGTCCAGACGCAGCGTCCGCGTGTCGGTCACGTCGGCCGTCTCGGCTCGGAGGGCGTACTCGCCGCCGTCGAGCGCCGACACGTCGACGGTCGTCCGCCAGCTGCCCGAGGCGTTCACGTCCGCGTCCGCCGCGGCGGCGACGGTCGATCCGTTCCGGAGGTCGAGGAGGACCGTCGTCCCGTTCTCGCGGTTCGAGGTACCCCGTACGACGAGTTCGTCGTCGCGGTGGGTAACCGCCTCAACGCGCACGCGGGGGTCGGTCGCGGTGACGTTCAGAGCGACGATCCGGTCGTCGACGCCGGCACCCCCGTAGGCGTCGCGGAGGACGGCCTCGGCCTCGCTCGCCGTCTCCGCTCCCGAGAGTTCGTCCGTGACCGCGGCCGCGTCGCCCCCGTCGGCGGTGGCGAAGGCGCCGTCGCGGCCGGAGGAGACGACGAGGATGCGATAGGTGCCGGGCGTATCGAAGGCGGCGTAGTCGAAGTCGAAGCCGTCGTCGTCGTCGACGCTCAGGTCGCGAGGGTCGACCACGCCGCGGGGCGAGACGACGTAGGCACGCACCGTCTCGGCCGGCCCGGGCGCGCGGCCGTCGACGCGTACCTCGTCGCCCGCCGTCGTGGCGATGCGTGACTGCGAGACCGACGCCGAGGGCGACGGGTCGGTCGTCCGAACGGTCGTCGTGGCGGTGTCGTCGAAGCCGTTGAGCGTCGCCGTGGAGATGCTGGCCGTCGATCCCAGGCGGTCGTCGCCGGGGTCGGCGACGGCGACGACGTGGTACCGACCGGGGACGGTGAGGGCCGTCCGGGTGTCGAGGTCGACCGACCACGACCCGTCGTCGACGCGGGCCTCCGCGAGTTCGTCGCCCTCCGTGTCCTCGTACAGCGGGGCGTACTCCCCGCCGACGGAGGCGTAGAGTTTCACGTCGTCCGCACCGCGGGCCCGTCCCGAGACGGCGACCGTCTCGCCGACGGTGAGGTTCGTCCGGTCGGCCGCCACCGTGACGCGACGGTCGGTGACGGTGAGGGGAACGGTCGACTCGGCGTCTGCCGTGGCGTTTCGCGAAACCGCCACGTCGTGTGTGGTCTCGTCCAGACGCTCCGTCCCGATTTCGACCCTGGCGAAGCCATCGTCGTCGAGGGAGACCACCGCGAAGAGGGCGTCCGCGTCCGCATCGGCACCGATGAAGACCAGCCCCTCGGCCCCGCCGAAGACCGCCTTCGCGGTGGGGACGGTCACCGATTCGCCGTCACGCAGGGCCCCGACCGGCAGGCGAACGTACCGGGTCGCACCCGGCGTTCCGCTCACCGTCGCCACCGTCGTCTCGCCGCGGGCGACGCGCGTTCGACTCAGCGAGACGGTGCGTGCCTCCGCACGGATCCGGACCGTCGTCGTCGCGTTCACGTGGTCCAGGTCGTCGGCGCCCTCGACCCGGACCGTGTAGGTTCCGACGGCGAGGTCCGCCACGTCGAGGGTGATCGTCTCGTCGTCGGTCGCCACCGTTGGGTCGGCGGTGAGTTCGTCGGTGACCGTCAGTCCGTCCCCGTTCTCGACGACCAGGGTCGCATTGTCGGCCGCCGCGAAGTCGAAGTCCGGATCGACCGTGAGCGTCTCGACGCTCGGCGGGATGGAGGAGCCGGCCACTTCGGTCCCGGCTGCGGCCTCGCCGGGATAGAGGTCCACGTCCGTCACGTTCGGGTGTTCGACGGTGAACGACGACTCACCCCCGGCCGCGAACGCGTAGGTTCCGGGGACGAAGCCGTTGCCCGGCGTCACGTCCACGGCGACCGTGTCGTCGGCGAACGCACCCTCGCCCTCGGCGACGCCGCCGACGCCGTAGAATCGGTCGTCGGCCCCCGCCGGTGCCGCGCCGTCGAGTCCGGTCAGGTCCACGTCCTCCTCGCCGAGGTAGAGGACGGTCCCGTTGCTCGTGACGCTCCGCTCGCTCGTGGTCGCCGCAGCGGTGACGGTGCCGACCGTCCCCCGGGCGTCCGTGGCGCCGTCGCCGTCGGCGTCCACCGTCGCCGTCAGGTCGTGCTCTCCCGTGCGCCCGACCGCGACGCCGTCGACGGAGACGGTCACCGCGACCGTCTCGGCGCCGGTCCCGGCGTCGTCGTCCCACGAGACGACCACCGCGTTCGCCGCGCCGTCGACGGACGCGGTCACGCCAGTCGCGTTCGGCGTCGCGTTCTCGGCCGTCGCCGTCGCGCCGGAGAGGTCGAGCGCCGGCGGCGCCGTCGCCGTGACGGTCGCGCCGGTCGTCCCGTCGCTGGTGTTCACACCGGTCGCGTTCACCGAGAGGTCGAGCGTGACCGTCGTGCCGGTCGAAACGGTCGTCGGCGAGACGCTCGTCTCGCCGACCGCGACGGCTGCACCGGTCGCCGGCGCCGCCACGAGCAGCGTGAGGAGGACGAGCGCCGTCGCCGTGAGCGCACCGTGACCACGGCTGAGTCCGGTCATCGTCGCCCCCTCGCGGCGGTCGTGGCGAGGAGTATCGCCAGCGCCGCGACCAGCGCCCCGAACCCGGGCGCGTTCCCGGGCGTCGACGGCGGGGAATCGGTCGTCGTCGCGGCCGTCGCAGCCGGTGTCGGCGTCCGGGACGCCGACGTCGACACCGCGGTGGGCGTCGCCGTCGCCGTCGCCGCCGGCGTGGCCGTCGCGTTCGTCACCGGCGTCGAGGCGGTTGGCTCGGCGGCGGCCAGAAGCAGCGGCGAGAAGCCGGTGGTCCGCGCCTCGTAGACGAGCGTGTCGTTCGCGGCCGTCCCGTTCGACGTCGCGTTCACCCGCGTCGTCTGCAGGGGCACCCACGCGGTGCCGTTCGACCGGTAGAGCGTGATCGTGTCGGGGTCGGCCCCGTCGAGTCGGCTACGGTTCACGGCCAGGCGGAGCGTCAGGTGATCGATATCGCCGGTGAAGATGCCGTTGCCGGAGAGGCGTAGCGATTCGAGGGCGCGAGTCCCGTTCGGCGCCGTGTGGTTGCCGCCGTACGCCAGTCGGAGTTCGAACGTGGGGTTCACCGTCGAGAGCGTGACGTTGACCCGGCGCACGTCGACCGTCGCGTTCGCCCGCGCGGGCAGGTCGAAACGCACCCGATCCGAGCGGCCGACGTTCGACGCTCGGAGGTCGACGCTCCCGTCGGCGAGACGTTCGGTCGTCGTCCCGCGGTCGCTGTCGAGCGAATCGCGTTCGACGCGGTCCTCGATCTCCGTCTCGTAGGCCTCGGGATGAAGGACCTGTACGAGGTCGAGAATCGCGTCGACGATGCGCGGGGCCGGTTGGCTGATGTCGTTGGCGTCGAGGACGACCGCGTTCCCCTCCCGGTAGGCGGTCGTCTCCTCGTAGACGCCACCGGCACCGGACGGCACCGTCGCGCGGTCGTACTCGTCGCTGCTCAGGACGAACCACGCGGGATCGGCCGCGACGACGATCTCCGAACTGGCGACGAAGTACCCCGACGTGTCGCCACCGCTCGCGTTGATATCGGCGGTGTCGGCGGCGATGTTGTCCCCGCCCGCCGTCTCGATCACCTCGTGGACGAAGGTGCCGTCTCCGGCGGTGAAACCGAAGAAGGTGTAGAACACCTTCGGCCGGTCGACGCCGTCGACCGCACCCTCGATCACGTCGAGTTGGCGCTCCATCTCGTCGGCGCGGGAGTCGGCGCCCTCGCAGGCGCCCACGAGTTCGCCCGTCAGCCGCGTCTTCTCGACGATATCGTCGAGGGTCTCGGCCGCCTCGAACTTGTACACCGTCAGCCCGGCGGCCCGGAGTTGCGACACCACGGAGTCGTCGATCGTGTTCGGCGCGAGAACGAGGTCCGGATCGAGCGCGATAGTCCGCTCGACCGTGGCGTCGGTGTTGCCCGACCCGACCGTCGTCTTCTCGTCGGCACCGGGGAGGTAGTCGGCGAACGACGAGACGCCGACGACGTCGTCCCAGGCGTCGATTTCGTACATCGTCTGTGCCGCACTCGGGTTGAGCGTGACCACCTCGTCGGGATCGGCCGACAGGGTCACGTCGGTCCCCGTCGCGTCAGTGCGCGTGATCGGAAACGTGCAGTCCTCGGCGGCCGTCGCGGCGCCGACGCCCGGCGATCCGAGCGTCGCCACCACCACGCACGCGACGAGGACGGCCCGTATCGTGTTCATACCCCTCCCGACCAGCTAGACAAACATAAATTTGGCTAATAAAAGTAAGCTTGAGTTCCGGGACGAGGGATCGGGTCGTCCAGCCGTCGGCTACCGCGACGTCGGTGCTGGGATCGGTCGATTCACCCGACGGGGTCGGGCACCCACGCCGACGGGGGGCATCGAGGGGACGAGGACGCCTCCGGACGAGCATCGTGGGGCGACGTGCGGTACCTCCCCTCACGTTCGGTCGACGGGCTTTCCTCCCAATGGGGATACATGCCACACATGGGTTCGACGTTCGACGCCGATCCGGCGGCTCGCGTGCGGCAGGTGTTCGAGTCCCACGTCGCCGCCGGCCTCCACCACGGCGGCCAGTTGGCGGTGTACGACGGGACCGACCTGGTCCTCGACGTCGCGGCAGGGGTCGTCGCCCCGGACGGGCCGGAGACGACGCCCGACCGGCGGCACGTGTTGTTCTCGTGTACGAAACCGTATGCCGGGGCTTGCCTGCACCACCTCGTCGAGCGTGGCCAGCTCTCGTACGACGATCCAGTGTGCGACCACTGGCCCACGTTCGCCGAGGTGGGCACCGAGAAGGCCGAGGCGACGGTGCGGCACGTGCTCAGCCACCAAGCGGGGCTTCCTTCCGGGCCGTTGGACGAGGACCCCGGGCGCTGGACCGACTGGGAGGCCGCCGTGACGGCGATGGAGGATCTCGATCCGACTTTCCGGCCGGGGTCGACCGCCGCGTACCACGCGCTCACCTACGGGTTCCTCGTGGGAGAACTCGTCCGCCGCGTGAGCGGGACGTCCGTCGACACCTACGCGCGCGAACACGTCTTCGAGCCGCTGGGGATGACGGACACGAGCATCGGCCTCCCGGCGGGCGACCCGGACGACGTCGCCACCCTCGCCGGCTTCGAGGCGGGCAAGCGGTGTCGGGAGAGCGGTGCCGGTCTCCCCGGGACGGCCGCGGAGGCGGCGGCCCTGTTCAACCGCGAGTCGATCCGCCGGGCGGTCGTTCCCGCGGCGACGGGCGTCGGCACGGCCCGCGACATGGCGCGCTTCTACGCCTGCCTCGCCAACGGCGGCGAACTCGACGGACGTCGACTCCTCGACCCCGACACCGTCCGCACGGCGACGAGCGTGCAAGTCGAGGTGGAGCGCGACGGGACGCTACGGGTGCCGCGGCGCTACGCCCTCGGCTTCGAGCGTGCGGGGACCGCGTGGGACAAGTACGGCACCGTCGCCCCGCGAACGACGTTCGGGCACGGTGGCCTGGGGAGTGTCGTCGGCTGGGGGGATCCCGAGTCCGGACTGGCGATGGCTTACGTCACGAACGGTATCCGCGACGAGGTAGAACACGCGATGCGGGCGAACGCAGTGGCCGACGCGGTGCGGACGGCCTTCGGCGCGTAGCAGCCGTCGGCCGTCGGGATCGAGCAGCGACCGCGGCTAATCGTCGCTGGCGGCTTTCGCGGGCTTGCGGCGGTCCTCACGCGGGCCCGCGAGGTCGACGTCCGGGAGCAGGTCGCGCAGGTAGCGCCCGGTGTGGGAGTCGTCCACTCGGGCGACTTCCTCGGGTGTGCCCGTCGCCACCACCTGTCCGCCGCCCTCGCCGCCCTCCGGCCCGAGGTCGATCACTCGGTCGGCGTTCTTGACCAGGTCGAGTTCGTGTTCGATGACCACGACGGTGTTGCCGGCGTCGGTGAGGCGGTGCAACACCTCGATCAGCTTGCGTTCGTCCTCGGGATGCAGGCCGGTCGTCGGTTCGTCCAGCAGGTACAGCGTCTCGCCGGAGTCTTTCTTGCCCAACTCCTCCGCGAGTTTCACGCGCTGGGCCTCGCCGCCCGAGAGCGTCGTCGAGGGCTGGCCGAGTTGCATGTAGCCGAGCCCCACGTCCTGCAGGAGTTGGAGACGGCGGCGGATGCCGGGGTTGGCCTCGAAGAAGTCGAGCGCTTCGTCCACCTCCATGTTCAGCACGTCGGCGATGGTCGCGTCCTTGTAGGTCACGTCGAGCGTCTCGTCGTTGTAGCGGGCGCCGTCACACTCCTCGCAGGGGACGTACACGTCCGAGAGGAAGTTCATCTCGATTTTGACCGTCCCCTGGCCGCCGCACTCCTCGCAACGACCGCCCTTGACGTTGAACGAGAAGCGCCCCTTCTCGTAGCCGCGCTGGTTCGCGAGTTTCGTCTCCGCGAACAGTTCGCGGACGTGGTCGAAGACCCCGGTGTAGGTGGCGGGGTTCGACCGCGGCGTCCGCCCGATGGGCGACTGATCGATCAGACGCACCGTCTCGACGTCCTCGTACCCCTCGATTGCGTCGTGGTCGCCGGGGTCGACGGAGGTGTTGTCGTTCATCTCGCGGGCCAGACCCTTGTAGAGCACGTCGTGTATCAGCGTGGACTTTCCCGACCCCGAGACGCCCGTGATGGCGACGAACTGGCCGAGGGGAAGGGAGACGTCCACCCCGTCGAGGTTGTGCTGGCGGGCGCCGCGGATCGTGAGTTCGCCGTCGTCCGGGTCGCGGCGCTTCTCGGGGACCGGAATCTCCCGGCGCCCGGAGAGGTAGTCGCCGGTGATCGACCCGTCGCAGTCGACGACCTCGTCGAAGTCGCCCTGAACGACGACGTCGCCGCCGCGCTTGCCCGGTCCCGGTCCCATGTCGATGATGGAGTCGGCCCGGCGCATCGTCTCCTCGTCGTGTTCGACGACGAGCAGGGTGTTACCCAGGTCGCGCAGACCTTCGAGCGTGTCGAGCAGCCGGTCGTTGTCCCGTTGATGCAGGCCGATGGAGGGTTCGTCGAGGACGTACAGCACGCCGACGAGCCCCGAGCCGACCTGGGTCGCCAGACGGATGCGCTGGGACTCGCCACCCGAGAGCGTCGACGCCTCCCGGTCGAGGGTGAGGTAGTCGAGCCCCACCTCGGTCATGAATCCGAGTCGCGCCCGAATCTCCTTCAGAATCTCCTCGGCGATGGTCCGCTCGCGCTCCGTCAGGTCGGCCTCCAGGCCCTCGAAGTGATCGAGTGCGTCCGCGATGCTCATGCGGTTGACCTCGGTGATCGCCGTCCCGTCGACGAGGACGGCCCGCGAGGCGGGTTTGAGGCGCGTGCCGTCACACTCGGGACAGGTGGTGACGGCCATGAACTCCTCGATGTGGTCGCGGGTGTTGTCCGAGTCCGTCTCGACGTGCCGGCGTTCGAGGTTGCCGATGACACCCTCGAAGGGCTGTTCTTTCCGGCGAACGCCGTTTTTCGTCGTCCACTCGAACAGGACGTCCTCGTCGGTGCCGAAGAGGAACGCGTCCTGCACCGCCTCGTCCAACTCCTCGAACGGCGTGTCGAGCGAGACGTCGAAGTGCCGGGCCATCGAGTCGAGCTGTCGGCGGTAGTACGATCGGTTGTACGTCCACGGCTCGAAGACATGCTTCAGCGCCTTGCTCGAGTCCTGCACCACGAGGTCCGGATCGACCTCCTTCGTGTTCCCGATGCCCTCACACTCCGGGCAGGCGCCGTGCGGGCTGTTGAACGAGAAACTCCGCGTCTCGATTTCGGGGATGTCGATACCGCAGTGGGTGCAGGCCAGATCCTCGGAGAACTCGACGACGAGGCGGTCCGTCTCGGCCGTCTCGGCCGCGTCGGCGGCTCCGTCGACCGTCGCGAGGTCGCCCGTCGACCGGGCGGTCGACCCGCCGAGCGTGACCCCCTCGGGCGGGTCGGGGAGGATCACCTTCAACACCCCGCCGGCCTCGTCGAGGGCCGTCTCGACCGAGTCGGTGAGCCGCGAGCGGGCGTCGGGGTCGATTTTGACGCGGTCGACCACCACGTCGACCGTGTGGTCGTAGTTCTCGTCGAGGTCCGGGCGATCCATCGTGAGGTCGTAGGGGTCGCCGTCCACCTCGACGCGGCTGTACCCCTCGCTCACCAGGTCGTCGAAGCGGTCCTCGAAGGCGCCCTTCTGGTCGCGGACGACCGGGGCGCAGAGTTTGGCCTTCGTCCCAGCGGGCAGCTCGAGGAGCCGGCGGACCATCTGACCCGCGCTCTGTTCTCCCACCTCGCGCCCGCACTCCGGGCAGTGTGGCGTGCCGACGCGGGCGTACAGGAGCCGGAGGTAGTCGTGAAGTTCGGTGACGGTTCCGACCGTCGACCGGGGGTTGTTGGCGGCGTTCTTCTGGTCGATGGAGATGGCCGGAGAGAGCCCCTCGACGCTCTCGACCTGTGGCTTGTCCATCTGCCCGAGAAAGTTGCGAGCGTAGGCCGAGAGGGATTCGATGTA
Organism: Haloplanus litoreus; assembly: GCF_045690335.1. GTDB lineage: Archaea > Halobacteriota > Halobacteria > Halobacteriales > Haloferacaceae > Haloplanus > Haloplanus litoreus. The sequence goes on along the minus strand of NZ_CP147874.1, from coordinate 959,012 downwards.
GCGCCGCTGCCCTTCGGCGTACACCGTCTCGAAGGCGAGCGACGACTTGCCCGATCCGGAGAGCCCGGTGACGACGCTGAACTCCTCGCGGGGGATACGGACGTCGAGGTCCTTGAGGTTGTGTTCCTCGGCCCCGCGAACCTCGATGTAGTCCTTGCTCATCTACGCGCGACTGGGAACCGGATCGGTGAAACGCTGTCGGTTCCGACGGTCGTCGTCGGATGGGTGGGAACCAGTGCCGTGTCTCGCCGTCGCGGAGCCGCGAGACACTGGAAGCGACGCAACCGAGTCTCTCAGGAGAGTTTCTCGCGGCTGATCTTCACGCCCGTCGGCGTGACGACGACCTGATCGTCCTCCTTCACGACCACGTCGCCGTCGACTTCGCGGGCGACCTGCCGGAGGTCCTCCAGAATCCGGTCGACCACGCTGTCGCTCGGACTCATCCGTGTGATGTCCGCGATGACGAGATCCCCGTCGTAGACGGCGTCCTTGATCGCCATGGCGTCTCGCTGCTCACTGATCTCCGCGAAGTGCACGCTCATCCCCGCCTCGGCCCGCGCCGTGTCGAAGTCGTCGAGGCTCAGTTCGACGTAGTCCTCGGTGCTGTGGGTGCCGCCACCGCCGAGGATTTTACTCATGATACCCATAGTACCAACAGGAACCACCGCCTCATTAGTTCTTGCGTCAGACGCACGGTCGCGACACCGCTCGTCCCGGCGCTTTTCACCGCGGCGGCCGTCCCTCCACCGTGACCTACAGCATCTGCGTCCGGGAACCCGCCGACGGAGGCCATCGCTTCGGTGTCGCCGCCGCCACCCGCCTCCCCGCCGTGGGGAGCGTCTGCCCGCACGTGAGCGACCACGGCGCCGTCGCGACAGCCGGCGTCACCGACCCCGACGCGGGGACGCGGTGTCTCTCCACCCTCGCGTCTGGTGGCCGCCTCGCCGACGCGTTCGCCGACATGGCCACCGACGGCGACGGGAGCCAGTTCCACGGCGTCGACGCGGCGGAGGCGGCCGCCCACACCGGCGCGGACTGCCGACCCGTGGCGACCCACCGGACGGGAGAGGGCTACACCGTCGCGGGCACGTCCCTGACGGAGGAGACGGTGCTGGACGCGATGGAACAGGGGTACCGGGAGAACGAACGCGACGCGCCGCTCGTGCGGTGCCTCCTCACCGCGCTCGCGGCGGGTGAGCGGGCGGGCGGCGACCGGCGAGAGGAAGAACTACCGGTCGGCAGCGCCGCCGTCGTCGTCTCGACGCCCGGGGCCGGAGAACCGCTGTACCACGACCTGCGCGTCGACGCCAGCGACTCGCCGGTGGCCGACCTGCGCGAGACGTACCGGCTCGCGAAGCGGGGGTACGAGGCTGCAGTGGAGCGGTACAGCTGACCGGTCGGTCGCCGGGAGACGAAATACTGGGAGCGTGAGTCGGTGCGGGTACGCTCACTCGGCCGCTGCCCGCTTCAGTAGTTGTGGCGTGACGAGCACGTCGAGCACGGCCATGACGTAAGCAAAGAGCTGGACGGTACCGTCGAGATAGAGGTACGCGATAGCCGCGATGACCACCGCACCACTCGCACCGACGGCGTATCGCAGTACCGGGCTCGCAAGCGGGTTCTGCTGGGACACGTGTGGACGCACGGCCCGCAGAACGTATAGTTCGGGGCGGCGTCTCGGACTCTGAAACGCCCCACTGCGGGACGTTCCGACTCGATGGGACCGCGCCGATGCCGGACCGGCTACACCGAGAATTCGTACAGCTCGTCGCCGACGTGGTGGACCGACTCGACGACCTTGCCGGAGTCGCCGACCATGTCCGAACCGGGTTCGAGCGCGCGGCCCACCGCCAGCGCCTTGCCGTGAGTCTCCTCGACGACGACGACCAAGTCGCCGACCGCGATGTCGTCGTCGGCTTCGACGATGCCCGGACGCATCACGTCGGCACCGTCGCTGACGAACTGGACGGCGCCGGCGTCGACGGTGACGACGCGGCGTTCGGGCGGGTAGGCGTTCGCCCCGCGAACCGTCAGGAACGGGTCGCCGTCGACGAAGAAGACGGTCGGGTCGCCGTCGACGAGCACCAGGTCGAACTCGGTGCCCACGAGGTCGACACGCTCGTAAGTGTCGCCGTCGACGTCGACGCCGAGTGCGTCCTCGATGGTCGCCGTCAGCTCCCCGATTTCGTCGCTCCGAAGGTGGTGGCGCGATTTGACCTCCATACCGGGTCCTGGGACCGCTCGGCGGATAAGTCGCCCGTTCCGTCGTGGGGGCGTCGGTCGCGCGTCGGACGCGTAACAAACGCTAAGTGGGCGTGGTACCTGCACCCGTCCATGTGGCGTTCCGGATCGGACGGGGGTCGGGACCGAAAGACGGTCGTCTGCATCGCGTGTGGGACCTCGCTGCTCCGATCCGAGGCACGGGAGTACGACAAGGAGGGCGACCGCTGGAGCCGACACGGCAAGCAGTTCGAACACCTCTGTAAGGAGTGTTACCGGAACCTCTGTCACCAGCCACGCGACGAACTCGAAGCACTGCTCGTCGAAATCGTCGACGGCGAGGGCCTCTCGCGCGAGGACTTCCTCGAGCGCTACTACGTCACCGTCGAGGAGCGTTACGGCTCCACCGAGGAGCCCGAATCCTGATCGCGCGGCCGTCACGGCGCCTCGCCCGACACGTCTAACTACCCGTCACGTATAGTCCGGGGCATGACGAACGACGCGCAGGCCCAGGCCGGGACCGCCGAGGGGCAAGGCCCAGTAGAGATCAGTCCGGCCGAGGCCGGACAGTTACAGGAGAAACGCGAGGAACTGTTCGAGGAGTTCGAGATCCGTGACGCCTTCCCCCCCGAGGTACTCCGCGAGGCACGCGACCGGACGGAGGACGTACAGCAAGAGATCGAGGACGAACTCGACGAGCGGCGTGACCTCCGCGAGCTGACCGCGTGGACGACCGACCCCATCGACGCCCAGGACTTCGACGACGCCATCAGCGTCCGGGAGGAGGAAGACGGCTACCGCCTCTGGGTCCACATCGCGGACGTGACCCACTACGTCCACCCCGACTCCGCGATGTGGGAGGAGGCAGTCCAGCGGGGCAACACCGTCTACCTCCCCGCCTACACCATCCACATGCTCCCGCCGACGCTCGCGGAGACGGTGTGTTCGCTCGTCCCCGAGGAGGACCGCCTCGCCCACACCGTCGAGATGGAACTCGACGCCGAGACGCTCTCCTTCGAGACGATCGACATCTACAAGTCCGTCATCCGGAGCGACGAGCGACTCACGTACAGCCAGTGTGAGAACCGTCTCGAAGACCCCGAGGCGCCGCTCCACGAGGAGAACGTCCTCGCGTTCGAACTCGCCGACCGAATGCACGAACAGCGCAAGGAGGACGGCTCGCTCGTCCTCAACCCCCGGCGGGACCGCGCTCACACCATCATCGAGGAGTGCATGCTGAAGGCGAACAAGGCCGTGACCCACGAACTGATGTGGAACCGCGGCGTCGAGGCGATGTACCGGGTTCATCCCCAGCCCACCCCCGACCAGTGGAACGACGCCCTCCGCGAGATTCAGGAACTCGACGGCGTCTCCATCCCCTCCGATAAGTGGGACGACCCGCGCAAGGCCGTCAACGGCGCACTGGAGAACGCACCCGACCGGATGCTGTCGAAGATCCAGCGGGCCGTGTTGAAGGTGATGCCCCGCGCGAAGTACATGAACGACCCCTTCGGCGGTCACCACGCGCTCAACTTCGACATCTACGGCCACTTCACCTCGCCAATCCGGCGCCTCTCCGACCTGATCAACCACTGGATCGTCCACGAGAACGACGTGCCCGAGGATCTGATCGAACTCTGTGACCGCGCCTCGGATCGCCAGAAGGACGGCGAGACGGTCGAACGTCTCTACAAGGGGTTCATGGAGGAGATCGGTCTGGACCCTTACGCGGTCAACAACCGCGGCGTCGTCACCGTCGACGACGACGGCAACGTGGTGAACGACGAGGGCCTGCCGCCCGAGGACGACTGAGACGGATCGTTGCAAATCAGTTCCGGTGAGTCGCCGACGCTACGGCGACCCACCGGCAAACTGTGACAACGGTCGGAGTGAGCGACCACCCCGCCGACGCCGGCCGCGGCGCAGTTCCCGATTTTGAAAATTGCGGCGGTAGTTTTGTATAGCGATCCGACGCGCCCTTACCTGGCTTCGCGGGCGACCACCCGTGGGCCCGCCGTCGAGTGCGGATCGACCATACATCGAGTCCACGCCGACGGCACCTTTCGTACCATGGTGAGACGGCTTATGCCGTCTCGCACCCTCGTCGCCAGTCGCCCCGAGCCGTCGTCACGGACAGAGTAGTGGCTCGGTGGTCGCCGGCAGGACGCCGTCGAAACGGCGGAAGCGTGAGGGGGAGACTGGGACCGAAGCCCGAAAGCTCACGCTGTCGTCCGTCCGCACGCGCTGTGCGCGCGGAAGGCAGGCTCTCGGTCGCCCGAACGGGCGGCGGGAGCCACCGGAACATCGTCCTCCCCGATAAAAACTGTACGATTCGGCCCGAACGTTGCGTGAATTACGGGCGGGACGGACGGACCGGGACCCCATCCGTCCTGCCGGTGCATTCGCCCGCCTCGAACGGCGCGGTGTCGACGATGACGAACGAACCCAGCAGGAGAACGGCGAGGACGGGCGAAAGACGGGGCTACCGCCCGCCGTGTCGACGCCGAGGCCCCACAATTTTGTTGTGTTTTTGATCATTCGGGGAACAGTCGGGATACATCCCTCCGGGGAGACACGTTGGAAACGGGAACGGGTGCCTCTGACATACTGCACTCCCCAACTCCCTGATTTTTCGAAGCGAGTATGGTCACGCCTCACCGGAACTGACCCAACGGCATCGCGTTCTCCTCGTCGAGAGGCTGTCGAGGTCGGCGACGACGGCCGCCCCGTGGGTGTAGGCGAACAGCATCGCGGCGAGGTGGCACACCAATCGTGGTGTGTAGCCCTTGCAGAGACACTCGGCGACTGGCTGGCCCGAGCAGGTGCCGAAGGCGGCGCGGTGGCGACCACCGATGGCGTCGAGGCGCACCGGCCCTCGCAGCGGACTCGAAATGGGGGGCCGCGGTGACCGATGACCGAAAGCAGAGAACAGCCTCGAGACGGCGCTATGCGTCGCTTCAGCTCGTTACCGACCGAGTAAAATTTGGATGGACTCGCCGGGAGTCCCGCGAGCGAACGGAGTGAGCGAGTGGGACTCCGGCAAGTCCACGACTGAACGAACGAAGTGAGTGAAGAAGTGGACTCGCCGGGATTTGAACCCGGGGCCTCTTCCTTGCGAAGGAAGCGATCTGCCACTGATCTACGAGCCCGCAGTGTGACACAGCCGTCGAGCGTACTTGTAAGCTTCTGTTCGTCGCCGAAAAGCGGAGACGGTAAAACGCCTTAGCGCCGTTCGGTCAGTCTTCGAGGACGATCTCGATGCTGACGTCGTTCGGCACCTGGATGCGCATGAGCTGACGCAGCGCACGCTCGTCCGCGTCGATGTCGATCAGCCGCTTGTGGACGCGCATCTCCCAGTGCTCCCAGGTGGCCGTCCCCTCACCGTCGGGGGACTTCCGGGATGGGACTTCCAGCGTTTTCGTGGGCAGCGGGATCGGCCCGCTGAGGTTGACGCCCGTCTTGCTCGCGATTTCGCGGACTTCGTCGCAGATGCCGTCGAGGTCCTCGGGGCTCGTGCCCGCCAGGCGAACGCGTGCCTGCTGCATCTATCGCTCGTTGACCGAGAGCACTTTGCCGGCCGCGATGGTCTGACCCATGTCGCGAATGGCGAAGCTCCCGAGTTCCGGGATCTCGGACGACGGCTCGATGCTGAGAGGCTTTTGCGGTCGAACCGTCACGACGGCGGCGTCACCGGACTTGATGAAGTCGGGGTTCTCCTCGGCGACCTCACCACTGGCGGGATCGAGCTTCTGGTCGATGGACTCGATGGTACACGCGACCTGCGCCGTGTGGGCGTGGAAGACCGGCGTGTACCCCGCGGTGATGACCGACGGGTGCTGCATGACGACGACCTGAGCCTGGAACGTCTCGGCGACCGACGGCGGGTCGTCGGCCGGGCCACAGACGTCGCCACGGCGGATGTCGTCCTTGCCGATACCGCGGACGTTGAACCCGACGTTGTCGCCGGGGCCGGCCTCCGGCACCTCTTCGTGGTGCATCTCGATGGTCTTGACCTCGCCACCGACGTCCGAAGGCTGGAACGACACGTTGTCGCCGACGTTCATGACACCCGTCTCGACGCGGCCGACCGGGACCGTCCCGATGCCCGAGATGGTGTAGACGTCCTGAATCGGCAGGCGGAGCGGCGCGTCCGTTGGCGGCTCCGTCGCCGGCAGATCGTTCAGGGCTTCGAGCAGCGTCGGCCCGTCGAACCAGTCCATGTTGCCGGACTTCTCGGCGACGTTGTCGCCCTCGAAGGCCGAAATCGGGATGAAGGACGCGTCCTCCGTGCCGAACCGGACCTGCTTGAGCAGCTGTTTGACTTCCTCGGTGACCTCGTTGAAGGTGTCCTCCGAGTAGTCGACGATGTCCATCTTGTTGACGCCGATGATCAGCTCGTTGATCCCGAGCGTGCGAGCCAGGAAGACGTGCTCGCGGGTCTGGGGCGCGACGCCGTCGTCGGCCGCGACGACGAGCACCGCGTTGTCGGCCTGCGAGGCACCCGTGATCATGTTCTTCACGAAGTCACGGTGACCCGGACAGTCGACGATGGTGAAGAAGTACTCGTCAGTGTCGAACTCTTGGTGGGCGATGTCGATGGTGACACCACGCTCTCGCTCCTCTGCGAGGTTGTCCATGACGTAGGCGAACTCGAAGCCACCCTTGCCCTTCTCCTCGGCTTCCTCGCGGTACTGCTCAATTACGTGCTCCGGGACGGACCCTGTCTCGAACAGGAGTCGCCCGACGAGCGTGCTCTTGCCGTGGTCGACGTGGCCGATAATGGCCAGATTCTGGTGCGGTTTGTCACTCATGGTGGAATCACGCGCTAAGGCGCTTGGTGACGACTATTTTGCCCGAATGACCTAAAACCATTTCGATACACGTCACAGATGCTCCCGATGCCGTCTTGCGGTTTGTGACACCATACCGCACGACGGCGAGGAGGTGACCGTCGGGGAGAAATCGGTCGGCGTGGGCGTCAGTTCACTCCAGTCGGCCCACGTCCGAGAGAATAGCCGTCGCCGTCTCCGGTCCGCCCGCGCCACGGCCGCTGAGGTGCAGTTGGCCGGCGTGTACCGTCTCGAACTGCACGATGTTGCGCGTGCCCGTGACCGACAGGGCGTCGTGCTGGGGGACGAGTCGCGGCCCCACGCGGACGCCGTCGGCCGTCGCCTCACCGATCAGGCGGACCGTCCGCCCGTCCTCGGCCGCCAAATCGAGCGCGCTCGCCGGGATGTCCCGGATACCCTCGACGGTGGCGTCCGCGAGGCGGTACACCTGCTCGCCGTCGCTGAGGACGTTCGCCAAGATGACGAACTTCAACGCCGCGTCCGTCCCCTCCACGTCGAAGGCGGGGTCCGCCTCGGCGACGCCGAGGTCCTGGGCCTCCGCGAGGACGTGTTCGTACCCCAGTCCCTCGGCGGCCATCCGCGAGAGGATGAAGTTGGCGGTACCGTTGAGCACGCCACGAGCCGCCGTAATCTGGTTGGGGCCGAAATCCGTGATGGTCGAGAGGATGGGAATGGCGCCGCCGACGGCCGCCTCGAACTGGACCGTCCCCTCGCTCTCGGCTTCGAGTGCCGTCAGATCCGCGTACCGTTCGGCCACCGGCCCCTTGTTCGCCAGGACGACGTGCCGGTCGCGTTCCAGCGCCGCCCGCACGTGCGAGAAGCCGGGTTCGGCGTCGCCGAGCGTCGTCGGCGTCGCCTCGACGAGAACGTCGTACTCGGCGGCGAGGGCGTCGTCCGGGTCGCCCGGGCCGACCACACCCTCGCCGTCTTTCCGGTCGAAGACCGCCTCGGCGTCCAGACCCTCGGGGTCGACCGCCGACGAACGCGAGTCCGCGACGGCCGTCACGACGTGGCCGTACTCCGGAGCGAGTTCGACGACGGACCGACCGACTGCACCGATACCGATAACCGCGAGTCGGAGCGTCATTCGGCCACCTCCACGAGCGGTTCGATCACGTCGAGGTCCTTCTCGTCGGCGATGTCACGCACGTGGTCGAACACCTCGTCCATCCGTCCGGTCCGCGTCGCGAGGCGGAGGCGGGCGCTGGACGCGCCGCCCCGACCCTCGGGGGCCGAGAGCGACAGATCCGCGAGCGTCGCGTCCGTACTCGATTCGATGCGCTGGAGCGTATCCGAGAGGTCGGTGTCGACGATGTCGCCGACGAGCAACAGCGTCAACTGCTCGCCGTAGCGCTCGGCACCCGCCTGGATGACGTTGACGCCCTCGTCGCGGAGCGCCTCCACGATGGTCTCGAATCGGTCCGGGGGACACTCGACGTCCACCTCGACGGGGATGTGTCCCCGCGGGGTGAGGTTCCCGCGTTCGTGGAATATCGAGAGGAGGTTGCCGCCGTTCTCCGCGATGGGCCGGAGTGCCGACAGCAGTTCACCGGGCTTGTCGACGAGTTCCAGCCGGATCGTGTGCGTCTGCGGACGCTCACCGCCGTCGGTGCGTCCCTCGTCGTCGGCATCGTCGGTGGTGACGGCTTCGTCTGCCATTCAGGCCGTCACCCCCGCGGCACGACCCGTCGACGAAATAATTGTGATCGGCGACGGGGATGGGCCGCGGGGTAGCTCCGTGCCGACACGTCGACTGCCGGTAGTCGTGCCGCGAGGCATGGTGTACACTGTGCCAAGGAGGTATATGATTGCATCGGTCGAACCGCACCGTTCGGCGCACCCTGTGCCACGCGTCAGACTGACCGCTGCCGGTCGTTTCCGGCCGTCGCCGCTCCCGTGGTCGAGAGACGGTTACGACGACTCGTCTCAGGCCGTCGTCCCGGCCGGTTCGGCCGTGGGGACCGATCCGGCCGCGCCGTCGGTCGGCGAAGCGGCGCGTCCGTGGACCAGTCCGACGACCGTCCACTCTCCCTCGGTGTCGAAGGTCAGCTTCCCGCCGGCGGATTCGGCGATGGAACGGGCGACCCACAGCCCCAGGCCGCTCCCGTGGGTGAGCTGGGTGATCTCCGATTCGCCCGAGACCACGGCCCGTTCGTTCTCGGGGACGCCGGGACCGTCGTCGGCGACACGAACGTGGACCGACTCGTCCTCGATCACGGCCGTGATTCGAACGGATGCGCCGCCGTGTTCGACGGCGTTCTCGACCAGTTCGGCGAGCGCCGACGCCACGCCGTCGTCGGCCCACATCCACAGGTCCGGAGGGACGTCGACCTCGACGCCGCAGTCGGTTCGCTCGCGGGCGTCCGCAGCCACGTCAGCGACGACGTCGCCGACGTTCACTCGGTCGTTCGGCGCCGACCGCCGATCGAGCGCCTCCACCATCACCTTCGTCTTGTCGGCGAGGCCGCCGACCTCCTGTGACCGACGACTGAGCGTCTCCGCCACCTCGGCGAGCGAGGGGTCCTCCAGTTCGGCCGCCAGTCGCTCGGACTGGCCGATCAACACCGTCGCATCGTTGCGGAGATTGTGCCGGAGGACGCGACTCAAGACCGCGAATTTTTCGCGTTCGCGCGCCAGTTGCTCCGCGCGCACCCGTCGGGCGTCGTGGACGCCGATGATGACGTGGGCCGCGGCGCTGATGGCGAGGACGTTGCCGGCCGCCAGTGTGTCGGTCGGCGTGACGGTGCCGAGTGCGCCCCGGTAGAGTCCGTGTGCGAGAAGGACGCCGCCGAGGACCACGAGTCCGAGGAGGTTCCACACCGCGATTCGAACCGCGTTGGGCGTAGAGAACGCGCTTCGAAACAACAGCACCCCCGCGGCGACGAGGCCGAGACTGACGACGATACCCAGGACGGCGAGTCCCGTCCCGACCGCCGGTCCCTGCCCCACCAGACCCGGGACCAGGTTCGGAGCGAGCAGCGCGACGCCGGTCAGGCTGATGACCGCACACGACCCCGCCCGAGCGAGTCGCTCCCGACGGCGACCGGCGGCGGTAGGTCCCGCGCCGAACAGCCGAACGAGTCCCCGGTCGATGCGGGCGAGTACTCCTGCCATTGGCAGTGGCTGTGCGACGACGGCTGATGAAGCTGTCTGCCGAATTATCGCGAGTGAAAGAGATCGCAGAGCGGCCGACGAGTGGGACCGCGTTAGATGTAGTCGACCGACGGCGGCAGTTCCAGCTTCATGCCCTTGCGCTCGCGGATCTCCTTGATCAGATCCGGCTGGAGGTTGTCGGCGAGCACACGGAAGCCGGCGTTCTCGGTGTTCCACGACGCACGACCCTCGGTGGCGCTCCGGATGTCGGAGGAGAAGCCGATCATCTCCCCGACGGGCGCGATGCCCTCGATGACCATGAGGTCACCCTCCTGGTACATGTCGTCGACGCGGCCACGACGGCCCTGGATCTCGCCGGACGCCGCCCCCATGTGTTCCGAGGGCACGTCGATGCGGACGTTCTGGATGGGTTCGAGCAGGCGGATCTCGCCGTCGATGAGCGCGCGGTGGACCGCCTCGCGGACGGCGGGGATGACCTGCGCCGGGCCACGGTGGATGGTGTCCTCGTGGAGCCGCGCGTCGTGCAGGCGGATGAGCGACCCCGAGACGGGTTCGGCTGCGAGCGGACCGTCGTCGAGGGCCTCCTCCAGCCCTTCGACGACCAGTTCCATGGTCTCGTTGAGGTGCTGAATCCCCTTCGTGTCGTCGATGAGGATGTTCGTCCCGTGGATGTGTTCCACGTTCTGCGAGGTGTCCTTGTCCATGCCGGCCTCCTGCAGCGCTTCACGCCGCTCCAGTTCGGGCATGTCCATCGAGACGTTCCCCATCTGAATCTCCTCGGTAATCTCGTCGCTCAGGGGGTCGACGGTGATGTAGAACTTGTTGTGTCGGTTCGGCGAGACCCCTTCGACCTCCTGAGAGGACTCCTGGGGCGCCTCGCGGTAGACGACGATGGGTTCGCCGGTGTTGATCGGGATTCCCTGGTTGCGCTCGATGCGCTGGCTGATGACTTCGAGGTGGAGTTCACCCTGGCCGGAGATGAGGTGTTCCCCCGTCTCCTCGTTGATCTCGATCTGGATCGTCGGGTCTTCCTTGGCGACCTGCTGGAGCGTCTGGATCAGCTTCGGCAGGTCGTCCATGTTCTTCGCCTCGACGCTCTTCGTGATGACCGGCTCGGAGATGTGCTCGATGGACTCGAACGGCGTCATCTCCACGCTCGACACCGTAGAGCCCGCGATAGCGTCTTTCAGCCCGGTGACGGCGGCGATGTTGCCGGCGGGGACGTGCTCCACTTCCTCGCGCTCGCCACCCATGTAGATGCCGACGCTCTGGATGCGGTTCTTCCCGGCGGTGCCGGAGACGTACAGTTCCTGCCCCTTCTCGAGAGTCCCGGAGAAGACGCGACCCGCGGCGATTTCGCCGGCGTGGGGGTCGACACCGATGTCCGTGACCATCAAGACGACGTCGCCGTCCTCGTCGACCAGCCGCATGGACTCCGCGATCTCGGAGGTGTCGTCGCCGCGCCAGATGCGCGGGATACGGCGGGGCTGGGCGTCCAGCGGGTTCGGGAAGTGCTCACAGACCATGTCGAGCACGACGTCCGACAGCGGCGTCCGCTCGTGGAGTTCCTGGCGCTTGTCGGCGCGTTCGAGTTCGATGATGTCGCCGAAGTCCATGCCCGTCCGCTGCATCGAGGGCATGGAGACACCCCACTTGTAGAGCGCGGACCCGAAGCCGACGGTGCCGCCCTCGACGGAGACGGTCCAGTCCTCGTCGATGTCGTCCATCTCCTCGGTCATGCCACGGATGAGCTCGTTCACGTCGTGGATGACCGACAGGAGCCGCTCTTGCATCTCCTGGGGTCCTTCCTGGAGTTCGGAGATGAGGCGGTCGACCTTGTTGATGAACAGCGTCGGCTTGACGCCCTCGCGGAGCGCCTGCCGGAGTACCGTCTCCGTCTGGGGCATCGCGCCCTCGACGGCGTCGACGACCACGAGCGCACCGTCGACGGCGCGCATCGCGCGGGTCACGTCGCCACCGAAGTCGACGTGGCCCGGCGTGTCGATCAGGTTGATCAGGTGGTTCTTGTCCTCGTACTCGTGAGTCATCGAGACGTTCGCGGCGTCGATGGTGATGCCGCGTTCCTGCTCGTCTTCCTCCGTGTCCATCGCGAGCTGCTGGCCCGCGGTGTCCTGTGAGATCATGCCCGCACCGGCGAGCAGGTTGTCCGTCAGCGTCGTCTTACCGTGGTCGACGTGAGCGGCGATGGCGATGTTCCGGATGTTCTCCGGTTTGTCCATCAGCCGTTCACATTCTTGTACGATCTTCTTTCGTCGGCCCATTACAGGCCCATACCGCCAGGAGGGTCAAAAGGGTAGTGTTTTGCCGGAGGCGAAACCTCCGAGATCCGGCCGCTTGCCCCGTATGTCACGCGATACCACGAGCATCGGGGGGATCCGACCACAACCGTCTTGGTGATCTGACCCGTGATAACGGTAGGCATGGATGTACGCGTACGGGGCGACGCCCCACCGGACCCGTTTCTCGGCGCCGCCGACCTACTGGCCACCGAACACGACCTCGATCGACCGGTTCACGTGCGCGTCCGGGCCGACCCGGACGAACGGACCTGGGCCGCCCACTACGACGACCACCACGTGCTCAACATCTCGCGACAGGCCGCGACGAGCGCGATGGCCCGTGAACTCGCGCTCCACGAACTCGCCCACATGACCCGGTACGAACAGGGCCACGCCTCACACACCCAGTCGACGGACGAGGCGCTCTTTCTCGCGCTCTCCGGACGCGACGTCGAACGGCGGAAGCTCGCCCACTGCTATCAGATCGCCAACCACATGCGCGACATCTACGCCGACGACATCACGCTCTCCGTGGCGCCGGCGGCAAAGCTCGTCCAGTTCCTCGAATCCCAACTCGCCGCCGCCGTCGCCGACGCGCCCGGACCGGCGGGGACGGGACCCGGCGGCGACGAGTCACGACGGATATCCGTCGGTGCCGACCCCGACATCACCGCGGTCAACGCCGCCTTCGCCCTCGCCCTCGTCGAACGGCACGAGCTGATCGACCCCGAACACCGGCTGTACGACCTGTCGCGGGCCGCGGCGGCCGACGCCCCCACCGTCGGCATGGAGACATTCAAACGGCTGTTCCGAACCCTCGGCGACGACCCCAGCGAGAGCGATTTCCGGCGCGACCTGGTGACCGCGACCCGGGAGTACGCCCTCGGCGGCGAGGGACGAGCCGCCGACTGATCCGGCTGGTCGTGCGTCGTTTCCAGCCGTCGCCGACCGGAGGGGCCGACGGCCGGCATACAGGGACGACGACCCGGATGAGCGCCGACTATCGCCCCACAGCGGCCGCCTCGAACACCGCAATCACGTCTTCGCGGTCCATCCGCCGCGGATTCCGTTCGAGGTTGTGCTCCGAGTGCTCGAACGCCACGTCCGCGAAGTCCGCGAACGTCGCTCGGTCGAACTCCCCGAACTCGGCGATGCTCGTCGGCACGTCCACGTCCGCCAGCAGGTCGAACACCGCGTCGACGCTCCGGTCCGCGAACGACCGGGTCGACTCTCCGGGACGCCGTTCCGCGCCGAGCGCGTCGGCCAAGTCGGCGAATCGCTCCACCTCCGCTGGCACGTTGTACCGCATCACGTGCGGGAGCAAGACGCCGTTGGCCAGCCCGTGGCCCAGCCCACACTCCATCCCGAGGGGGTAGGTGAGCGCGTGGACAGCCCCCAGCCCGGAGTTGACGAACGCCTGCCCGGCGAGCGTGGCCGCGAGGCTCATGTCCGCGCGGGCCGCGTCGTTCCGTGCCCCCTGCGCGACTGCCGGTCGCAGGTTCTCCGCGACGAGTTCGACCGCACGCAACGCCAACGTGTCCGTGTACGGCGTCCGCAGGAGGGAGACGTAGCTCTCGACGGCGTGCGTCAGGGCGTCCAGCCCCGTCGCCGCCGCGACGCCCGGCGGCATCGTCCTCGTCAGGTCCGGATCGACCGCCGCGAGATCCGCAAAGAGGTGCGGCGAGAAGGCGACTCTCTTCACCCCGCCCGCGCGCTCGTCGGCGAAGACGCCGATGTGGGTTACCTCGCTTCCCGTCCCCGCCGTCGTCGGCACCAGCGCCAGCGGCGCCGTCGACCCGGGGACGTTGTCCATACCGAGCATGTCACGGACCGGACCGCCGTTCGCCGCGAGCGCCGCCGCGAACTTCGCCGTGTCCATCGAACTGCCGCCGCCGACGCCGACGACCAGGTCGTGATCGGCGACGCGCTCGGCCGCCGCCTCGACCATCGACAGTTTCGGCTCCGGCGCCACGCCGTCGTACACGTTCACATCCACGCCCGCCGCTTCGAGGCGAGCACGGGGCGCGTCGACGACGCCACTCTCGGCCAGGTGTTCGTCGGTGACCAACAGGGCAGTGTCGGCGTCACGGTCGGACGCGAACGGTTCGAGGGCGTCGATGGCACCCGTGCCGTACTCGACGTGGGCGGGGCTTCGGATCGTGTACGACTGGCTGAGTGAACCGGGTGTCGGCATACCCACCCCGTGGAACGGGGGTAAGGTAGCTCTTCGGGAGAGCGAAAGGAACGAAAGGGGATTACCGTGCGGCTGCGGCGACCCGCTCGGCTTCCTCTTTCTGGTTGATCGCGTAGGTGCCGACGTCGTAGTCGGCGGCGCCGGTCAGTTGGTTGGCGAGCGCCTGGGCGGCGCTCGTTGGCGTCTTGTACGACCCGCGGTAGGTCCCCTCCGCGAGGAACTTCAGCGCCTGATCGACACGACGCTGCGGGGCCACGTCGACGGCCTGCGGGACGGAGATGCCGCCGTACTTCAGGCGGACGGTCTCCTCACGCGGCGCGGCGTTCTCGACGGCCGTGACGAGCACCTGCACCGGGTTCTCCTCCGTCTGCTCGTGGACGAGTTCGAAGGCGTCGCGGACGATACTCATCGCCTGCTGTTTCTTCCCCGTGTTCTCCTCCGTCTGCATCAGACGGTTGATGAGCCGCTCGACGACCGAGATTTCGCTCTTCTGGAACTGCTTGGAGGCGTGACGACCCATCGTGTGCGCGATGGGAGTCACGTTGATGTACCGCTGCGTGCTGGGATCGGCGTACGCGATGTCGTCGGTCTCCCAGACGCCGAAGAGCAAGGCGTCCGTGTCCTGCTCCTCGCTGCCGGCCGGCGTGTCGGGTTCGGGGGCGTCGCTCTCGGACATTATCGGACGGGTTTCTCCGCGTTACCGCGCACGAGTTCGATGAGCGAGACGCCGTTGACCTTCTCTACCTTGTAGTTCACGCCCGAGAGGTCGCCCATCGCGCGACCCTTCGCACCGCCGATGCCGGCGATGGTGACCTCGTCGTGTTCGTCGATGAAGGAGATGGCCCCGTCGCCGGGACAGAACGCCGTCACCTGCTTGCCGTTCTTGATCAGCTGTACCCGGACGCACTTCCGGATCGCCGAGTTGGGCTGTTTCGCCTCGATACCGACCTTCTCGAGGACGATGCCCCGTGCCTGGGGCGCCCCCTCGAGCGGGTCCGACTTCTTCCGGAGACCGCGCTCGCGTCGCGCGTACTCCGAGTCGGACCACCGCCGGGTCTGGCGGTCCTTCTTGAGTTTGCGGGCCGCATACTTGCCGTTCGCCATAGTGGCCTTTCGTTGCCGACGGAGCTACTTAAGCCTCCCTTTTCGAGTTCGGTGAGACCGTCTCAGAACGCGTTATCGCACCCGCTAATCCGATTTGAGCGGGTCTTCAGCGAGACGATGCGCCCCGGAAAACGACGTTCAGCACCGAAAGAGCGCCGAGAGCCCGTGAGAGACCGCTCGGCGACCCGGCGGCAGAAGGCTTATTCCGGTGTCCCAGGGACGGCCAACGATGGTCACCCGCCGTCACACGCTCGCCCTTCTCGGAAGTACAGCGACCGTCGGCCTGGCCGGCTGTCTGGGTGGGTCAAGCGACCCCGACCCGCCGGCGACGGTGACGGAGCGACCGGTTGACGTGTCCGGATCGATCCCGCAGTACCAGGTCGGCGCTGGCAACGCCGGCACCCTCCCCGACTCGGCGCCGTCGGCCCCGACGGTCGCCTGGCGTCGCACGCCGAACCGGTACGACGCGGCCCAACCGACCGTCGACGGCGACGCCATCTACGTCGCCTTCGACGGCGACCTGGTGAAACTCGCCATCGACGACGGGGACGAGGTGTGGACCGTCGACGCGGGACACGCCGCCGACGCCACGCCCGCTCTCCACGACGACACCGTCTATGCGACGGTCTGGAACGGCGGCGAATCCGTCCCTCGCGGACTGGTCGCCGTCGACGCCGGCGATGGGAGCGAGCGCTGGCGCGCCCTCACGGAGAACGACGTCAACGCCTCACCAACCCCAACGGGCGACGCCGTCTTCGTCGGCGGCGGGTTCGAGAACGGGGAAGTCGCCGCAGTCGAACACGACGGCACGGTCAGATGGCGACGGGACCTCGGTGAGTACAGCGCCGCGCCGGCCGTCGTCGGCGACCGGGTCGTCTACGCGACGGGCGAAGCCGCGTCGGTCGTTGCACTCGACGCCGTGACCGGTGACCGACTCTGGGAGCGGTCGGTGGACGGCCGTGCCGTGGCTGCGCCGACCGTCGCCGGGGACGCAGTCGTCGTCGCGGACGAACGGGGCGGCATCCGCTCGCTCGGCGTCGACACCGGAGACGTGCGATGGAACGCGTCGGTCGTCGGGGCCGTCCGACGGTCGGTCGCCGTCGACGAGGTGATCGTCGCCACGCACGAGGGCGGCGCGACAGCACTCACCCCTCGTGGTGACGAACGATGGACGGCGGACCTGGGGGGCGACCCGACCGAACCGATGCTGACCGAGGACGCGGTCCTCGTCGGCACGGGCCGTGACGTGGTCGCCCTCGCTCGCAGCGACGGGACGGAACGCTGGCGGGTCGAGACGCGAGAGCGCAACTACACCGACGTCGTCCTGCAAGGAGTGACCGGGGCGCCGGTCGCCGTAGACGGGACCGTCTTCGCTGCGACGCAGGCCGGTGACGTCTACGCGCTCGACGACGGGTGAGCGGTCACGTCAACTGGACGTCGTCGATATCGTAGTGCCGTCGCGCCAGGCGACGGGCCGTCTCGATGTTGCGGCCGTCGCGGCCGATGGCGGCGCCGCGGTCCGCGTCGGGTACCTCGGCGTAGGCGACCCGGTCGCCCTGTTCGCTGATCGTGACGTGCTGGACCGCCGCCGGCGCCAGCACGTTCGCCACGAACGCCTCCGGCGTGTCGGCGTCCTCGACGAGTTCGACCGACCGGCCGAGCGCCTCCTCGACCGCCCGGACCCGTCGCCCATCGGGACCGACGGCCTGTCCCATCTCGCCGGCCGCGACGAGGAAGACGACCCGGTCCTCGCCGTCCTCGTTCTCGTAGACGAGACAGTCGCGGGCGGTCGCGCCGGTTTCGTCCTCGAAACAGGCGATGAACCGACGGTCACGATCCGACAGGGTGACCCGCATTATGCGGATGATCGCCCCTGTGTTCCGGCGGTTCGTGGGGCGGGCGTGGCGAACCGACGGTACCGACGTGCGGTGATCATCACTAGTCGTCCGAGGGCGGTTTGGCGCTGAACGACCCCATCCGGAGGTCCACGTCGCCGGTGCCGATGGCGACCGGCTTGCCGACGATGACGTTCTCGATGACGCCGTCCAGGCGGTCGCGCTCGCCGTGGATCGCGGCGTCGAGAAGGTGGTTCACCGTCACCTCGAACGCGGCGCGGGCGAGGACCGACTCCTTCGATCCCGAGATACCGTGGCGGCCGATGGACTCGATGGTGCCACGGTTGGTCATGATGTCCGCGACCAGCATCAGGTGACGGACGTTCACGTCGTCCAGTCCCTGCTCTTCGAGCGTGTCCATCGTCTCGTTGATGATGGCCTCCCGGGCCGCCTCGACGCCGAGGTTCCGGTAGATCTCGTGGATGTTGTTACAGGTCGTCCGGGAGGCGTCGACGCCCTCGATTTCGATGACGTCGCCGAAGGCGGACCCCTCGGTGTAGAGGACGAACTCTTCGTCGTCGTCCGCGACCGTCTCCTTGCGGATGACGACACGAGAGACCTCTTCGATCCCTTTGAACACCACGTCGCGCAGTTCCTCGACCAACTGGAGCAGTTCGCGGTAACTCGGCTCCGAGGGGCCGAACTCGATGAGCGTCCCCTCGCGCCGGGTCTTGACGCCGAGGGCGTCCTCGATGGTCTCCGCGATTTCGATGGCTACCTCGCTGACGTCATCGACCGTCGGCCACCGCTCGATCAGCGTCTCCTCGTTGAGGTCGACCTGCACCAGCATGTCGGCGACGTTCGTCGACACGTCACCCAGCGAGAGGATCTTCGTGGACTCGATGGACCACACCACCTCGTGGGCGCGTTCGCGGTCCGCCGCGTACTCCTCGTCGAGGTACACCGTCATCATCGGCGTGTCGGGGGTCTTCCGGGCGTCCACCAGTTCGATCAGGCGGGGGAGTCCCTGGGTCACGTCGATCTCCGCGACCCCCGCGTAGTGGAACGTGTTCATCGTCATCTGCGTCCCCGGCTCGCCGATGGACTGGGCCGACACCGTGCCGACCGGATCGAGCGGGTCGACCCGCGTGTCGATGTACTTCGACTCGGTCGCCTGCGCGATTTCGTCGGCCTGTTCGGTCGTGATCGGCCCGCGGTCCTCGACCGTCTCGTAGATGCGGTCTTTCAGCCGACGGGGGAGTTCCGTGTCCTCGACGACGGCCTCGATGTCGTCCGTGACGTGTTCGTACTCGCTCTCAGTCATCGGACTCCACCTCCATGCCCTGTGCCTTGTTGAGACCCGGTCCGGCGTACTCCGAGAGGTTCGTCGGTGGTTCCTCGCTGCCGAGGAACCGCTCTTTCTCCACGTCGGAGCCGAACTCCGCCTCGATCACGCGGTCCGCGATACCTTCGACGTCGATGGGGTTGTCGTCGTTGGAGGACACCTTCACCGGGCTGGTGCCGTCCTCGCCGAACTCGAACTGGACGATGGTGTCGGAGGTGTCGCGTACCGTGCCGTCGTACTGGGACTCCAGTTCCGACAGCGCGTTGATCAGGCGGCGCTGGAGGTATCCGGACTTCGAGGTCCGGACTGCCGTGTCGACCAGGCCCTCGCGGCCACCCATCGCGTGGAAGAAGAACTCCCGCGGCGTCAGGCCGCCACGGTAGGAGTTCTCGACGAAGCCGTGTGCCTCGGCCGAGAGGTCGTTCGGCTGGTAGTGGCTCAGCGTGCGGTCCTCGTAGCCGCGGTTGATCCGCTCGCCGCGGACTGCCTGCTGACCGACACAGCCGGCCATCTGGGTCAGGTTGAGCATCGATCCACGGGCACCCGAACGCGCCATGATGACGGCGGGGTTGTCCTCGTCGAAGTGCTCCTCTGCGATCTCACCCGCGCTGTCGCGGGCCTTGCCGAGCGTCTGCATGATCTTCATCTCCAGCGTCTCGTCGATGGTGCGACCCGGCAGGGATTCGAGTTCGTCGGCCTCGTAGCGCTGGATGAGTTCCTCGATCCGCTCGTAGGCGTTCCCGATGGCGTCGTCGACCTGTTCGTTCGCCGCCGTCGGGATGGACTCGTCGTCGATGCCCAGCGAGAACCCGAAGTGCATGATCGCCCGCATCGCCAGCGCGGCCACCTCGTTGATGAACACGCGTGCACGCGTCTCGGAGTACACCTTCGTGAGCGTGTCGACGATTTCGCCGCCGAACGCGCCGACCGCGTCCTCGTCGATGGTGCCCGAGACGAGCTGGCCGTCGACGATTTCGACCGTGTCGCCCGCCGACGACGAGAACTCGAGGTTCAGGTCGTCGGGCAGGAGTTCCGAGAAGACCGTCCGCCCGGTCCAGTAGGGAGCGCCGTCCTCCTCCCCGTCGGCAGGGGGCAGTTCGTCGACGCTCGTCGCCCGGAGCAGGTCGAGCGCCTGCGTCTCGCTGAAGTGGGGGTTCTCGTTGGTCAGCAGGTAGGTCCCGCTGATGTGGTCCTGGATGGCCCCGATGATGTTCTCGCCGAACCGGGGGCTGAGAATCTGCTCCTGGACGCGCATCAACACGCGCGCCTCCGCCCGCGCCTCCTCGTTCTGGAGGGCGTGCATGTTCATCTCGTCGCCGTCGAAGTCGGCGTTGTACGGCGGGCAGACGGTGGTGTTGAGCCGGAACGTCTTGTACGGCATCACGACCACCTCGTGGGCCATGATCGACATCCGG